>JASGGT010000079.1:0-11564 GCA_047602655.1 Desulfovibrio sp. | reverse complement strand
GTTGGAAGTACCCCAGGTCTGCTGGCCAATTTCGAAGAACACGGTGCCGGACAGGGCTTCAGAAGCCACGGCGTCCAACTGCAGGCGAACGCGCTGGCTGGCTTCGAATTCGTCTTCGTTCTTGTACTGCTTGTTGGCCTGGTTGAAGCCGGTCTGGCCGTTACCGCCGGTGAAACCACCGTTCTGGCCGTAGTCGAAGTTCATGATCCACTGGCCCTTGGCCTTGAAGTCGATGGCGCTGGCGCCCGTGGCAACGCCGAACACAAGGCCGGCCGCCAACAGAAGAGTAGCGATCTTTTTCATGGTTATCCTTCCTTTCTTTTGCCCCGCTTGGGACTATGGTTTCATACAAACGCCTGTGGAGCGGTTTCCCGCTTCGGTGTGAATATATGGAAGGGCTAAACACTTTGCAAGCCCTATCGTGCAAAAATTTTTACCAAAAAAGAGCAACTTTGGCTCAATATTGCATATTGATCTATATTCAAGGAGGTTAAATAAAATCTAGATATAAAAAAAATTTCTGACACATACCTGTCACAGTGTCATTTTTTTGCAGAACGCATCCAAATTTCCGCGCTGCTGGCTTACAATCTGTCAGAGGGATGTCGGTTAAAAAATTTTTCACCGTCCTTTTCTCTGCCGCTGCAAATGCAAATCTGGACTTTCCTGGCAGCCACAGTCCAGAATGCAGAACGGCCATGCGCATTTTCCAAAAGCGCATGGCCGTGATCAAAGGCAAACAAATCAGGCGTTCTGGCGGCCCCACCCTGCTAGCTGGCAGCATCCACGGGAAACCACAAGGGTTTCAAAAAATGCAGACGGCAGTTTTCGCCTTCCTGCGGGCCGAGGGCGTACCGCCCCTTCTGCACGCGCACGCTCTGCTCGCCCACGCGCACCTGATAGTCGAGCTGCTCGCCCAAAAAGGTACGCCGCTCTACAATGCCGGGCACACCGCCTTCATCCACAAAATCAATTTCATTGGGACGGCTGGCAACAACGCCGCGCCCAGCCTGAACAATGGAGGCATCCGGGGCGCAGCCTGCCGGGAAGGCTGCGCCCACGCCGTCAAGCTGCATGTGCGTTGCCGTTACCGCCATTTCCGTAAAGTTGGACAGCCCGATAAAGCTGAACACAAACCGATTGGCGGGCCTGGTATAGACCTCCAGAGGCGAGGCCACCTGCTGCACCACGCCGTTCTTCATCACAAGAATGCGGTCAGAAAGCGCCATGGCCTCCGACTGATCGTGAGTCACATACATGATGGAGAAGCCGTAGATCTTTTGCAGTTCCTTGATCTCAAAGCGCATTTCTTCCCGCAGATGCGGGTCGAGGCTCGAAAGCGGCTCGTCCAGCAGCATGACAGATGGATTGATGGCCAGCGCACGGGCAAGAGCCACACGCTGCTTGCCCCCGCCGGAAAGATCCGCGGGGCTTTTTTGCGCAACTTCCAGCAGGTTGGTATGCCGCAAGGCATCCGTGGTGCGCTTGTGCAGTTCTGACGAGCCGATTTTCTTGATACGCAGCGGAAAGGCCACGTTTTCATACACGCTCATGTGCGGCCAAACGGCAAAGGCCTGAAACACCATGCCGAAATCACGTTTCTCGGGCGGCAGATAATATTTTTTTTCGCCGGATGAAAGCAGCTTACCGTTCACGCTGATTTCGCCCTCGTCCAGATCTTCAAAGCCCGCCACCATGCGCAGGGTTGTGGTTTTGCCGCAGCCCGACGGCCCGAGCATGGAGAAGCATTCGCCATCGCCTATCTCGAGATTCAGGGAAGAAACAGCCTTAACCTTGCCAAAATACTTGCTAACATTGCTGAGTGTGATGGACATAATCAGGCCTGCCTGGACTTGGCGAAATGGTTGATAATACTCTGGCCCGTCACGATAAGAATGAGGGCAATGCCGGCCAGAGCCGCCGATGTCACGGTCTCCCCGTCTTCATTAAGGGTGTAGATGGCCACGCCGATGGTGCGGCTGGTTGTGCCGTACAGCATGACCGAAACCGTCAGTTCGCGCAGCGCAGGCAAAAAGATCAGAAAGAAAGCCGCCACCATGCCGGGCCGCACCAGAGGCAGCACCACATCGCGCAGGGCCTGCCACATGCTTGCGCCGCAGGCGCGAGCCGCCTCCACCAGTGAATCGTGCACCTGTTCCAGCGCCGCCGAGTTGGCCTTGAGCGAAAATGCCATGTACCGCGCAATATAGGCGATAAGGATAATCCAGATGGTATTGTACAGATTCACGCCAAAGCGTCCGCTCCAGGCCAGTATCACGCCAAGGGCGATGACCGAGCCGGGCACGGAAAAAGGCAGCATGCCCAGAAATTCCAGAAAACCCTTGCCCCGCACCTGCATCTTTACAATGACGTAAGAAATCATGACGCCCGCAAACATGGTGATTGTGGCGGCTGCCAGCCCAAGGCCGATACTGTTCTTGATGGCCTGCTGGGTCTGATCCCATTCAAAAAGCACGTACTTGTAGTTGTCGAGCGACAGATTCTCCCAGGTGATGGGCACGCCGTAGGTTTTAAGCCCGCCCACAAGAAAGATGGTCACAGTGGGCAGCACAATGGTAATGGCGATGTACAGGAGGCAAAAGACAAACAGGGGAGTGCGCAGGCCGCGCAGCTTGAGTTCCATGGGCCGGAAGCTCTTGCCCCCGATGATCTGGTATTTGCCGGACCCAAGTACCTTGCGTTGCAGCCAGATAATCAGGCCCGCCGTAACAACCAGCACCGAGGCCAGCACAGTGCCGGTGCGGATGGAGGCAAAGCTGCCCGCGCTCTCATGGATGCGTTCGTAAATCAGAGTGGGGATATTGTAGATGCCCACCTCAATGCCAAGCACGGCCACGGTGCCAAAGTGCGCCATGGAATACAGCATGATGAGCAGCGCGCCCGAAAGGATGCTGGGCAGCACCAGGGGCAGGGTTATCTTGCGGGTAATGGTGAACAGGCCCGCGCCCGAAATCCGGGCTGATTCCTCCAGAGTGGGATCCATGCGCTCAAGCGCGCCGCACACCTGAATGAACACAAAGGGAAAAAGATACATGGTCTCAATGGAAATGATGCCCGCATAAGAAAATATATTGAACAGGGCATCTTCCGCACCAGTGACATCGCGCCAGAGCCTGTTGATGTAGCCCGCGCGCGGCGAGAGCAGCATCTTCCAGGCCAGTGCGCCGATGAACGAAGGCAACATGAAGGGCACAAGAAACATGCTCTTCATAAAACCCTTGTAAGGAATGTCCGTGCGCGTCACCAGCCATGCAAAGAACGTCCCCACGGTGGTGGCGCAGAGGGTTACGCCGCTGGCGATAAACAGCGAATTCATCAGGGCCTGATAGGTTTCGCCCTCGCTGAGGGTTTTTACCAGATCCGCCGCGTTGAATTGCCCGTTTACAAAAAAGGCGTTGAAAAAGATGAGCGCCACCGGCACCACGACCACGATAACCAGAATAGCAATGGAGAGCAGCAGAATCACCTCTGCCACGCCCCACGAACGCTGTTGTCTGACTGCTTGCATACCTGACCGCCAAATTTGGAGTAATCCTGCGCCCCTTATCCTGCCAGCCACATTGCATGGCTGCTGCGCGGCGCGCTGCTGCAAAATCCAACCTGGAGCAGATTAACCTTGAAAAGGGCTAGGGTCTGTTTTTAAATAAATGATTTTGCGCCAAGGGCAAGGAAAAAGGCTTTTTTTACGAAAGGAGTGTACTCGCTTTAGCCGTTGCGACGAAGGAAGCTACGGATGAAGACAGCAACGCTTATGGTACATGACTGGAGTAAAAATGGCCTTTTGACGCAGCCAGTTGGACAAAAGAATTATTTAAAAACAGACCCTAACTGAACCAGTGCGCCCCCCGAAGGCTGACGACACACTCGTCCCCTTCGCGCAGCAACAGGTCGCTGGCCAGGGCCTCATGGGTATCCACCGCCGTGCGCACCTGCTGGCCGCACACATCAAGCTGGTAATCGGTAAACGCGCCCAAAAAGCTGGCGCGGCGCACCCTTGCCCGCAACCCCTGGCCCTGGCGGCTCAGTTGCACGTCCGACGGGCGAAATCCCACCCGCACCTCGCCAGCAAGGCCGGCCTGCGGCGCAAGGGGAAAAACATGGCCATCAAGGCTTGCGACCCCGCCGTCCACGGTTGCCCGCAAAAAATTGCTCATGCCCAGAAAGGAAAAAACAAATTCGTCTGCCGGGGTGGCAAAAAGCTCTTCCGGCGTACCTATCTGGCGGATGGTCCCCTGCTCGTCCAGCAGGGCCATGCGGTCAGAGATGGCCAGCGCGATTTCCTGATCATGGGTGACATACAGGATCGTCACGCCAAGATTTTTTTGCAGCGCCTTGATTTCAAAGCGCATTTCCTCACGCAGATTGGCATCGAGGTTGTTCAGCGGCTCATCCAGCAGCAATAGGCTGGGCTGGGCCACCAGCGCGCGGGCCAGGGCCACCCGCTGCTGCTGCCCGCCAGAAAGCTGGGAGGGAAGGCGATCTTCCATGCCGGTGAGGTTCACATCGTCAATGCTCTTTTGCACCAGAGCCGCAGCCTCCGCAGCATCACGCCGGGCGATCTTGAGGGGATAGCCCACGTTCTGGCGCACCGTCATGTGCGGCCACACGGCGTAATCCTGAAACACCACGCCAAGGCTGCGCTGCTCGGGCGGCAGGGCCGTGCCGCTCCCGGCATCCGCCACCACTTCGCCGCCAATGCTCATGCGCCCGGCATCCAGTGTTTCAAAGCCAGCCATGATGCGCAGCAGCACTGTTTTGCCGCAACCGGAAGGCCCGATGAGGGTGAAGCATTCGCCGTCCCGCACCGCGAGGGATAAATCCTTAAGAACCGTATGGTCGCCAAAGGATTTTGATATGTTTTCAAGAAGTATTTCTGCCATGAAAATTCCCGCTTGCGCTGTGCGCGCTGTCGGGCAGCGCCTGCCGTTCTCTCCGGCAAACTCGCCCGTGGCTGATTCAGACCTCCCGCGCGGCGTGACCGCGCGGGAGCAAGACGCAAAATTGTAACGTTTACGTCACTATTTCGACATCATTATGTCTGTAAATTTCTTAACAGTGGCTTCCTTTTCGCTCAAAATATGCTGGTAATCAATTTTTATGCCGCGTTCAAAGGCCTTTTCACTGGTGGGCAGGCCAAATTCCGCCGGCGGCACAATGCCCTTGCGCACGGGCAGGGTTCCCTGCTCGGCCAGAATCTTCTGCCCTTCTTCCGAAAGCAGAAAGTCCACAAACTTCTTGGCGGCATCCAGATTGGGGGTGCCCTTGAAGATGGCCGCGGGGCTGGGGATCACCAGCATTTCAGGCGGATAGACCAGAGCAAGGTCTGCGCCCTTCTTGATTTTGTCGTTTACAATATAATCCACGCCAATGCAGGCCAAAAGGTCGCCGGAAGCGGTGTCGTCAATGACCTGTCCGGAGCCCTTGCCCATACGCGCGCCGTTTTTATGAACATTCTCCATGTATTCCCAGCCAAACTTGTCCACCAGCAGCTGAATGCTCATGTAGGACGTGCCGGAAAGCGCCGGATTGGCAATGCCAAAGGCTTTTTTGAACTCGGGCTTCATCATGTCGCTCCACTGGGCGGGAGCTTGCTTCACGTAGCGTTTGTTGTAGGCGATGCCAAGCGTGCCAAGGCGGATGGCCGTGAACGAGCCGTCAAAATCCGGAAAGGGATTGATGACGTTCTTCAGTTCAGGGGATTCGTATTTTTCAAGTATGCCCTCGGACTTCATGTTAAAGAAATCCGGCACTTCGCTGGTCCAGATAATGTCGGCCATGATCTTGCCCGACTGACGCTCGGTGGCGATTTTCGCCATAAGCTTGCCCGCGCCAGCAGACTGGTAATCCATAGCGATATCAGGATATTTTTTAACAAAAGCCTCTTTGAGCGAACCAATGATGGATTCCTTCATGGAGGTGTAGACCACCAGTTTTTCGGCGGCAAAAGCCGAAAAAGCCGAACTCGCCAAAAAGACGGCAGCAAAAAAGAGAATGCTGATTCGTTTCATCTGTCATTCGCTCCTTTTGAATGTTCGCTGAAAAACCGATCACGTTCCGGCCAACGCTTCCATACTGCCGGGATTTTTTCTCAAGGTAGCCAATGCACGCCATGAAGACAATGCGTTTTTGTCCCGGAGCAAATGACCTTTGAAAATGTACATTTTCAAAGGTCAAGACAGGCCAGTTCCGGCACGTAACAGCGCAAATGGATTGATCTGAATGAATTGATCTGGCGGCGCTTCCGTCAGTCCCGCATCGGGCTGGCCCCCCGCAACACGGTTCCGAAACATTTCCATGCGTGGTAGCGTTCTCTATCCGCCGTCGCAGCAAGCGCCCGGCATGGACCTGCCAGCGCAGGCCCCCACATAAACCAGGAGATTGTCATGACCACGGTTTTCGGAACACTGGACCATGTGCTTCTGATGGCCCCCGGCCCCAGCCCGGTTGCGGCCAACGTGCTTGAGGCCATGAGCCTGCCCACTCTCGGGCACCTTGACCCCGACTGCATCAAGGTTATGGACGCCCTGCAAGAGCAGCTTCGCGCTGTGTGCAAAACGCGCAATGCCGTGACGTTCCCCATTTCAGGCACAGGCTCCGCCGGTATGGAAGCCTGCTTCGTCAACCTGGTGGAACACGGCGACAACGTGCTTATTGTCAACAACGGTCTGTTCTGCTCGCGTATGATTGAAGTGGCCTCGCGCCTTGGCGCGCTGGTAGACACTGTGGAGTCCCCATGGGGAACGCCCATCTCTGTGGAAGCGATAAAAAAACAGCTGACGCAGAAAAATTACAAGATTCTTGCCGTGGTGCATGCCGAAACATCCACTGGCGTAAATAATCCTGTGGCTGAACTTGGCGGGCTGGTCAAAAACAGCGACACGCTCTTTCTGGTGGACAGCGTGGCGGGTCTGGGCGGTGTGGACGTACGTGTGGACGAATGGGGCATCGACGCCTTTTACAGCGGTTCGCAAAAATGCCTTTCCACCCCTCCCGGTCTTGCGCCAGCCTCTTTTTCCGAGGCAGCCATGGAAGCCATGGCGCGCCGCAAAACCAAAATTCCCAACTGGTATCTGGACGTGCCGCTTATCCGCAAATACTGGGAAGGCACACCCCGTACCTATCACCATACAGCACCCATCAATATGTATTATGGCTTGCATCAGGCACTGGACAACCTGCTGGCCGAAGGCCTCGAGGCTTCGTTTGCGCGGCATCAGGCCATGCACGAAAGGCTCAAGCAGGGCATGGGCAAGCTTGGCTTCAAGCCCTATGTGACCGAAGGGGCCGCGCCCCAGGTCAACCTGTTTGTGCCGCCCGACGGCGTGGATGCCAATGCCCTGCGCGCCAGTCTGCGCAAGGATCACAAAATTGAAGTGGCTGGCGGCCTTGGCGCTCTGGCGGGCAAGGTGCTGCGCGTTGGCGTCATGGGCGAAGGCGCGCGCGAGGAACCCATTGACCGCCTCGTGGCGGCAGTTGCCGCTTGCATGTAGATCATCAACTTCCCTGCCCCCCGGCCCAGGCCTGCGCCCCGATTGCGCCCAGGTTGGCAGCCGGGGGGCAAAACGTTTGCAGCGCCCACCGTCTCCTAAAGCCTCGGGTTCCGCCTTGGCAAAACCTCCGCCCTTCCGGGGCAGCGTTTGACTTTTCCCAGAGCAGCACCCTATATTGAATACGTTGGCCTCCTTTGACCCAGGATGCAAAGGTCGCTCATGGTTCCGGTTTGTTCATGGCCGTGGATGCCGCCATGCGGGGACGCTCACAACCTTTGGCAGCACTCCCACGCCAGGCAGACCGGGGAAACCGTCACATGAAGACACATTGCCTCCGCCTTTCCCTGCTGATGCTCCTGCTCTGCTGCCTTTTTGCGGCTTTGCGGCCAGCGCAGGCACCCAGTGCAGATGGCGCTGCCCAGGCCGCGCCCTCCGCAACCGCAGCGACATCTCCACTGGCCTCCCCGTTCAATGACCAGGCTGCCTTGCCGGTGTACCCGCCGGAAGAAGAGGGCTCCTTTGCAGCCCGGATGGACCAGTATATAAACTGCGCCGTTCGGAAGCATCCTTTTCAGGTTGTTGGCGGGCTCATTGCCTTTTTCCTGGGCGTCATCATCTTTCTGTTCTATTGTCTGGGTTCCAAGTGCAGCCGCATCTGCAGAATGGAAGCCCAGATGAACAAGGATGAACTGACCGGCCTGCCCAACATGGAAAAGTTCAAGGTGCTGTGCGACAGCCTGATAACCACCCAGGTCACGTCTGACTACATGCTGCTTTCCGGCGACATCTGCCAGTTCAAGACAATCAACGACCAGTTCGGTTTTGGCATGGGCGACAGGCTGTTGCAGGCCTATGCGGCAATTTTGCAACGCAACGTCCTGCCTGAAGAGTGCTGCGCCAGAATATCCTCGGACCTCTTTGTTCTGCTGTTGCGGTTTGATACATGGGAGCAGCTTTCAGGCAGAATCCGCGAAATGGACAAGGAGCTGGACGAATGGCGGCGAAGCCAGGCGCTGCCGTACACAGTGCGCACTGTGTACGGAGCTTACCGCGTGCCCAGGGAGCAGGAACGGGATGTGCAGCTCATGCTGGATCTGGCCAATTATGCGCGGCTGGAAGCCAAACGCTCGTCCGGCATGCCCATGGTGCTCTACAACGAACATATGCGGCAGGAGGCCCTGCTGAGCCATGAATTGAACGGAAAGCTGGAAGACGCCCTGACCAACGGCGAAATGCAGGTATGGTATCAGGCCAAGGTGGACATGCGCACCGGAGCCATCACCGGCAGCGAGGCGCTGGTGCGGTGGAATCATCCCACACGCGGAATGCTGCTGCCGGGCAGTTTTATCCCCATGTTTGAGCGCAACGGCCTTGTGACGTCCATTGATTTTTTTGTATTCGAGCAGGTCTGCCGCAACCTGCGCAGCTGGAAGACGCGTAACCTTCCGCTGCACACGGTTTCCTGCAATTTTTCACGGCTGCATTTTGACCGCCCCCACTTTACCCAGCGGCTTGCGGACATTGCTGACCGCTATTCCGTACCCCGCCACCTGCTGGAAGTGGAAATCACCGAAAGCGCCATCATGAACAACCCTGAAGCCGTCTGGCTACAGATCGTTCAACTGAAGGAAATGGGCTTTAAAACGGCCATCGACGATTTTGGCGCGGGCTATTCATCCCTGGGCATTGTGCAGATGCTTGACGCGGACTGCCTCAAGATCGACCGCAGTTTCATCCAGCGCGACCTGCCAGGGCTACGGGCGCAGATTGTGCTTGGCAATATTATTCGCCTGGCTTCGGATCTTGGCATGAATGTCATTAGCGAAGGCGTGGAAACGGCAGAACAGTCTGCCATCATCATGAAGCTGGGCTGCTACACGGCGCAGGGCTTTTTTTACGCCAAACCCGAACCCTCGCACGAATTTGAAGCAAGGCTCGCCATGCAGGGGCTGTAGGCCGCGCCGATTCACGGGCCACTCTCCGCTCATACCATTCACAGCAGCAAGGTCTCCCGGGCTGTCTGCGGGTATCAGCCTTCCGCCCGCTCCTTCATGCTTGCGCTGATCAGATCCATAAATCTGCGCGTCTGCACATCCGCATCATACGAGCGCAGCACAGTCTGCCGCGCATTACGCCGCACATGCCCCAGCTGCGAAGCCCGCGCCAGCACATCGGCCACTTTTTGCGCCATGCTTTCATGATCCCAGAAGTCGCATAAAAATCCGTTTACGCCGTCCTGCACCACTTCGCGCACGGGCGGCGTGTCTGATGCCACGACCAGCGAGCCGCAGGCCATGGCCTCAAGCAGACCGGTGGAAAACACATGCGGCGCCGCCAGATACACATGGGCGGTGGAATGTTGCAGCATGGCCCGATATTCCTTGAGCGAACGCGCGCCGAGCAGGTGCACCCGCATGCGAAAGCTCTGGTCAATGCCCAGAATATCCACCGCGCGCCGCATGGCCTTGCCTGTCTCGGAGCATTCGGCTGACGTATCAGCGCTGTTGCCCTGCTTGCGACCTGTCTGGGCTATATCAAGCCAGGCCAGCACCACCAGACAGTTGGGCCGTAACTCAAGCAGCCGTGGCAGACACTTGCGGAACTGATCAAACCCGCGTGCCGGGTCGTGCATGGGGCCGCAGAAAGTCACCAGTTCATTGCTTGCGCATCCCCAGGAATCGGCAAGGCCGTCGCCTGCGGCATCGCCCTCCTTTTTTTCCTCGCCGGGCATAAAAAAGCGTGTGTTGATGCCGCTGGGCACAACCTTTATGTCGCGTTGCAGCGCGGGGGGATACTGGGCGCGCTGCCAGAGGGAGGAGGTAACGGCAAGCTGGCATTCGCCCAGCGCGTTGTATTCCCACAGATTGCACACCCGCAAGGGGGCAAAGTCCGCAGGTGGGCGGGGGGTACCACGCGTAAAAAAGCAGTGACTCTCGCCATTGTTGTAAAACCAGTCGCCCTGCGCCACATAAAAAGCCTTGGGGAAGATGTCGCGCAGGTAAAAACTGCCGCCCATGCTTGCCGCAGCGCAGACAATATCCGGGACAAAACCGTTTCTCCGCAGCGAAAGCAGGGCATTGCCCGCCCGTGCGCCACGGCGCAGGCGCATCACGATTTCCTTTTCTGCCGGATCATCGCTTTCATAGGGTGCGGGCGGCGCCAGACGCAGCCGCCGCACACCGGGAATGGCAAGCTTCTGCCCGGTTTCTGCAAGAAACAGCACGGTATTGTTCTGGGATGCGCCAAAGGCCTGGGCCAGAGAACGGAAGCGGCCTGGAAAAACAGAGTTCAGAAAAAGAATGCGCATGGTTGACCCCTGTACCGATTAGGCGCTGTTTGGCTGCGGATCGCGAAGCAAATGCTCCAGAAAAACCATACCCTGCTCTGTTTTCAGAAAAGCCCGCAAAGAGCCGACTACCGTGGCGTCATACTTGGGCGGAGTTTCGGACAGGATATTCAGGGCATCTTCCGTACTGTGCGCCTCGCGGTAGGAGCGTGGCCGCATAAGCGCGCAGAAGGTATTGGCAACCGCCAGAATACGGGCGTTCAGGCAGATGCCCGCATCACCCAGGGCCAGGGGGTAGCCGCTGCCGTCCAGGCGCTCGTACATCTGGGTGATGGCCTCCAGCACAGGCAGGCCAAAATCGATGTCCGCCAGGGCCTCGCGGGCAAATTCCACGTGCTGTTGCAGCAGAGCCCTTTCCTGCGCCGAGAGCGCGCCTGTCTTTGTTAGCAGATCCTTGGGCAGCTGGATCATGCCTACATGCGAGAGGTTGGCTGCCGTGCGCAGTGTGGCGAGGGTTTCCGCATCGTTGCGCCCCAGCCCGCCAGCCAGAGAAACCGCCAGCTGTGCCGTAAAGGCCGACTGCCCGCGCAGATAGGTATCCACGGCCTCAATGGCCTTGACGAAAGCGTTGACGGTCTGGGCGACCATCTGCTGCGAACGCTGCTGCGCCACGGCGATATCCGTCATGTCGCTGTATACCGAGACCATGCCCGAAAGCCGCCCGTTTTCATCCCGAAACGGAGTGCAGGAGGTAAGAAAATAGCGCA
>JASGGT010000078.1:0-11587 GCA_047602655.1 Desulfovibrio sp. | reverse complement strand
CAACCTGCTGATTACAAATCAGCTGCTCTGCCAGTTGAGCTACGCCAGCGGCAACACAGCTTATTAGCGATTTTCAATTTGCTTTGCAAGCAAAATTTTCGCTTTGGCTCAAATTTTTTCAAATTGTAGTGAGCCGTGCTGCTTTTTACCGTTTTTCGCGCTTTTGCGCGGAAACGATTTGGCCTTATAGCCCTTTCCTCGCCAATGTGCAACGGTTTAATTGGGCAATATCCCGTTTATTTTCAATTTTTTTGAAAATCCCCGCGGCAGCCAGCATTTCGCGCACGTCATCCGCCTGATTTGCGCCGTGTTCCAGCAAAACCCAACCGCCGTTTTGCAGGGCAAGCGCGGCTGCATCCACCGCTGCCTTAAGGTGGAGCAGGCCGTTGTTTTCAGAGAACAGGGCGCTGTGCGGTTCGTTGTGCAGCACTTCATCCATAACCATGTGCCGTTCTGCATCAGCTATATATGGAGGGTTGCTCACAAGCAGGCGCAGCGATTCCGGCTTGAGAGGCGGGGTGCGCATGTCTGCGCGCAGCGCCGCAATTCTGTTGTCCACACTGTGCCGCTCCGCATTTTGCGCGGCAACTGCAATGGCATTGGGGCAGATATCCAGCAGAATGCCGCTCCATCCGGGGCGCTCCGCCGCCAGGGTAATGCCGATGCAGCCCGTGCCAGCGCCCAGATCGGCAAAGCGGAGCGGCTCATGGGGCAGCAGCTCCAGTGCATTGTCCACAATGAGTTCTGTTTCCGGCCTGGGAATGAGGGTGTGAGGCGTAACCGCAAAGTCGCGGCCATAAAATTCCTTGCGCCCGATTATCTGGGCCAGAGGTCGCCCCGTGGCCCGACAGGCCACGAGCGCCAGAAACTCATTTTCTTCACTGGCTGTCAGCTCCCGCCCTGCCTCCAGAATGCAAAACAGGCGGGCAGAGCCGGAAGGATCGCCCTTGAGCGTCTCGCGCGCCAGCACTTCTGCGCAAAGGCGGGGGCTGTCCACCCCCGCCTTTGTCAGTTGCTCTGTTGCGTTATCGATATATTGCTTGAGGCGCACGAAGGTCAGGCTCCAGCTTCTGCGGGCCGCTTGGGCTTTCTCGCGCCAGCGCTTTTGCCTGTTGCAGCACCCTTTGCTGCTACGCCTGTGGATTCTTCCACCTTGCTTTTGCCGCCCTTGCCCGTTGTGGAGCTGCCACGTCCGCCCTTGGTTTCAAACACGATGGGCAGCAGCTCGTCATAATGGTGCACGGGGTGCACCGTGATACGCTTGAGCAGTTCCTTGGGCACATCCTCAAGGTCTTTGACATTCTGGTGCGGGATGACCACATGCTTGAGGCCGCGCGCCACGCCCGCCAGAATCTTCTCCTTGATGCCGCCCACGGGCAGCACCCGGCCCTGCAGGGTGATCTCGCCGGTCATGCACAGGTCTGCGCGCACACGCCGTCCGCTCAGGGCGGAGATGAGGGCCGTGGTCAGCGTAACGCCTGCCGAGGGGCCGTCCTTGGGCGTCGCGCCCGCAGGTACGTGCACGTGCAGGTCGTATTGCGACACAAACCCGGGGTCAACGCCAAGCTCTTCCGCACGGCTGCGGATGTAGCTCAAGGCCGCCTGGGCGCTTTCCTTCATCACATCGCCAAGCTGCCCGGTGAGGGTAAGGCCACCCTTGCCCTTCATGACAGTGGCTTCAACCGTCAGCACTTCGCCGCCAGCAGGTGTCCAGGCCAGGCCCAGAGCCATGCCGGGCATGAGCTTCTTTTCCTTTTCGTCTTCAATAAAGCGGGGCGCGCCCAGCAGCGTTTCCACATCAGCTACGCCGACCCTGAAGGGCGGTTTTTTGCCCTCGGCCTTGCGGCGGGCCAGCTTGCGGCAGATGGAGGAAAGCTCGCGTTCGAGGTTACGCAGCCCGGCCTCGCGCGTGTATTCGCGAATGACCTTTTCCAGGGCTTCTTCCGTCAGTTCCACATCTTTGGGGGCAAGACCGTTGTCTTCCACCTTCTTGGGCAGCAGGTGCCGGCGGGCGATCTGGGCCTTTTCCTGCATGGTGTATCCGGGCAGGGAAATGACTTCCATACGGTCGCGCAGGGCTGCCGGGATGGTTTCCAGATGGTTGGCCGTGCAGAGGAACATAACCTTTGAAAGGTCAAAGGGAACGTTCAGGTAGTGGTCGCTGAAGGTGTAGTTCTGTTCCGGATCAAGCACTTCCAGCAGGGCGGATGAGGGATCGCCCCTGAAATCCGCGCCCAGCTTGTCCACTTCGTCCAGCACGATAACAGGGTTACGCGTGCCTGCCTGTTTGAGGGCCTGAATGATGCGCCCCGGCATGGCGCCGATGTACGTGCGCCGATGCCCGCGAATTTCTGCCTCATCGTGCATGCCGCCCAGAGAAAGCCGCTGGAATTTGCGGCCCAGCGCCCGCGCAATGGAGCGCCCAAGCGAGGTCTTGCCCACGCCGGGAGGGCCCGCAAAGCAGAGGATGGGTCCCTTGGATTGCGGATTAAGCTTGCGCACACTCAGGAATTCAAGGATGCGGTCCTTGATTTTGTCGAGCCCGCAGTGGTCTTCGTCAAGAATTTCCTTGGCATGGGCAATGTCCAGCCTGTCGCGTGAAAGTTTTTTCCACGGCAGCTCCACCAGCCAGTCGAGGTAGGTGCGCACGACGTTGGCTTCGGAAGAATCAGCGTGCATGCCCGAAAGGCGGCGCAGCTGCTTGTCGGCTTCCTTGCGCACGTCCTTGGGCAGGCCAGCTTTTTCAAGGGCCTGCTTGAGGTTTTCAAGGTCTTCCTCGCCGTCTTCGTCCTTGTCGCCAAGTTCGGTGCGGATAGCCTTGAGCTGCTCGCGCAGAAAGTAATCCTTCTGCGCCTTGTCCATGCCTTCGCGGGCCGAACTCTGGATGCGCGCCTGCACGGTGGCGACTTCCACCTCGCGCTGCAGCTGGGTGTTGACCAGCATGAGGCGGTCGATGGGATTCTCCGCCTCGAGAATGCGCTGGGCATCGGCGGTTTTCATGCGCATATTGGCGGCGATAAGGTCGGCCAGGCGGCCGGGATCGTCCACGCCCTGCAAGACTGCAAGAACGTCTGGCGAGGAAAGGCCGCGCAAGGTCAGCACTTTTTCGCTCTGCTCGCGCACGGAGCGCAGCAGGGCTTCCACCGTGGCGTCCACCACAGGGATCTGCTCGGGCAGGGTTTCGATGCGCGCCTCAAGGAAGGGCTCCACCTGACGGTAGCCCTTAACCCGGGCGCGGCTCACGCCCTGCACAAGAATTTTCACCCGCGAATCGGGCATCTTGAGCATGCGCATGACCTGTACCACGGTGCCGACCTCGTACAGGTCTTCCGGCTTGGGGTCTTCGGTGGCTTCTTCTTTTTGCGCGCACACAAGCAGGTGCCGTCCGTTTTTCAGCGCCGCGTCCACGGCCTGCACGGATTTGTCGCGCCCGATAAAGAGCGGCAGGATCATGTAGTTAAAGATAACCACGTCGCGCACGGGCAACACGGGCAGCGTGTCGGGAATGCTCTGCGCCGCCGTGTTGATGCTGCCCTCGTGATCCAGCGTTTCAGGCGCGTTCAGATCCGCCTTGTCCGTTTCGCTGTCGATGGCAGGCTCTGCCTCGATGGGTTCTTCCTGATGCAGCAAAATGTCTTTTTCATTGATGTCAGCCATATATATTCTCCCCGACTGCTTTCGATTCAAATGCGTTGCGATTGCGTTATGCTGTAGCAGTCTCCATCAGTAACGATGACGTGATCCAGAAAGCGCAGCCCCATGCGGGGCGCCAGTCTTTGCAGTTCTTCTGTCAGCAGGCGGTCTTCCTGCGAAGGCCCCGGATTGCCGCCGGGGTGGTTGTGCACCAAGATTATGCTGCTTGCCTTGCGGAGCAGGGCCGCTTCGAGAACGTCCCTTGGGTAGATTGAAACCTCTGCAATGCCGCCCCTGCGCAGGCGTTCCCAGGCCATGAGGCGGTTGCGCCTGTCCACCAGCGCCAGCCAGCATTCCTCGTGGGGGCTTGTGCCAAGCCGGGCCTGCGCCATGCGGGCCACGGCCTCCGGGGTTGCCAGAACTTCTTTTTGCCGCAAATCCGCGGCTGCGTATCGCGCCCGCGTTTCGCCCAAAACCCGCCACAAGGCCTGCAATCCCGGCCCGAAACCGGGCACCTGCAAGAGTTCTTCGGGCCTTGCGTCCAGCGCGCCGCGAATGCTGCCAAACTTCTGTATCAGATCCTTGGCGAGGGGTTTTGTGTCCTTGCGGGTCAACCCGTAGCCAAGCAGCAGCTCCAGCACTTCATAATCCGCCACTGCTGTGGGTTCCAGTTCCAGTCGTTGCCGCAGCCGCTCACGATGCCCGAGGCTTGTGGGCGGGGTGGATGTTGGCTTTGCTGTCATAAAATAAGCAGTCTTGGAGGTTGCGCAAGGGGGCGGGCGGATAAAGGCGCATGCATCCCGCAAATCCTTTGCCGTTTTTTACGTGAGCGAAAATGATAACTGCGGGCCGCAGCAGGATCTGGGCCGCAAAAAACGCATTTGCACCGCGCGAGTCTGGCGCGGCGAAGTTCTGCCCGCCGGGTTGCGTCAGGCGCGGGTACGGCCTGCGGCAAAGAGGTCTGTCATGCGGGCAGCGAGATAGTCCAGGCTCTGGCTTGGCGACCTGCGGCCGCTTTTTACCTGCAACTCCGCATCCATAACAGTGGACATGCATTCCGCAAGCACTGCGGGGCCGAGCCGTGTTGCCAACTGCTTTTTAAATGAGGCCTCGTTGGGGTGCACGCGCACCTTTTCGCCCGCCCAGAGTTGCCAGAGCAGGCGCAACTCGCGCGCCAGCAGGGCCAGCAGAGAAAACAGCAGGCTGTCGCCGTCCTGACTGCGCGAAAGTTCCTTCCACACGGCGGTGAGGTTGCCCGCCTCCATGTGCCGGATGCAGTCAAAGACGTTGCACTCTGGATTCCACGAAGCTGTGGCGGTCATGGCCAGGGTGATGGTGCCCTGGTCGGGAACCTGGGCTGGCTGAGAACCGGCTTGCGGGTTCTCTTGAGCAGCATCCCGCGCGGCGTTGCGCAGAAGCTGCAATTTGATCAGCTCGTTTTCAATGGCCAGCGCATCGGGCGGCACGGAGGCGCAGAACTGCTCCAGGGCGTCCTGCTCAAAGCGCAGCCCCATCTCGTGCGAGCGTTGCAGCACGTGCTTTTTGACCGCCCTTTCGTTCAGGCCGTCCTGCCGCCATATCCAGCCCTGCTGATCGGCAAAGGCCATACAGCGCAGTTTGGCAATGTGCGCGGGTATCTTGGGTTGGCCTTTGTCCCAGGCCACCTCCATACAGAAAAAGGGCCAGCACTGTTCCGAGGGCCGGGCCAGCGCATGCGAAACCTTTTTCCACACCGCTGCGGGCCACAGGTTGGCCTGCCGCACCACCAATACGCGCGGCGCGCCGAAGAGGCCTTGCAGGGTGAGCTGCTCCCAGAACCGCGGCGAGGGTTCCTCGTCGCCCCAGTAGACGTGCCGCTCCCACTGCCCGCTGGCGGGCGGAAAGGAAGAAAGCAGCTGCTCCATGCGCGCGCGCAGCAACTGCCCGTCAGGGCATACAAGAAAACTGAATCCGGGATGTGCCGCGCTCATGATGTTCCGTGGTTCTGAAAATTGATAAAAAAAAGACTGCCGTAGCAGCCTTGGGATGAACCCCGCCGGGAATAAAACCCGCCCCGGAATAAATCCCGTAAATCCAGATTTATCGCCCGGTACAGCTGCCAACGCAGTCAGTATAGGTACAAAAGGGGGAACGGGGAAGGGGTATACAGACGGAAGGAGCGTTTTTTCGTGGATGAAAAAACGCCCCTTCCAGCAGAATAATCAGCTAGTTGGCAACAATATTCACCAGTTTTCCGGGAACCACCACCACCTTGCGTACGGTCAGGCCGTCAATGTGGCGCTGCACGGAGGAATCAGCCAGCGCTGCCTGCTCCATGGCGGCTTTGTCCGCCGCTGCGGGGATCTGCACCGTGCCGCGCAGCTTGCCGTTGACCTGAAGGGCCACGGTCAGCATGTCCTGAACAGTTGCGGCATCGTCCCACTTGGGCAGAAGCTCGCTGGCAAGCTGGGTGCCGTGCCCCAGGTGCTGCCACAGTTCTTCGCAAACATGGGGCGTGATGGGCGAAAGCAATGTGAGCACGGAAGCCATGGCAGACGAGAATACGCGGCGGTCGCCTTCTGTAGTGCCGAGCTTTTCGCGCGAAAGGTACATGGCGTTGACCAGTTCCATCACAGCGGCAATGGCCGTGTTGAACTGGAAGCGGTCTCCCATGTCTTCGCTGCATTTCCTGACTGTAAGGTGCTCGCGGCGACGCAGGTCGCGGGCTTCTTCGCTCTGAGCGTCCTCAGCCGTGGACTGGCAGGCCTTGAGGGGCAGCAGGCGGTCTTTTTCTTCATCAAAAAGACGCCACACGCGGCCAATAAAGCGCGACGCGCCTTCGATGCCAGAATCAGACCAGTCAAAGTCGCGCTCGGCGGGCGCGGCAAAGAGGCAGAACAGGCGCACCGTATCCGCGCCGTACTTGGCGATCATGTCGGAAGGCGCAACCACGTTGCCCTTGGATTTGGACATTTTGCTGCCGTCTTTCAGCACCATGCCCTGAGTGAGCAGGTTGGCGAAAGGCTCGTTGAGTTCGGCAGGGAAAAAGCCCAGATCGCGCAGCACCTTGGTGAAAAAGCGCGAGTAGAGCAGATGCAGGATGGCGTGTTCCACGCCGCCAATGTACTGGTCAACGGGCAGCCAGTACTTGAGGGCTTCCGCATCAAAGGGGCCGTCTTCCTTGCGGGCGCTGGTGTAGCGGGCGAAATACCACGAGGATTCCACAAAGGTATCCATAGTATCGGTCTCGCGCCGGGCGGTTCCGCCGCACTTGGGGCAGGTGCACGAGGCGAATTCCGGCGTTTCCGGCAGGGGAGAGCGCCCGTCTTCGCGGATTTTCACGTCCATGGGCAGCAGTACGGGCAGGTTTTCTTCCTTTTCAGGCACCACGCCGCACTTGTCGCAGTAAATAACGGGGATGGGCGCGCCCCAGTAGCGCTGGCGCGAGATATTCCAGTCGCGCAGGCGGAACTGCGTGGTGGCCTTGCCCTTGCCTTCCTTTTCCAGCGCCTGGGCCACGGCTTTTTTGCCGTCTTCGTTGGCGACGTCGTCAAAGGAGCCGGAGTTCACCATGAAGCCCTCGCCCGTGTAGGCCTCGGTCATGGTTTCGGGGTCGAGCCGCTCATCCCCGGGGCTGATGACCACGCGCACGGGAAGAGCGTATTTGCGGGCGAATTCAAAGTCGCGCTGGTCGTGAGCGGGCACGCCCATAACCGCGCCGGTGCCGTAATCAGCCAGAACAAAATTGCCCAGCCACAGCGGCACACGCTGCCCGGTAAAGGGATGCACGGCGTAGGCCCCGGTGAAGATGCCTTCTTTTTCCAGCGAATCGGACTGGCGGTCGATGCGGTCCATATTGCGGATGCGATCAACAAAGGCGCGCACTTCGTCGGCTTTTTCGTAGCCTCCGATGAGCTTTTCCACCAGCGGATGCTCGGGGGCCAGCGTCATGAAGGTCACGCCAAAGAGCGTGTCGGGCCGCGTGGTGAATACGTCTATGCCCGTGACGCCTTCTGCCTTAAGGGCCGCGTTTTCCAGACCAAAAGTGATGGCCGCGCCCGTGGATTTGCCAATCCAGTTGCGCTGCATGGCGATAACGCGGTCAGGCCAGTCGCCTTCAAGGCTTTGCAGGTCTTGCAGCAGTTCATCGCCGTAAGCCGTGATCTTGAGGAACCACTGGGTCAGATCCTTCTGCTCCACGCGGCTGTCGCAGCGCCAGCAAAGGCCATCGACAACCTGTTCGTTGGCGAGAACCGTGTGGCACGAGGGGCACCAGTTCTGCGCCGCCTTTTTGCGGTACACGAGGCCTTTTTCCAGCAGGCGCAAAAAGAACATCTGCTCCCAGCGGTAATACTCGGGGCGGCAGGTGGCGATTTCGCGATCCCAGTCATAGGAATAGCCAAGGCGCTTCAGCTGCGCGCGCATGTTGTCTATGTTGGCGTAGGTCCACTTGGCGGGATGGGTATTGTTTTTGATGGCCGCGTTTTCCGCAGGCAGACCAAAGGCGTCCCAGCCCATGGGGTGCAATACGTTGAAGCCCAGCATGCGCTTGCTGCGCGCCACCACATCGCCGATGGCGTAGTTGCGCACATGGCCCATGTGGATATTGCCCGAAGGATAGGGGAACATTTCAAGCACATAATACTTGGGCTTGTTGCTCTTGTGGGTGCAGGCAAAAGCGTTTTCGGCCTGCCAGCGAGACTGCCACTTTTCTTCGATAGCTTGCGGATTATAGCGTTCGTGCGTCATGGGGCTTTACCGGATTACTCGGATATGGTTGAAGGATCGGCAGCGGGCCGGGAGATTCCGCCGGTTTCCAGAGCCTTGGCCACGGCATCAAGAATGCCGTTGATAAAGCTCTTGGCGTTGCCTTCGCCAAACTGGCGGCTGAGTTCCAGCGCCTCGTTGATGGCAACCTTGGGCGGCACATCATTGCGGTACATGATTTCAAAAACAGCAAGGCGCAGCAGGGTCAGCTCAACGCGGCCCATGCGGTCTACGCGCCAGTTGCGGGAAAAGTTGGTGATGGCTGCGTCCAGCTCGTCGCTCTTGCTCCACACGCCCGCCACCAGTTCCCAGGCAAAGCCGGAGGGATGGCTGGGCGGTTCCTGACCTTCCCAGCGGGCAATGTAGTCGGGAGAAATGCGAAAAATGCGCCGCAGATCGTCAATATCACGGGCCGGGGTGAAGGAAAGGCCGTACAGAACCTGAAAGGCCAGTTCGCGTTCGCCACGGCGTGTGGCTGATTTGGCTTTTGCCATGGGTTACAACTGCTCCATAACGCGGATGGTTTCCAGCATGGCTGCCGCGGCTTCCACGCCCTTGTTGCCGCCCTTGGAACCTGCGCGTTCAATGGCCTGTTCAATGGTGTCGCAGGTCAGCAGGCCAAAGCCGATGGGGACGCCGGAATGCATCATGGCCTGGGCAATGCCCTTGCTGGCCTCGGCGCACACGTAGTCAAAGTGGGGTGTGCCGCCGCGAATAACCGCGCCAAGCGCCAACACGCCGTCATACTTGCCGGAATTGACCAGCTTCTGGCAGACCAGGGGCATTTCAAATGCGCCGGGAATACGCACGATGGTGATATTGGCGGTATCAAGGCCGTGACGTTCCAGATAATCCTGCGCGCCGCCCACAAGGCGATCCACGATAAAATCATTGAAACGGGTGGCCACAATGGCGATCTTGAGGCCTTTGGCGTCCAACTGTCCGGCGATGGTGGTAACAGTGCTCATGGCAACTCCTTGGCGCGTTGGCGCAAGTGCCCGCGCGCTAACGCGTTTTTTGTAATATTTCTGTAAGCGGAAATGTTCAGATAAAGCCGTTGCGCAAGAGCATTTCGCGGCTCAACCCGCTGGTCTGCGCGGCGGCAGTTTGCTCTGCTGCGCTTTTGCCGCCGGGCGCCCAGGCCCCCAAAAGGCTGCGCACATATTTGCCGATGAGGTCGGTTTCCATGTTCACCAGTGTTCCCGGCCGCCAGTTGCGCATGGTGGTGCGCTTCTGCGTATCGGGAATGATGTTGACCTCAAGAAAATCAGGCCCGCAATCATTGATGGTAAGGCTGATGCCGTCAAGGGCCACGGAGCCCTTGGCGATGACCTCCACCCCGTATTCCTTGGGGAAGGCAAGGCGACAGCACAGCGACTGGCCCGCGCCTGTAACGCTGCGCACCGTGGCAAGGCAATCCACATGCCCGCTCACCAGATGCCCGCCAAGCCGGTCGCCCATAGCAAGCGCCCGTTCCATGTTCACGCTGTCGCCCGTTTTGAGTTTGCCCAGCGTGGTGCGCGAGAGGGTTTCTGTGGAGGCATAAGCTGTGAACACGCCTTCGCCGTGGGTTTCCACCGAAAGGCATGCGCCGTTGACAGCAATGGACTCGCCATCGACGATGGAGGGCAGACTGAACAGGGGGCGCAGGGTAAACCTGCGTTCAGTGCCGGAGTCGCGCAGGGCAAGAACCTCGCCCTGGCCCTGAATAATGCCGGTGAACATGCGCCCGCCTATGCCTTGGCGGCTTCAAGAGGCCGCAGGTGAATATGAATGTCTTCGCCGCACAGGTGCGTATTGCTCACGCGCATGCGCAGGGCGTCTTCCAGGCTCAGGGGTGCGCGACCGGAAAAGAGCGGCAGGGCGTCTTCGTCACCCAGAATCATGGGTGCAAGGTGCAGGCGGAAGTCGTCCACAAGGCCTGCTTCCAGAAGGCTCAGGGCCAGATGCCCGCCGCCTTCGCAAAGCATGTAGGGGCAGTGCAGTTCTTCCCACACGGCGCGCAGCAGGTTGGGAAAGTCCGGCCCACCGTGCATGCCGGGGCCAAGCGCCAGAACCCTCACGCCGATGTCGCGCAGGGCCTTGGCCGTGGTGGAGGCCGCCGCAGCGGGCGAAACCATAAAAACTGTCTGTTCCGGGCGGTCTTTCAGCAGGTGAAAATCCGCATCGGGCTGGGGCAGGCGCGAGGTAAGCACACAGGCCAAAGGCTGCGGCCCGGCGTTTTCGCCCCGCACGGTAAGCTGCGGGTTGTCGGTGCGAAAGGTGCCGCCGCCCACAAGAATAGCGCCGCCGCACAGGCCGATGCCCGCGCGCAGTTCCTGCACTTCTTCTCTGGATTTATCGCAGCTTATCCATTTGGACTGGCCCTTGCGGGTGGCGATGCGTCCGTCAAGGGTGGCGGCCATTTTCAGCATGACATAGGGGCGCTTGTGCTGCTGCCAGATCAGAAAATCGGCTACAAGGTCGCGGCACTCCTGCTCGCAGACTCCTTCAATCACTTCAACGCCGCTTTCGCGCAGCTGGCAAGCGCCGCCGCAGGCAACAGGATTGACGTCCGCAAGGCCCACGACCACCCTTTTGATGCCCGCAGCCTTGATGGCATCGGTGCAGGGTGGCGTTTTGCCCTGGTGGCAGCACGGTTCAAGCGTGACAACCAGGGTGCACTCTGCCGGATTTACGCCGCGCGAGGCCGCATCCTTGATGCAGTCCACTTCTGCATGGTCCTCTCCGGCGGCGTGGTGCCAGCCCCGAGCCACAATCTGCCCATCGCGCACCAGTACCGCCCCCACCGTGGGGTTGGGGCAGGCGTGCCACCGACCTTTTTCTGCAAGGTCAATGGCTTCACGCATAAAGGGAACAAAATCCAGTTCAGACATGATAGTCTACTCCGGCTTGGGCGCTGATTACAGGCGGTGCAAAATCCAGCTTTTCCGCAATGACTCCGGCTTCCTTGAGCATCTGCTCCGCAAGCTCGTCAGGGTAATATTCCGCATAATAAATGTGGCGTATGCCGCAATTTATCAACATCTTGCTGCACAGCACGCAAGGGTGCGTCGTGCAATAAATTTCTGCGCCACTGATATTGATGCCATGCACAGCAGCCTGGATAATGACATTCTGCTCCGCATGCAGCCCCCGGCATATCTCATGCCTCTGCCCCGAAGGAATGCCCAGCTGCTCGCGCAGACACCCAACCTCAAGACAGTGC
>JASGGT010000077.1:0-11721 GCA_047602655.1 Desulfovibrio sp. | reverse complement strand
GTGAAACCGCAGCCGCCCTCCTGCTGGCAAACCAGATGGCGGGCCTGCGCGCCCTCTCCCAGGCGGGCATAGTGAGCAAGGTCAACACAGTGCTGCTCAAGGGCATCAATGACGGGCACATCCCGCAGGTGGTGGAAACCGCGCGCGAGCTTGGCGCTGTAATGACCAACATCATGCAGCTTATTCCGGTCAAGGGCAGTGTTTTTGAAAACATGCCCCTCGTGAGCAACAAGGAACTCATGGATATGCGCCGCAGCTGCGAGCCTACGCTCAAGCAGATGTACCATTGCAAGCAGTGCCGCGCCGATGCCGTGGGCCTGCTGGGCGACGACAAGTCCATCGAATACCGCCCGCCCGTGACCGAAAAGGCCACCGTGGTGGAAGAAACCAAGCCCGCCGTGGCCCGCAAGATACGCATTGCCGTGGCTTCCAAGACAGGCATGACCGTTGATCAGCACTTTGGTCAGGCCGAACAGTTCTACATCTACGAAAGCGACGGCGATGCCGCCAGCTACGTGGAAACCCGCAGTGTCTCCAAATACTGCAACGGCATGGACGACTGTGGCGAAAAGGCCGGGCGCATGGCTGGCATTCTGGCCGCCGTGGACGACTGCAAGGGCGTGCTGGCCCTGCGCATTGGCGAAAGCCCGCTGAAAAAGCTTGAGACCAAGGGAATACGCGTGTTCACCCTCTATGAAAATGTGGACAAGGCCGTGAATGACGCCGCCAGGGCGCTCTGCGGATAATTCCGGCCCAATCCAACGGCCTGGCCGGAGGCAAACCGGTCAGGCCGGGGCACACGCCATCTTTGCCAAGAGGTTATTTCCATGCCGCAACTGGTGGACAGAACGCTCTGCCTGCTCTACCGGGTGCTGCCAGCCGCGCACTCGCAAGAGGAAAGGCAGACCGCAGACGCATTTGCGCTCTGGGCCGGGGAATGGATCGACCTCATGCACCACATGGGTTTTGTGGTCGAAATTCCCCCAGACCTGCAATTTGCAGCAGCCAGCACCAAGGCCCGCCGCACGGGCACACGTCCGATCCTTAAAGGGCCGTGGTCGCGCCTGAGCGGTTGCTGTGACGCTCTCTATACCTTTGAAACGGAACTCTGGCCGCGCTTTGCCGCCATCAAGGATACGGTGGAGTTCTGCCCCGGCGATCATGCGGGCTGCGCCACGGCACTTGCCGTGCTGTGGCTGCTCAAGGGCGGCCCACGGGTGGCGGGCTGCATTGGCGGTTCTGCCCTGCACGGCCCCGATGCCGGGCCTGCCCTGGAAGAAGTTGCCCTGAGCCTGTACGCCCAGGGTCTGGAGACAGGCCTGACGCATCTGGACAAACTGCCCGAAGCAACAGCCCTGCTCAAGGAGGCGGGACAGGAAGTTTCCCACCACAAGGCCGTGCTGGGCGCGGATATCTTTGCTGTAGAATCCGGCATCCATGTGGATGGCATTGTCAAAAAGCCTTTTCTGTACGAGCCATATGCTCCAGCCACTGTGGGGCTTGAACGCCAGATTGTGGTGGGCAAGCACTCAGGGCGTGTTTCGCTGCGTATCAAGGCCAGCCAGCTTGGTTTGAACTTGCCGCGCACGGCGGAAGAACATATGCTGGAACTGGTTCAGCAGCTTGCCGAGCGCCAGCAATGCAGCCTGACCGATGCCCAGTTTCTCGACCTGTGTCACGCATGCCATCCCCCCGAATCCTTGTCTTCTGCCCGAACGGACTGTTGCGGTCTTTCGGGCGCAACGGTTTCTGTGGAGGTGGGCCATGCCTGAGATCATTATTGTCGATACCACACTGCGCGACGGTGAGCAGGCTCCGGGCTTTGCGTTCCCCCCTGCCCTGAAAATCCGCCTTGCCGCCATGATGGACGAAGCTGGCGTGGACCAGATCGAGGCGGGCGTTCCCGCCATGGGCGAAAACGAAAAGGCCACCATCCGCTCCATCCGCGAGGCCTGTTCCAATGCCCGGGTTTCTACCTGGAACCGCCTGCGCGAAAGCGACGTGCGCCACTCCTTTGACTGCTCTCCGCATATCATTCATCTGTGCTGCCCGGTTTCTGACCGGCAGATCAAGGACAAACTCAAAACCACCCGTGCCGAAGTGATGGCCTCACTTGCCAAGTGTGCTGCACTCGCCGCAAGCCGTGGCGCGGAAGTGACGGTTGGCTTTGAAGATGCCTCCCATGCCTCGCCCGACCAGTTGCGCGATGCGGCGAAGGCTGCCCGCCAGTGCGGCGTGGTACGGGTGCGGCTCAGCGATACCGTGGGCTGTTACACGCCAGACAAGGTCTGGCGGGCCGTGCGCATGCTGCGCGAGGCCGGCGTGGATGTGGAAATCCACGCGCACAACGACTTCGGCATGGCTGTTGCCAATTCGCTTATGGCTGTGAACGCCGGAGCGCGCTACGTCAATACCACGCTCTGGGGCATTGGCGAGCGGGCGGGCAACTGCGGGCTTGCCACCTTTACGGC
The DNA here is from genome assembly GCA_047602655.1 of Desulfovibrio sp. Classification (GTDB taxonomy): domain Bacteria; phylum Desulfobacterota; class Desulfovibrionia; order Desulfovibrionales; family Desulfovibrionaceae; genus Desulfovibrio. The sequence goes on along the minus strand of JASGGT010000077.1, from coordinate 9,250 downwards.
GGCAGCTGCGCGGCTTGGCAATACATCCTGCGCGGTGGACGCGCGCAAGGCACTTGAACTGGAACGCCTTGCGGCGACGCTTTTGCCGCAAAAATCCATGAACGGCTGGGGCAAGCATTTGGGGTATAGCTATGGCACGCGCCCCTTTGGTCTTTAACGGCACAAGCGTCTTTTGTTCCCGCCCTGACTCCGGCAGAGAACAAAACTGATCTTGTGCCGGCATACTCACTGACGCCACCTGCCCCAGCTTACGGAGATCGCCATGAAATGCGACTGCATTGCAGTGTTGGAAAATACAGATAATTCAATCACCGCCATGGAAAACTGCACCCACCTTTCCGTCTGGCAGCGCGACTGGAGCACGGGCAAGGGCTGGCATGCCTGTGATCCCGTACCCTTTTCTCTAGAAGGCTGCACAACCCTCCCCCAGATGCGCGACAGGCTGCGCCAACTGGCCCTTTTGCTGCCCGCAGAGGCTGCCATCGCCGGGGCCAGCATTTCCGGCCTTGCCTACAACGAACTGAGCCGCATGGGCTTTTGCCTATGCGAACTGGACGCATTCTCGCCCGATATTCTGGACGCGCTGGCCAGCGAGATTCTGGCTTCCGCCCAGGGGGAGGCGCAGGTTCCCATCGCGCCCACCCTCACAGATACGCCGGGCGTGTACAGCATAAATCTTATGGAAGTGCAGGCCGCACACCCGGAAATCACGTCAAAAAAAGCCCTGCGCCCCTTTTTTGCGTCCACGCCCTTTGTGGAACTGGAGCTCATCTGTGGGCACATGCCCCCCTGGCTCGAGGATCATATGCGCCAGCAACACCTGACATGCGCCCTCACCCGGCAGGATGACGGAACCGTCCGCGCCCGCATTTCGCATGCGCTATGCGGCGAAACCGCGCCAAATGGACGTTAGGAGTCACGATATGGGTACCGCCCTGCAACTTGAAACTGTGGCTACGCCCTACGGCACTATCACAAACGTACACGTGCTCTCCCGCTGGCCCGGCGGCGCGCCGCAGGATTGCCGCCTGCTGGCCGAAGATACCGTGCCCACGCCACACGGCTGGCTCACGCCGCACCATGACCCGGAAGACGTGCGCCGTAGCGGCGTCAAGAGCTTCAGCCTGTATCCCAACGGTATGTGGCGCAGTCTGGAACTGCAAAATCAAACAGCTGTGAGCACACCCCTTGGCGACATGCCCGCCGAATGGCTGGCATGGCACGGAAACGGCGCGCTCAAGCGCATATTGCTGCGCAAGGGCAAACTCAGCGGCTACTGGACAGAAGAGGACGAGCGCAAACTGGCAAGCCAGATTCCCCTTTCCCTGCACGGGCAGGAAGTGAGCGCAAAGGTTCAGGGCCTGCGGTTCTATCCTTCTGGCGTGCTGGAGAGCGTCACCTTCTGGCCCGGCGAAACAATCCGGCTTGTCACCCCCCTTGGGGCCATGCCCGTAAGGTACGGCTGCGCCTTTTACGAAAACGGCGCGTTGCGAAGCTGCGAACCGGCGCGGCCTGTGCATGTGCCAACCTCCATTGGGCAGATTGCTGCCTTCGACCCCACCGCCTCGGCCATCTGCGGCGACATCAACTCCCTGTGCTTTGGTGTAGACGGCACGGTTTCAAGCATTGTTACCGCCGCCTGTTCCCTGCGCTGGCAGCAGGGCAGGGAGCAGAAATGCATGTCGCCGCGCATGGAAAAAGATCAGCTCACCATGCTCCGCACAGTGGTTGTTCCCCTGCGGCTGGAATTTCTGCCCAATGGGCTGGTGCGCATGGACGATGGCAAGCAGGTCATGCAGGCTCCGGCACAGGGCATGACTATCGGGCATTTTGTGGCCCTGCCCGACATGCGCGAGGGCATCTGACGTTTTGCACAGCAACGACAATCCTGCCATACATTGCAATCAGTTGGACGGGCAGCGCGTTGCCGCAAACATTGTTGCGGCAACGCGTCTTGCGCTGTATGTGGTCGCAGTGCTAGATTGCCGCAGGAGGCCGCATGGAAGTTCCTTTGCTCTATGAAATCGTCATTATTTTTCTTCTTTCAATTTTCGTCACTATCGTCTGCAACAGAATAAAACTGCCCGCCACCGTGGGCTTTCTGCTTACAGGCGTTTTGTGCGGCCCGTCCCTGCTGGGTATCGTCAAGGATATGCAGGCCATTGACCATATTGCGGAACTCGGCGTTGCCATGTTGCTGTTCACAATAGGCATGGAACTTTCCGGCGAGGCCCTCAACCGACTGAAACGGCCCGTTTTCCTGGGCGGCAGTCTGCAAATCGGCCTGACGGTTCTTGCCGTGGCTGGCATTGCCATGCTGCTGCGCGATGCCTCCTACCAGAAAGGCCTTTTCTGGGGCTGCCTGGTGGCTCTCTCGTCCTCGGCCATTGTGCTGCGCATTTTGCAGGAGCGCGGGGCCACCAACACGCCCACAGGCCGCCTTTCCCTCGCCATTCTTGTTTTTCAGGATATCATGGTTGCGCCAATGCTGCTGGCGGTGCCGCTGCTTGCGGGCACGCTTGAGCTTTCGCTCCAGGGCGCGGTGTTCTCCACCCTGCGTGTGGTGGTGGTACTGGGCGGCGTGCTGCTGTTTGCCCGCTTTGGCCTCAACAGGCTTATGGAAGCCGTGGTGCGCACCCGCACGAGGGAAATACTGCTGCTCTCCACCCTTGGTCTGTGCCTTGGCATGGCCATGCTGACCAACTATCTGGGCCTTTCGCTCTCGCTCGGAGCATTTTTGGCCGGTTTGATGCTTGCCCGCTCGGAATACAGCATGAGCGTTATTTCGGGCATTCTGCCCTACCGCGATGTTTTTATGAGCCTGTTTTTCATCTCGGTAGGCATGATGCTGAATCTGGAGTTTTTTTTAGAGCATTTTGTCGCCATTATCGTTCTGACGGCGCTGTTCATCGTCATAAAATCCCTGCTCACCCTGCCTTCGGTGCTGGTGCAGGGCTATCCCCTGCGCGCTGCCATTGTCACGTCCCTTTCCCTCGCGCAGGTGGGCGAATTTGCCTTTGTTCTGGCGGCATCCGGCCTGGCAGCCGGGCTGTTTGACATGAACGCCTACCAGACATTCCTTGATGTCAGCGTGCTCACCATGATGCTGACGCCCGGCCTTATGGCCGTGGCCCCGCGTCTTGCCGACAAGGTCGCGGGCAAGCGCAACGAGCGGATGCTCGCCAAGGCCGAAGATCACGAAGGCGCCTGTGCCATGGATGATCACCTGATCATCGTGGGCTTTGGCATCAGCGGCAAGCATCTGGCCCATGTGGCCCGTGAATCCGGCTTGTGCTACACAATCCTGGAAATGAACCCCGAAACCGTTACCCGCTATCGGCACAAGGAACCCATTTCGCACGGCGACGCCTCGCAGCCCATCGTGCTGGAGCACCTGGGCGTCACCAGGGCGCGCGTACTTGCCATCGTCATTTCAGACCCGGCTGCGGTGCGCTCCATTGTTATTGAAGCCCGCCGCTTCAACCCCAATCTGCACATCATCGCGCGCACCCGCTTTGTGAGCGAGGTGGCCCCCCTGCGCGCGCTTGGCGCGGACGAGGTGGTTGCGGAAGAATTTGAAACATCCATTGAGGTTTTCAGCCGCGTGCTCACGCGCTATCTGGTTCCCCGTCAGGATATCGACTCTTTTGCCGCGCGTATCCGGCAGGAGAATTACCGCATGATCCGCCGTATGAGCGCATCGGTAAACTCGCTTGATTCCATGGTCAGCCGCCTGCCGGAGATGGGCGTTCAGGCCATGCGCCTTGCCGCCGCCTCTCCCCTTTGCGGCATCAGCCTTGCCCAAAGCCAGATGCGCCGCAAATATGGCGTAACGGTTATTGCCATTCTGCGTAACGGCGCAACCCAGGCATCGCCTGAACCCAACGACCTGTTCCAGACCGATGATGTGGTTTATCTGTTTGGCAAAACAGACAAGCTTCTGGCAATAGCTCCGCTTTTTTCCGGCCCCTTGCGCGAATCCGGCAAGGAAACCAGCCCCCCGCCCAAGGTTGCATGACATCTCCGCCAGTGCCGGGGCAAAAGAGGCGGGCTTGTCCCGCTTCCCTTAACGTACTAAACCCGCCAGAGGCATTGGCGCTGCCTCGGTAAAATATTCTGCCGAACCGGGGCTGGGAACTTGCGCATTTTACCATTGCCGTCTATTAAAAGTGATTACAGATATACTAACGGGAGCAACCCCAAGGGCTGCCCGCTGACAATCCGCCCCCTTGCGGTATGGGTGTACTATGCTTGACGACAGACTGATGCGCGCCCTGCTTGGCGAATCTCGCAGCATTGCCATTATCGGCGCCAAGGATAAACCCGGTCAGGCTGTGGACAGGGTCGGGCGCTATCTGCTGGAGCAGGGATACAGGATTTTTCCTGTCCATCCCGTGCGCAAGACCGTATGGGGCCTGCCTGCGGCAACCTGCCTTGCGGAATTGCCCGAGCCTGTGGATATTGTTAATCTTTTTCGGGCGCCGGAGTATTGCCCCGGCCACGCGCGGGAAGTGCTGGATCTGGCCTGGAAACCGAGGCTTTTCTGGATGCAGCTTGGCATACGCTCCATCGAAGCGCGCCAGCTGCTGGCCCGTACAGGCATGACAGTGATTGAAGATTCCTGCATCATGGTGGAACATGCGCGCCTCATGCGCCCCTCGCTCACTTTTTAAGGCCAAGGATTATAGCCCATGTCTGCCGCTCACGGAGAATCTGTTTTCAACTGCCGCATGTGCGGTCACTGCTGCGAAGGAAGAGGCGGCATTGTCGTAAGCCCCACAGACCTGATCCGGCTGGCAGCACATATGCAGCAAGCGCCGGAAGCAGTGGCGGACAGCTATTGCGAACGCATTGGCGGCAAACTCAAAATCCGCTGCGGCGAAGACGGCTACTGCGTGTTTTTTCGCCAGGGCAGCGGCTGCGGCGTGCACGAAGGCAAGCCTGCAATCTGCCGCGCATGGCCCTTTTTTCGTGGCAACATCGAAGACCCGGCCAGCCTCGCCATGGCCAAGGAATTCTGCCCCGGCATCGAAACTGACGCGCGGCATGCGGATTTTGCACGCGAAGGCCGCGACTATCTGCGCGAAAACGGCCTGCTTGCTTCCGATGCCACCTGTGAAGCCAATGCGCTTATCCTGAAGTAATCATGCGACGCCGCCCCCGCCAGATATCGCTGAAAGAATGCTACGACATTCTCAAGCTTAAAAAAAACGCCGATACGGCTGACCTCAAGCGGGCCTATCGGCGTCGCGCTTTTGAGCTGCACCCCGATCTCAACCCCGGCAACCCGGATGCCAGCCGGGAGTTTCAGCTGCTCAACGAGGCCTACGTGGCCCTTTCCGCCATACTCAAGCATGAGGACGGCGTGCGGGCTTCAACCGAGGCCAGCAGGGCGGCGCAGGCAGAAAGCAAGGCGCGGGCCACAAAGGAAGAGCCCAGTGACGACAGGGCTGAGCAGAAGGCCCAGGCTGAAAATGGCTCCCAAGGCCGCAACGGGCAGCAAGCGGACCCTGGCGCTAAGGAAGCCGCTTCTGGCGCGTCTGAGGCCGCTGCCGGGGCACGGCCCGCGGACGAGGCAGGTAAAGCCCAAAAAGAGCAAACTCAAGAGCAGCAGGAAGGCAAAACCACAGGTTCAAAAAACGCGCAGAACGGCTATTCAGAACATGACGTGCTGCGCGACCTGCTTACAGATCCCTTTGCCCGCCGCGTTTTCGAAGATATTTACAGCGAACTGAACCGCCAGCATCAGGAAGAGGCGCCCCCCCAACAGGAAGCGCCTTACCAAAAGGAAGGGCCTGCTTTTGGCCAGCCCAAGGAAAAAACCACGGCGGAAAAGCGCAATGTAAAACTGCACAAGAGCAATCTGGCCTGGGGCACGCCCAAATGGAACAAAGATCACAGCAAGGGCGTTACCGGCTTGGTCAAGGGCTGGCTGCGCCGTCAGATTGATGAAGAACAAACCCTTGCGCTACCCTCGGCCAACCTTGCGCCCGGCAAGCGCATTCGACTGCAAATACGTCAGGCCCTTTCTGGCGAGCTGAAAACGGTCGAGATCACCCTGCCGCCGGATTTTGCCGTGGGCAAACCCATTCGGCTGCGCGGGCTGGGCAAACGTGTGGGGCCGTGGCAGGGCGATTTGTACCTCATCATCACCAACGAATGATCGCGCTGCTTTCATGAGCGCCGCACAATAAACGAAAAGAGGCCCCACGGGGCCTCTTTTCGTTTATAGCAGTCTGCTCAATGCAAGAGCATCTTGCGCGGTTTGCCGGAGCCTGCGGCTATTCGGTTTCCACATGAAAGCCAAAGTCGCCCTCTTCTTCACCGTCCACCACATAGCGCAGGCGCTCATGAATGCTGTTGTCCTCGTTAAAGGTCAACACCACGGGTTTGCGGCTGTACAGATCCTGCGGGCCGTTCACGTATTCGTAAGCGCTGATGATGACCTCATCCCCGCGCTGGCAGGCCCGGGCCGCGGCTCCATTGAGTATGCAACAGCGCGAACCCGGCTCGCCGTAGATGACGTAGGTGGAAATACGCTGCCCATTGCTCTTGTTCCAGATATACACAAATTCCAGCGGGTAGATGCCCGCCTCGCGGCACTGCTCCGGGTCAAGCGTTACCGAGCCGTGGTAGTTCAGTTCGCACCCGGTAACACGAATGCAATGCAGTTTTGCCCGCAGTATTTGCAGCATGATGAACTCTCTTGCGCGGTTGAACGCGCCTAAAAAAAGGTCGCACAAGCGACCATGAATGATGCCGAATCCGGCAGCTGCCCGTCCCGCAGGAGTTGCCAGCACGGGGCAACCCCTCGCGCCGCCCGGCGGCGGACGCATGAGCACGGTAGGCAACAACTATGAAGCGCACCGCAAACCTCACCGGGCGCGGCCCCGGTTCGGTCACAACGCCCCGGGCCGCAAAAGCGGTGTGAACCTAAGCAGACGGCGCAAAAAAATCAATACGCCTTGATGTACTCGTCCATATTTTCCGCAGAGCAGTTGCGGCTGACCCAAAAAGCAGAGGCCCACACCATCAGGGCTGTGGCCTGCGTGTCGTCCAGACTTTTGATCTTGGCCTCAAGGCTGGATTTGCTGGCCCCATGCCGCAGATGTACGCCGTTGATGTCGCAGGCATCCGTAACGCGCAGCAAAAGATACGAAAGCCGCGTATGGTCGGGCATGAGCTTCATATCCTTGTGGGCTTCCACAATGGTTTTCAGCTCTGCGGCACTAAAGATATGCTTGATGCCCGTGATTGCCCGAAAAAACGTATCCACAGCCCAGGGAAGAATGAATTCCGCCCCCGCGCTCTTTGTGCGGAAGTAGTCTTTGAGCCAGCGTTCCTGATCGTCGTTAATACGTGCTGCGACCTGCGGCATGATGCCCCCGATGTTGCGTGCGGCCTGGCGCAAGTTCGCCAAGCATCGTGTTACGCTATGTTTTCTTTTTGCGCTACACTACCTGCCCGTGAATTTCAAGATAAAATCTAGACTTTTTTTCAGAAACATTGTCTGGGCTTACCGCAGATCTGACTGATGGCATGGCGAATTTACCAGATGTATGCCCCCGTGCTCCGCTCTGCTTGCCGTGCGCTGCCCTTGAATGTATCCATAGCGCACAGACAGAATAAAGGAGTATACATGCAGGATGCCAGACAGGCTGCGCCTTCTCAATTACAATCTAGCACAGCACCCAACAAGGACGCAATGCAGCAAAGCGCCGTACGCACGGCCTTCGCATGCATGCAGCCACTGTCCTGTTTGGTATTTCTGGCATTTTTGGCAAATTGTGCCAGTGTTCCGCCATTGATCTTGTCTGGGGCAGGGCAGTGGTTGCAGTGGCGGCCCTTGGTTGCATCTGCCTTGTCCGGCGTGATCCTCCCTGGCATGGAATTACAGCACGCGGCCTGACTGGCCTTGCCGTAAGCGGCGTTCTGCTGACCCTGCATTTTGTTACGTTTTTTATGGGCATAAAACTGGGCGGCATTGCGGTGGGAACGCTCGGCTTTGCGTGCTTTCCCGCCTTTACGGCCCTGTTTGAAGCCATTGCCTACCACGAACGCCCAAGCGCCCGGGAATTGCAGTGCATTGGCATGGTAAGCATCGGGCTTGTGTGCCTGACGCCCTCGTTTTCGCTGGCTGATACTGCAACCCACGGTCTGCTGTGGGGCATAGTTTCCGCTGCTGTTTACGGCCTGGTGGCCATAGCAAACCGTCACTTTGCAGGGGGCATGTCTGGCATGCAGACCTGCTGTTGGCAAAATACGGTAATCATCATCTGCTTGCTGCCATTTGCGGCAGCGGATGTGCCGGGCATCCCCGCGCTGGACTGGCTGTGGATAATCTGCCTGGGCCTTTTGTGCACCGCCCTCGCCTACAGCCTTTACGTCAGCAGCCTCACAGCTCTCAAGGCCCGGCAGGCAGCGGTTATCATCACGCTTGAGCCGGTTTACGCCATAATTGCGGCGTGGCTGCTTTTTAACGATGCTCCCGGTCTGGGCATTTTTGCAGGCGGCGCGCTCATACTTGGCGCTGTATTCAGACTCAGCAGGCGATGATATACGCGGCATGGGCGCTGCATTAATAAACTCCATCAATGTATTCATCAATATACCCTATACAATGATGGCTATTCCCATAAATTATCCTTGGAGATGTAAAGTTTATATTGAATTTGACGATTGTTTATTCCAACTAAAAGCCCCAATTAGTAAACCTGATGATGCTGCGTTAACAAAAAATTAATTTTTTTAACAAGCGTTACAGCCATATCAAAATCAGCCCGGCTGCCCGTGTTCACTGGAGTTCCATGCCACGCCTGTCATGCAAAAGTGTAAATACTGTGATCGCCGCAATTATAAGCATTGTTTTGCTTGTCGGTGTTTCCACTCTTGTTATTTATGTCGGAAAATCTTCATACAATATTGTCAACGATACATCTGTCGAGGGCATGAAGATTATAAACAACGGTCTTATTGCCAACGTCAACGATCTGATTGATGCAAACATGAGTATGCTCAAGGTTCCGGCGCAGAGCGGCCAGGCCCAAAAAGCCATTCAGGGCAACAGCGCCGACATGGACACCCTCATCAAAGCCCTCATCAAAGAATATAAGGGAATCAACTCCATCTTTGTTTTGAACAGCCAAGGCATTGCTGTTTCCGGCGCATCAAGCCAGGGCGAATCCTTTATCGGCAACAATTACGGGGACAGGAGTTATTTTAAGATAGCCATGCAGGGCAAAGATGCCAT
>JASGGT010000076.1:0-11761 GCA_047602655.1 Desulfovibrio sp. | reverse complement strand
TCTCTGGCTGCGAGAGCCAGCTGGGGGTCTGGACGCGTCACACTGTCGAGCACGGCGAGCCCTCGCCCGCCAAGCATGCTGCACAGTGTTCTGCACAGCGAAATATCACCAGTAAAAGCTGACCCCATGTGGTTGTTGAAACCAATAACCGAGGGCAGAAGCCGCAGATTTTCCTCAAGCACGTCCTGTACCTCCTGCGCGCTCATGCTGGTGAGCAGCGCTCCGGGGCCAGGATCCGGCCTGCCATGCATGGCCCGTGGCAGGGCCTCCATAGGCTGATGCAACAGGCAATCAAGCCGCCGGGATGCCGCAATCACTGCTGTTTCCTGCGCATGCGGCGACCTCGGCCAGATGGCCAGCGTCACAGGAAAAGGCAGCGAGGCAAGAGCTTCTGCGGATTCGAGCTTCTGGCCCATGTCATCAATGACAATAGCCATGGCCTCCTGCGGCAGAGGCTGGGCCAAATCTGAAAGCTGCCCTTCCCGACCAGGAAAGCTAACAACATAGTATACCAGATGATTGAGGAGGACTTCAAGGGTTCCTTGAGGCGTCCAGCGCACCTCGGCGCGCACGCCTGCCCCTTCCAGAACAGATTTTTGGTCGTGCAGCCCCTGGAGCAGAGCCAGCCCAAGCCGTAGCGGCGCGCATGGCCCGCTGACGGTGAACTGCCGCAGATCGGCCGCACTGGCATATGTAGCGGCATCTGCCGCCTGCCCTGCGTGAATGGTGGAATTGGGAGGAATGTTTTCCCCGGCGGACAATTGCGATGTTTCGTCAGGCAGACTTTTTTGCGAAGGAACCTGCTGCCACTGCGCTTGAGGCAAGGCCAGCGGGAGCGCACGAGCAAACAGCGCGCCCATGCTTTCCAGAGCCAGCGCCTTGTCAAAGCCAGGCCCACTGGCAAGCGCGCCTGCGGATTTGTGGGCAACGGCAAAGGGCAAAGCCGCGCCTGACCCAGCCGACTGCTTCGGGGCCGGAGCTTCCATCTGCCAATATACCCAGCAGGATACGGCCAGGCTGCATAAAAGCCACAGCAAGCCGCCCACGGCAAGCTGTGCAGACGCAGACAGCCCCCCGGCGAACCGCAATGGCCCGGCCAGAAGGCTGTCTGATAACTTTGTGTCGCGCAAAGGCAACACCCTGTTTATTCCTGCCCGCCCGCCTTACGCGGTTACGGGGTTAATTCCTGATTTCCCGCATTTTGGGGAGGCTCTTGACCATTTGCAGGGCCATGCGCAACTGGTTGTCGCGCGCGAGCTGCTCGGCGGCATCTTCCTTGCCGTTCTTGGACTTGGAAGATTTTTTGTCCTTGCCGTTTTCAATGTGACGGTTCAGATCCTGCTCGCGCACCATAAGGCGGGAGTTGTCCTTGTCGTCCGTGCGCGGGGCTTCAAACGGCACTTCCACATCAGGCACAATGCCCTCGGCCTGAATGGAACTGCCGCTGGGCGTGTAGTACAGCGCAACTGTGAGCTTGAGGCCCGAGCCGTCGGAAAGCGGGATAATATTCTGCACTGAGCCCTTGCCGAAAGAACGCTCGCCCACAGTGAGGGCACGCTTCTGGTCGCGCAGGGCGCCAGCCACGATTTCAGAGGCAGAGGCAGAACCGGCGTTGATCAGCACAACCATAGGCGCATGAATGTCATCGCCCTGTTTTTTTGCTTCGTACACGCGGTCAGTATTGTCGCGCCGTCCCTTGATGGAAACGATGACGCCCTTGTCGAGGAATGTGTCAGAAACGCTCACGGCCTGATCGAGCAGTCCACCGGGATTATTGCGCAGGTCAAGCACAATGCCCTTGATGCCGCCGGAATTTTTGGTTTCCTTTTCTGCCGCCTTCAGGGCGTCGCGCAGTTCTTCGGTGGTGCGCTCAGAAAACCGCGTGAGGCGAATCCAGTAATACCCGTCCTCAAGCTTTTTGGACTTCACGCTGATAAGCGGAATGGCATCGCGCACAAGGCGGATCGTTTGCGGGGTCTTGGCATCGCTGTGCAGGATGGCAAGTTCCACCTCCGACCCCTTGGGGCCTCGAATGCGGGAAACAACTTCCTGCAGCGAGAGTTCCTGCGCGGGCTGCCCGTTGATGGACAGAATAATATCGCCAGACTTGAGCCCGGCCCGGTACGCGGGTGTGTCCTCAATGGGAGTCACCACCGTAACCTGACCGTTCTCCATGGAAATTTCTATGCCGATACCAAAGAATTCGCCGGAGGTAGTCTCCTGCATTTCTTTGTATTCGTCGGCAGTCATAAAGGTGGAGTGCGGGTCAAGGCCCTGAAGCATGCCCTTGACCGCGCCATTGATAAGGTCGCCCTGCGTCACATCACGCACGTAATAGCGTTCTACCAGATCAAGCACCTGGCTGAAGCGCTTGAGCGCATCAAACTTATTGGGGGCTTCTTTGGACGTTTCTTTTTTTTCGGCGCATTGGGGCGCGCCCGGCAGGGCGACCATGCCGCCCACGGCAAGCAGAAGCACGAGAAGGCTAAGACGGACAAGAAGACGCATAACAACGATCTCCACGCGGACGTAATGAACGAAGACAGCGCCGCAAGCCTAAAAGCCGCAACGCAGGGGAGTGCTGCAACGCCAGCCAATGGAAGGGCCGCGCACCAGCCGGATAGTGACTCTTTTCAAGCTAAATTGCAAATCAAAAAGGCGCATTCCGCGCTTTGCGGGCCGCTCTGGCGAGGGGTGGCCGCACACGGTCGGCGCTCAACGCTCCACATGGCTCCGCGCCACGCCAAATCTAGAAAATTACCTTTGAAATACTTCACATTTCAACATTGTCATTCTGCCGGAAAATGCGATTTTCGGCAGAATCCACGCCACGTTGTGGCGCGCCGCACTCTCGTGCAGCGTTAGAGCATTTCACCTTTTCAAAGGTGAAATGCTCTAAAAAAACACGCGCCGGGTGAAACCGCGATATCTCCATCATCAGTTTCCCCCGGCGCATAGTGAGCGCAACAGGCAGGTTAGCCCTTCGGCACAAGCCAAGGCTCAGCTGGTGCGGCAATCCCCATGCCGGGGACGTTATGCCGCCGCTGTTACGTCATACACTGCCAGAGCAGCTTAGGGGCTGTTTCTAACTAGTTCTTTTGTCCAACTGTCTGCGTCAAAAGGCCATTTTTTACTCCAGTCATGTACCGTAAGCGTACACTCCTTTCGTAAAAAAAGCCTTTTTCCTTGCCCTTGGCGCAAAATCTTTTATTTAGAAACAGCGCCTAGTCTTCAACCTTGAAGAAAGCAGCCGCGCCGCCGCCGCACACAGGACACGCGTCGCAGGGGCCTTCATGGGTATAGCCGCAAACCTTGCACACATAGTAATCAGTGGCGGGCAGAGCGGCGGGATTTTCCAGAGCCTTTTTGTAAAGATTGGCGTGGATTTCTTCCACTTGGTTGGCAAAGTCAAAATATTTGGCAACCGCGCTCTGGCCTTCGGCCTGGGCTTGCTTGATCATGTCGGGATACATGGTGGTGAATTCGTAGGTTTCACCTTCAATGGCCGACTTGAGGTTGGCCATGGTGTTGCCGATTTTGCCAGCATTTTTGAGGTGGGCATGAGCGTGAACCGTTTCAGCAGCCGCAGCAGCGCGGAACAGCTTGGCAACCTGATGCATGCCTTCCTTGTCGGCAGCGGCAGCAAAGGCAAGGTACTTGCGGTTGGCCTGGGATTCGCCGGCAAAGGCCGCCATCAGATTTTCTTGTGTGGTGCTCATTGGTCTTCTCCTCGATGAAGTTGTTGTTTTTATCAGGAACAATTACTAATTAAAGAATTCCCCCGACCTTGTAAAGCGTTTTTTTACAAAAAATTATTTTTACAGCCCCGCCCTTTAGCCCTTGATACCGTTGCGCAGAACGCCATGACAAGCTAAAAGGAACCTATGAACGCCCAAGAAATCATATCCCATTTCGGCATGCGGCCCCACCCCGAAGGGGGGTTCTATCACCGCACATACGAAGCTCCGCAAATTCTTACGGCGGACGAAATGCCCTGTGGTTTTATAGGGCCAAGACCAGTATCGACAGCCATTCTTTTTCTGCTTGAGCAAGGCCAATATTCGCGCCTGCACCGCATCAGACAGGATGAACTGTGGCATTTTCACCTTGGCGGCCCCTTGCGCCTGGCCTGTATTGATACCCACGGGCAACCACGCGAAGTGATCCTTGGCCCGAATATTCTGGCGGGCCAACACGTGCAGTTTACCATTCCCGGCGGTTGCTGGTTTGGCGCTACCCCCGCGCCGGGCAGCGACTTTGCGCTCGTGGGCTGCACTGTTTCACCGGGCTTTGACATGGAAGACCTGCGCCTGGGCCAGCCGGAAGAACTGACCCTGCGCTATCCCATGGCAAAGGACTGCATACGCGAATTCTGCCCCCCTCTGAACGATGCCCAGCGCGCTGTCTGCAGAAGATGCGGTGACGACGAATGACGCGCTATGCCGTGCCTGATGTTGCGCCGCAGCATCCGCACAGCACAGAAATAGTTATCCGCCGCAGCCGCTTTCTGGCCCAGTGCGCCCATACGCCGGATGCGGCAACAGCGCGCGCCTTTGTGGAACAGGTCCGACGCCAGTATCCCGATGCAACGCACAATTGCTGGGCATATGCTGCGGGCGCTCCGGGAAACACGGCGCAGATCGGCTCGTCAGATGATGGAGAACCCCACGGCACTGCGGGCAGGCCCATGTTGCAAATTGTGCTGCACAGCGGCATTGGCGAATTGTGCGTGGTGGTGAGCCGCTGGTTTGGCGGCGTCAAGCTTGGCACAGGCGGCCTTGTGCGGGCCTATCAGGACAGCGTGCGCGAAAATCTGGCCGACCTGCCAGTGCGGCAGCGTGTGCCGGAAACGAGTTTGCAGCTTACCGTTGCCTACGCGCACCTTGATGCCCTGCGCCGCATGCTGCCAACCTACGAAGCCCGCCTTGAAAGGGAAGACTATCAGGCTGAGGCCAGATTGCAACTGCGATTGCCCGCCGAGCACGTTGAAGCCTTTCAGATCGCGCTGGCGGGCGTGAGCAATGGCGCGGCCCTGTGCAGTGAGCTTAAGGATGGCGATACCGACTGAGACAATATTTTTTTGTGCGTTCAAAGCCCATCAGCATGTGCTGCCGGGCTTTTTTGTTTTGCAATGCAACATCCAAACGTTCCCCGGTCAGGCCAAAATCAAAGCAGGGCCGCCGGTTTGCTCCGGCGGTTTTGCACTGATGGCAAATCCCGCTTCACGGGTTTTGCCCGCAGCGTCGGCAGAGCCGCCGGGAGGCAAACACGGAAAACAGTCGCTTGACGGTGCGGCGTAGCCGCAACCGGCTCCTGATTTGCCGTGTTGACAGCGTCAACACGGCGGGCCGCCGGATTGCTCCGGCGGCTTCATACTGATGACAAATCCCGCTTCACGGGTTTTGCGCCGCCAGCGTCGGCAGAGCCGCCGGGCGGCAAACACGGAAACAGTCGCTCGACGGTGCGGCGTAGCCGCAACCGGCTCCTTTTCCGCCGTGTACAGCGTCAACACGGGCAGGGCCGCCGGATTGCTCCGGCGGCTTCATACTGATGACAAATCCCGCTTCACGGGTTTTGCGCCGCCAGCGTCGGCAGAGCCGCCGGGCGGCAAACACGGAAAACAGTCGCTCGACGGTGCGGCGTAGCCGCAACCGGCTCCTGATTTCCGGCCGTGTTGACAGCGTCAACACGGGCAGGGCCGCCGGATTGCTCCGCCCCTTATTCATTCAATGTACAAGAGGCGGCTATGCCACGCCCTTGGTCTTGAGCTCTTCAAGAAAGCCCTCCGGCACTTCAAAGCCCAGAGCCTGCGCCTTTTTGACGGATTCCGCGGCATCGGCGTACTGCTTCATTTCAAACTGGGCCAGGGCCAGATTGTTCCAGGCAGGGGCAAAGCCGGGCTGCTGCTTGAGCACGTCCTTGCAGGTCGTTTCGCAGGCGGCAAAGTCACCTTTCATGTAATAGGCTGTGGAAAGGGCGTTCTTGGCCTGCACAAAGTTGGGATCCCACTTGAGGGCCTTGTTCAGGGCCGTAATGGCCTTGTCAGGCTCGCCGCGCTGCAGATGCACGAAGGCGATGTTGCTCCACGGCACGGGGAACTTGGCACGGCAGTTGGCGGCTTCTTCATTGTAGCGCAGGCAGCCGTCGAGGTCGCCGCGTTCGAGGCAGATGCCGCCCAGCTGCACGTAGGCTTCCGCCAGATGGGGCGAGTTGCGCACTGCGTTGAGCAGGGCTTCTTCGGCGGCCACAAAATCGCGCTTGGTCAGCAGGGCCAGACCAAGATTGTAGTAATGGGTAGCGCACTGCTCGTTCTGGGCGATTTCCGCCTTCAGATCGGCAATGTATTCATCCAGGTCATCGTAGCGAGCTTTCATGCTATGTGCCCCTCTTTTTTCAAAAGATCATAGTACCATCGGCAAAAATCAAAAATGCCCATGTACTTTTCGTCCTTATTGACCACGCCAAGGGCGCATTCGGTAGCCCCCTTGCTGTAGGCCTTGCCATACGGCCCTTTTTTGGCCGCGTCCTTCAGAAATTCGTTGACCAGCTGCTGCGTGGTGCGCTTGGACACATCTGTCCGCATATCAAGCGGTTCGTTGGGCTTCTGGAAAGGATCCCAGTTTTCATAGCCGATGCGATCCACAAATTTGCGGCGGCGCGGATTCATGCGCTCATAAATTTCGCGCTTGAGGCCTTCCTGCTCATCCGAAAGCTGCTGCGGCGTTCCATCGCGAAAGACGGTGGCGGGAATGCTGCCGTACATCTCAAACTCCTTTCACACCCGATCAGGCCTCTTCTTTCTTGGCCGGGCCGATACCCAGATAGGTCTCATCGTAGCGGGTTAGCAGAGCCATGGACAAAGGCACATACACGTCATGCAGTTCTTTGAAGCGGCTCTGCACGGTTGTGGCCACATCCCTGCTCAGGTCTTCAAGCCTGTTCTGGATCTTGTCCATATGGATGGTGGGATATGGTTTGCCCTTTTCAAAGGCGGAAAAACCGCACACATGCCCTTGCCCGGCAATGGCCGTGGGCACGCCGTACACGCGGCAGGTAATGGGCCGGGCGTGGTACAGCAGGCATTCGTTATTATCGTCCAGCAGAGGGCAGCGCAGCTTGATGTGAGCCGCGCGCTCCATGATGGCCTCGGGGCTTTCACCGTCTTTTTCCGCGCGGTACAGCTCGCGCTTGATGCGCGTGGCCTGGCGGTCCAGATCGGAAGCGCGCTCAAGAATGGCGGAGCGCTGCGGCCCGTGACCGAAGGCAGCTTCAAAAGCCCTGTTGATGTACATGGCCTCAACAAGCGAAAGATCAAAAAGCGCGTGGCAGCAATCACTACAGCCTTCCTTGCAGACTACGCACTGGGGAAAAGCCCCGCGTACCCTGCCAAAAAGGTCGTCAACTTCGGCCCGCAATGTCTCATAGCGGGTAAAAATAGAGCTCAGATCAGGGATCATGGTTATCCTGCGGTAGTGCGGAAGACATGAGGGAGAACAGGCAATTTCACACAGAAATCGCCCTGGCGGCTGCGTGAGCAGACGTCCGCCACAGAGGCGTGAGCGCGGTTTGCATGCGCTGGTAAGAGCCTTGGCGGGCGTCATGAAACTTTAAGAATGCACATTCTCAAAGTCAGGATGCTCTGGCGGCAAAACGGCCTGTACCTTATGAAAATGCCGCCTGGCGCGTGCGCGCCGGGCGGCACAATGAAAACTCGGCAGAATCAGCAAGGGAATGCCGCTTGGGCACCCCTGCAATTCCTAGTTTTCTTCAACGGTGATAGCGCTGACTTCGCAAACTTCCACACAGGATTCGCAGCCAAGGCATTCTTCGGCGTTCACGGCTTCGGACTTGCCGTCCTTGATTTCGTAAACTTCAACGGGGCACACGTCCACGCATTCGCCACAGCCCACGCACTTGTCAACGTCAACATTAACATTATAACCCATGGTGTCCTCCAAATTTGCATTGACTTGCTTGATTTTTCAAGCGGCTAAATTCCGCTTGTGCAATGGATAGCTTTAGGCATCCACCCTGTCAAGTGTCGGCTGGAAAATAGCCAACCGGGCAACAACTACAGGAATATCAAGCCCCGCACCAATGCAGGCGGAAAAGTTTTTTAAAAATATTTTGCCTCAACAACTGGTTACAAAACGTCTATGGGCCTTATGGCACAAGACGCGCGTAATAGCCTTTGCCGTTGCGCACAACCTGCAACAAAATCTGCCCGGACATGCGCTCTCTTCTGAAAGCCTGTAAAAAATCTTCCATGGTTCTGGTTTCGACAGAGCCCACCGCCGTTATGTGGTCGCCTTGACGCAAAAAGGACGCAGGCCCGTCTGCCCTTGCCTGACGCACCACCACGCCCTGCGCTGTCTGCGCTACGCTGAATCCCCAGCGGCGTTCCATCAGGGCGCGGGCCTCCGCGTCAAAGGGTTCGGGGGTCGCCTCGATTTTCAGCGCCCCGCCCTCGCGCAGCAGCTGCAGCCGCAAGGGGGTCCCGGCTGTCTGGTTGCGCAAAATATCCAGATAATCACGTCTGTCGCGCACAGGCGAAGAATTTATGGTTTCAAGAATGTCGCCGGGGGCCATGCCCGCCTTGGCAGCGGGAGAACCGGGAAATACCGCCGTAACCAGTACGCCGCCAGCATCCTTGAGGCCCAGGGCCATGGCCGTGCGCCCGTCCACATCCTGCAAATCAAGCCCCAGCCAGAGCGGAGTCACGCGGCCTGCGCTCATGAGGTCGTGCATGACGCGTCGTGCCTTGTTGATGGGGATGGCAAAGCCAATGCCCTCTGCACGCGCATCCACGGCCGTATTGATGCCTATGAGCACCCCTTCGATGTTCAGCAGCGGGCCGCCGCTGTTGCCGGGGTTGATTGCCGCGTCCGTCTGCACAAGGTCGGTGAACGCGCCATCCTTATTGCGAATGGTGCGCCCAAGCGCAGAAACCACGCCCGTGGTGACGGTGTGGTTGAAACCAAAAGGATTGCCGATGGCGATGACGGTTTCGCCGGGCATGATGTCGCTCGAGTCGCCAAGCTTTACGGCAGGCAGCTTTGACGCTCCCTTGATCTGGAGCACGGCAATATCAAAATCCGGGTCAGCCCCTTTGACAGTGGCGGGGAATTCCCTGCCGTCCAGCAGGTGCACCATGACTTCGTCCCCGCCCGCGATAACATGCGCATTGGTGAGCACAAAGCCTTTGTCTCCATCTACAATGACACCGGATCCAAGGCTGACGCGCTTTTGCCGCACATTGCGCCCGCCTGGCATATCAAAACCCGGCAAACCGGGAAAGCCCGGGCCGAAAAACTGCTCAAGGGGCGAAAGCCGCTGTCCTTCAACTATATGAGTGCTCGTTATGTTCACAACTGCCGGTGCAACTGCCTGCACGGCGCGCACCACAGGCGTCATGCGGGGGCTGTCCGCAGCTACGGCCCCAGCCCGCGAAGGCGTGCACAGCAGCAGCGCCACCGCCAGCGTCAAAAAGAACAGACGCAGTGCAAAATTTCCCTCAGCTGCGGCCTCTTCAACCCGCCCAGGGCGCGTACGCCCACGGCAAGGCAGATTTCTTTGTATGTAGATGGGTCTGGTTTTCATATAAATTCCTTACCTTGTCGCTAACATAAGCACGTTGACGCGATCGTAAAGTCCCCAAAATGGATTTACTCCGCCCGGCGGCAATCCGTTCCGTCTTGCGCACACCCCCCGTTAAGGATAAATAAACGCCATGAAAACCACTCAATCCGACCTGTTGGAACTGATTTTGCCCGGCCTGCGCATTGCGCCCCTGCTTCAGAAAGACCTGGACGATGCCCAGGCCCATCTTGACGACCTCACCAAACCCCAGGGCAGCCTTGGCCGCCTTGAAGACCTCGCCCAGAGGCTCTATGCCATGAGCGGCGGGCAAGCGCCCATCAGCGTCAGCCCGGCCATCATGCTCACGGTTGCTGGCGACCACGGCGTTGCCGACCAGGGAGTTTCGCCTTTTCCCAAGGCCGTGACGCGCCAGATGGTGCAAAACTTTTTCAACAACGGCGCTGCGGTCAATGTTCTGTGCAAGACCTCGGGCATGGATCTGCGAGTGGTGGACGCAGGCTGCGACGGCGGCCCCTATGAACCGCACTCCATCCTCATTGAGCGCCGTCTGGGCGACGGCACCGCAGACATGAGCCAGGGCCCGGCCATGAGCCGCGAAACCTGCCTCAAAGGGCTGCGCATGGGCGTAGAGCTGGCCCACCAGCTCGCGGATAACGGCTACCGCTGCCTCGGCGTGGGCGAAATGGGCATTGCCAACAGCACGGCTGGCACGGCCCTGTACTGCGCCCTGCTTCATTTTGACCCCGAGCAGATGACCGGCCCCGGCGCTGGCGCGGACCCCGACATGGTGCGCCACAAGACCGAAATCGTGCGCCGCGCGCTGGCAGTCAACGCCCCCATGCTGGAAGGAGACGACCCCATCAATATTCTGGCTGCTTTGGGCGGATTTGAAATTGTTCTCATGGCCGGGTTGATGCTTGGCGCAGCCTCGCGCCGCCTG
This sequence comes from Desulfovibrio sp., assembly GCA_047602655.1. Classification (GTDB taxonomy): domain Bacteria; phylum Desulfobacterota; class Desulfovibrionia; order Desulfovibrionales; family Desulfovibrionaceae; genus Desulfovibrio. The sequence continues at coordinate 1,221 of JASGGT010000076.1, read as the reverse complement.
CCCGTGCTGGTTGACGGCTTTATATGCAGCGCGGCCTATGTGGCGGCCCTGCACATCTGCCCCCAGCTTGCCGACTACGCCGTGCTTTCCCACGCCTCGGCTGAGCCGGGCCACGTGCGCGCTCTCTCCAAGCTGACCGGCGGCGAAAGCCGCAACAATCCGCTGCTGCACCTGAGCATGCGCCTTGGCGAAGGTACAGGCGGCGCTGTGGCCTATCACCTGCTGCGTTGCGCGGCCTCCGTGTACAATGACATGGCGACCTTCAGCTCTGCAGGCGTGGCGGGCAAAACATGCTGAACCAGCTTGCGCCGGAACAGTCTTCCGCATCCGCCCTGCTGCGGCTGGAGGATGTATCACGGGTGTTTGACATCCGGCGGGGGCTGTTTGGCGAAAAGCGCTCTTTGGTTGCCGTAGACGGCGTTAGCCTGAGCCTCGCCAAGGGCGCGAGCCTTGGTCTGGTGGGCGAATCCGGCTGCGGCAAATCCACCCTTGGGCGGCTGGCCTGCGGATTGCTGGCCCCTTCTCAGGGGCAGGTGCTGCTTGATGGTCGCCCCCTGCCCCCGGCAGGGGCGGACAGTTGGGCCGCCGGGCGCATCCAGATGATCTTTCAGGATCCTTTCTCGTCTCTCAATCCCCGGCTCACTGTGGGTAGCTCGGTGGCGGAGCCGCTGGCGGCGCGCGGCGTCTCCCGCGAGGAACGCCATGCACAGGCGGAGGCCATGCTGGCGACTGTGGGGCTTGAAGGCATGGGCCGCCGCTATCCGCACGAATTTTCCGGCGGGCAGCGGCAACGCATTGCCGTGGCGAGGGCGCTCATCACCCGGCCAGACGTGGTTGTGTGCGACGAACCTGTTTCCGCACTCGATGCCTCGGTGCAGGCGCAGGCGCTCAACCTCCTGCGCGAGGTGCAGGAGCAGTTCGGACCAGCCTATCTTTTTATTTCGCACGATCTGGCGGTGGTGGGCTTTTTGTGTCGCCGCATATTGGTCATGTATCTGGGCCAGATTGTGGAAGAAGGCCCCACAGATGCCATTTTTGACGGCGCGGCGCACCCCTACACGCAGGCTCTCATGGCTGCCATGCCCACCGGGAGCCGCCGGGGCGAACCCATTGCCGCGCTTGAAGGCGAACTGCCAAGCCCCTTGGCTCCGCCCTCAGGATGCCGCTTTCACCCACGTTGCCCCAAGGCAAAGGACATTTGCCGTCAGGAAGCGCCGCAAT
>JASGGT010000075.1:0-11853 GCA_047602655.1 Desulfovibrio sp. | reverse complement strand
TCGAGCTGGGCGTACTTGCCGACGCCCATTTTGTGGTAGGGGAGCAGATCAACACCCTTCAGATTTTTCATACCTTTGTAATTATACAGAAATTTTCCTACGGCGTGCAGTTCTTCCGCATCGTCGTTGTATCCCTTCAGCAGGGGCATGCGGATGCGCACGTTGCTGCCGTTTTCAAGCAGCCAGCTCAGGTTCGCCAGTATGGTCTCGTTGCGCACGCCTGTGAGGGCATAGTGCTTTTCCGGATTCATGTGCTTGATGTCGAAGAGGAAGAGATCAACCACTTCGGCAAGCTGGCGCACCACTTCGGGGCGGGCATAGCCGCACGTTTCCATGGCGGTGTTGATGCCCTTGTGCTTGCAGGCCAGAAGCAGGTTTGCCACGGCTTCCGGCTGGAGCATTGGCTCGCCGCCGCCAACGGTAACGCCCCCGCCGGAGCTCTGGTAAAAAGGCCAGTCCTGTTCCACCACTTCCAGCAGTTCAGAAATCCCCTTGCATTCACCCGCGATGGCCAGCGCCCCCTGGGGGCAGGCCTTGACGCAACGCCCGCAGGCGATGCAGTCAAGCTCCCTGTTGACGGTATGCTGCCCTTGCTCTCCCGCGAGCGCGTGAATGCCTGAGGGGCAGACGGGCACGCACGCGCCGCAGGAGATGCAAAGGTCTTTTTTGTACAGCACATCACAGCGCCGACGCTGGCTCTCGGGGTTTGAGCACCATTTGCAGCGAAGGGCGCAGCCCTTGAAGAAAACGATGGTGCGTATGCCCGGACCGTCATACATATTGTATTTCTGTATGTTGAAAACGATGGCTTTTCTTTCGATCACGGTGCTTTTCCCCTGCCGTATGCCGTTACGCTTGTGTTGCCGTAAGTACCGGGCGGCCTAGAAGTGGCGCAGCACGGTTCTGCTGATGATTTCGTCCTGAACGTCCTTGCACAGCTCGATGAAGAAGGCGCTGTAGCCAGCCACGCGCACAACCAGGTCGCGGAAGTCCTTGGGGTTCTTCTGCGCATCAAGCAGGGTCTGGTTGTCCAGGTAGTTGAACTGCATTTCGCCGTTGCCCAGGATGCTGGCCGTGCGAATCAGGGTGATGACGCCCTGTTCGCCTTCGGGGGTATCCAGCAGGCCGGACATGAGCTTGAAGTTGTGCACCATGCCGATGTTCATGTTGTCGTTGGACATCTTGGACACGCTCTTGATGATGGCGGTGGGGCCTTTGACGTCCGCGCCCTGGGTGGGGCTGATGCCGTCGGAAAGGGGCTGCCATGCGCTGCGGCCGTTGGCGGATGCGCCAAGCAGCTGGCCGAAGGGCGTGTTGTTGGAGATGGACAGGGTGCCGTGGCTCAGGATGGAGTAGAGCGTGCGGTACTTGCGGTGCTCCTGCTCGGTGAACGACACGAGGTCGGCGGCAATGTCGTCGGCGTAGTCGTCGTCGTTGCCGTACTTGGGCGCGGCAAGGCAGTCGGCCAGCACGGCGTCGTAACCCTTGAAGTCGGCCTTGAGGGCTTCGTTCATGTATTCAAGGGTGTACTTCTTGTCTTCGTACACAAGCTTCTTGATGGCGGCCATGGAGTCCACATAGGTGGCAAGACCGCTCCAGACCACGCCGGGGCCGAAGTTGTACATGGCGCCGCCGGAGGCCACGTCGCAGCCATGTTCCATGCAGCCTTCGTACATGATGGACATGAGCGGCTTGGGCGCAAAGTCGCGGTGCACGCGCTGGGAAATGACCGTGGCAACGCTGGACCACTTGGTGATGTAGCGGATCTGCTCCTTCACCGCGGCCTCGAACTTTTCGTAGGTGTCAAACTGGCTCAGGTCGCCGGAGTCGGGGCAGACCTGCTTGCCGTACCACAGCGGCACGCCGTGGTTGAGCACCAGTTCGATGCAGATGGGCCACTGTGTGTAGGCAGTGGAGGTCCACTGATAGAGGCGGCCAGATTTCTGCGGTTCCACGCAGCCCATAAGGCAGTAGTCGCGGGCGTCTTCAATGCTCACGCCCTTGGCCAGCATCATCTTGATGTGTGTGTCGTCAAAGTGCACGGCGGGGAAGCCCATGCCCGAGCGGATGACGGCCACGATTTTTTTGAGGTATTCCTGCGGCGAGGAATTGTGCACGCGGGTTGCCAGCGAGGGCTGGTAAATACGCACGTGGCGCACGGCGTCCATGAGCAGGTAGGTCAGCTCGTTGGTGGCGTCGCGTCCTTCGCGTGTAACGCCGCCCACGCACATGTTCACGAAGGGCTGGTACCCGGCAAAGAACTTGGAGCTGCCCTCGCTGGTGAGCCACATCATTTCAGACATCTTGATGAGCATGCAGCCAGCAAGATCAAAGGCTTCGCAGGGAGTCATGCGGCCAGCTTCGATATCGGCCTTGTAGAGGGGGTACATGTACTGGTCAACGCGGCCAATGGACATGCCTGTCTGGTTTTCTTCAACAACCAGCAGTGATTCCACGGTCCACACAGCCTGAATGGCCTCCCAGAAGGTGGTGGGAGCGTGGGCGGGAACGCGGGCGTTGACCTCGGAAATCTTGAGCAGCTCGGCCTTGCGCTTGGGGTCGTGTTCTTTTTCCGCAAGCTGAGCGGCGTATTCCGACATGCGCTTGGCATAGCACATGACGCCTTCGGTGGTTTCGATCACCGACTTGTAGAAGTAGATTTTGTCGATATCTTCGGGATTGGCGTAATCCAGGTGGGTCAGGTGTTCCTGCGCTTCATGCTGAATGTCCAGCATGCCCTTTTTCATCAGGATGACGTCATAGCCGGGGTTGGAGTCTCCGCCGCCGTTGAGGGCGTGGTACGAGCAGTCGGACACGTAGGATTCGCCCGAAAGTTCCCACAGACCGGCTTCGCGGTACTGGGCCTCGCAGTATTCGTCCACGGACTTGCCTTCCCAGTAGGGGAAGATTTCTTCGCGCAGAACCTTCTTGTCTTCTTCAGCAAGATGGAAGGGGTCCTGCGGGCGGGAGCCGATGGTGTCCAGCTCGTCGCGCAGCCAGCGCCAGGAAATATCGGGCGAGAATGCGCCAGCTCGCGGCGCGCCGTTGGGTGCGCCCACGATGAGTTCATTATCCTGAATGACCAAGGGCGCTGTTTCGCAGCAGTAGCGGAAAGCCTTGGCGCGCAGCAGAATGCGCGGCATGCCGGGGTTTTCGCTGTCAATCTTGGTAATGGCGCGCGCACGGTGAATGGTGATGCGCGGCATCTGCAAAAGATAGTTGGTCTTGAGCTTGAGATGGCGCTCGGTAGGGCCGTCAGGCACGTTGACGCCGTCAGACACGCCAGCCTTGGGGCCGGAATGCTGCGCGGGGGCAGTGGGCGTGAGGGTAACAGCCGAACCGGAAGACGTGGCAAATATCTTGCGCAGCGTTTCGCGCTCTTCGGGCGTCAGGCTTTTGGTGACTTCTGCTATCTTTTGAGTAAAATCATGAAGATCCACGTTGATTCCTCCATGGGTTGCGATGGCGGCTCCGGCTTTAACCGGGGCTTGTTCCGCATCACCTGTTCAATTCATTGAGAGCCTTGCGCAAAACGCGCCGCAGTGCGTCTGAAACGGGGTCGGCCTGGTCGCTCCGCTGTTCCCTGAACGAGAATCCGCGAACGCCGTAACCTACCTTGCGCCGATAAATGAGATTCATTGGTGAAATGTTGTCGGAGCTGAATCCGTGTCCGGCCAGACCGCTGCCCTGCGTCATGGAAGGGAAAAGGTCGGTGGTGAGGCCCATGCCGCCAAAAGCCGCGGGCGTGTTGACCAGCATGCGGGCCACGGGCTTTTTGAGCGCAAACTGCTGGATGATCTCTTCATCCTGACTGTGAATGGTCATGGTTTGGGCGTGACCCTCGCGCAGCAGAAGTTCGAGGCATTTTTCGCAGGCATGCCGCCAGTCCGGTTCAACATAATAGGCAAGCACAGGGGCCAGCAGTTCCCTGATAAAGGGATCGGCGGGGTCCACGTAGCGGCGTTCGACCAGCAGCACGCGCGTGCCCTGCGGCACGGCAATGCCCGCCTTTTCGGCCAGCACTGTTGCCGATTGCCCCAGCATGGCGCGGTTGCGGCGGCCATTGGAGTGAAACATGGTTTCGCTCAGGGCCTGGGCCTGCGCCTCGTTGATAAAACAGGCCCCGCCCGCCTCAAATGCCCGGCGCGCCTGCGGCTCGATCTTGCCGTCCACAATGACGCACTGCTCGGCAGAGGGGGCCAGACCGTTGTCAAAGCTCTTGCTGGCAAGGATGTCGTCCACGGCTTTGCAAATGTCGGCAGTGGCTTCAATAAAGGCCGGGCCGTTGCCCATGCCGCCGTAGATGAAGGGCTTGCCGCTGTGGCGCGCCGCCTCAAGCATGCTGTCCCTGCCGGTTACCAGAACCAGAGCCACAAGACGGTGGCGCATGAGTTCTTCAATGCCGCTGTCGGCGACCATGGTCAGGCAGGTCACAGAACCTTCGGGCAGGCCGTGGGCCTGACCGGCGGCAGACATGGCCGCCACCACGCGGCTGGTGCATTCCACGGCGTGCTGGTGGGGGCAAACTACAATGGAATTGCCCGCCTTGACCGCCGCAAGCACATTGCAGATGGTGGTGGAAACCGGGTTGGTGCAGGGGCTGAGGGCGGCGATAACGCCCACGGGCACGCCCACTTCAAACACGTTTTGCGCGGCATCGGCGCTCTGGGGCAGCCTGCCCACGCAGCGCATGCCCCGTACGCTCTGGATGACGCGGCGGCAGGCAAAAAGGTTTTTGGCCATTTTGTCCTGCCACACGCCGCATCCGGTTTCTTCGTGGCTCATGACGGCAAGCGACTGGGCCTCAGAGGCCGCGGCTTCAGCCATGGCTTCCACCACCGTGTCCAGTGATTCCTGGGGCATGACGGAAAGCCGCGTCTGTGCGTCAGCCGCGTTTTCAGCAAGGATGCGAGCCTGCTGGATGGAAATAAGATCCTTGTCGCCGATCATGTTTCCTCCGATGAACCCGGTCAGCTCAGGGCGTAGCGCCTTACAAGCCTGACAAGACGACGGTGGGGCGTGGGGATCACAGCAGAGCTGTAAACGGTAGCGCCCATATTGTTCACGGCCTTGATGCCGGCAGCCACGGCGGCCTGCACAGCGGCCACATCGCCCTGCACAAGGGCGGAGCAGTAACCGGAGGCCACGTTTTCGTAGCCGATCAGTTCCACATCGGCGGCCTTGATCATGGCGTCCGCACCTTCCATAAGAAAGACAATGCCGAACGTTTCAATCATGCCCAGGGCGCGCAGGCCGGGGTCGTTTTCCTGTATTTCGTCCAGCGTATGCGCACGGACAATGCCGCTCATGCCGCGCGCGGGGCGGGGCATGACGTTGGTGGCCGTAAGCTTGCCCACAGAGGCGGCAGCAGCGGCGCCAGCGTCAACAGAGGCCTTAACTGCGGCCACATCGCCCCGAACCATGATGGTAACGAGCGTGGAGCCAACGTTTTCGTAGCCGACAAGATCAACATCAGCGGCTTTGAGCATGCTGTCCGCGCCGTAAATGGACGGAACCATGCCAAGAGTTTCAATCAGGCCAAGGGCTTCTTCACCTGTATACTGCATACAACTCACCTCGTGGGGACCCGTGTTCGTGTCCGGGCATAGCCGGGCGGAGCAAATCTCCTAGTTCCTTTCTAGCCGTTCCCCTATAGGGAAAAGTCAAGCCATATCCCGTTTTTTTTCGTCTTGTGTGTGAAATTTGTTGCAGCCCTTGCGGTATGCGGGTTTTGGCCTCTTGCATGGCTGTTTTTTGATTTTTCAGCCTGCTGCGCGGCTTTGCGAGCGCATGGCGGCTGTGGAGCGCGCAGAGGAATCTGCGGCGTTTTTGCGTTTAATTACGGGCCTGTCGCAAAAATGTCCGCTTTTTGCGGCAAAAGACGGCGACCTTCCCTAAAACTGGAACCTTGGGCCAGGTTGGGAGAAACAGGATCAGGCAGATGGTTCAGATGGCCAGAGCGCCCTGAGGGTGGGGGCAATGAGAGGAGGGGGGCAGGAACGACTTTTGCAACGTGCAGTGCGCCCCAAGCCGGGACACCGCACATTCAGGAGAGCTTCATGAATTCTCAGCGCTACACCATAAGCGAAATGAGCGAGACTTCGAATATTTCAAAAAAGGCCCTGCGTTTTTACGACAAGCTGGGCCTCATCACGCCCCGCCTGCGCGGTGCCAACAACTATCGCTACTACACACATGAAGATGTGCTCTCCGTGCCGCCTCTCAAATACTACAAGCAGATGGGTTTCCGGCTTGAAGAAATCCGCGCGGCCTTTGATGCGGACAGCAACGCCTCGCTGAGGGCCCTGCGCGAGATGTTCACCACCAAGATGGAAGACCTGCGGCAGGAAGAAGAAGTGCTGCGCCTGCGCTCGGCCTCCATCCATGACTGGCTTGAGCTGCTGCACGAGGCGGAAATGGTGCTGGATAACGACCTGCGGCAGGTCTCGGTCAAATATGTTCCTCCGCAGAATCTGCTGTTCCATGACGAGGTGTTCTCTCTGGACATCAAGTCCACCATCATCAACATGGGCTTTACCAACTATGTTGAATCGCTGGACAACAATATCGCCGGGCCGGTCATTGTCCATTTTTCATCGGTAGAAGACAGGCTGAAAAAGGTGGAGCAGCCCATACAGGTTTTGCAGCGCCCCATGCGCCCCTGCAAGCCGGAGCTGATGCTGACCCTCGGCGGTGTGCTCATGGCGAGCTGCTATCACATTGGCCCTTACGAAACCATCAGCGACTCCTACCGCAAGCTGCAACGCTGGTGTGCGTCCAACAGCTATGTACATGCTCCTGATGCCTTTGAACGGTATGTCACCGATTACTGGACAACCAACAATGAAGCACTTTTTGTGACCGAGGTGCTCGTACGGGTGCGTCGCCCCAACGACATTTTCGCTTAACCGGAAGCTGAAGGCCGCTGCCTGGAGAGTCCGGGCAGCGGCCTTTTTTTGCGCCGTAGTGGTCGCGCTGGGCATAAAAGGGGCCTGCCGACGACCAGTATGCGTGGTCGCCGGCAGGCCTGAAACCGGAGGAAGGAAACCGCCGGATGTTTAGAACTTGTACTGGAAGACCACCTGGCCCTTCCAGGCATCCTGCTTGGAGTAGGAACCGAAGTTCTGGTAGCTCTTGTTCCAGGTGCTGCTGTCCATATAGTTGGCCACGTAGCCCAGTTCAACGTTCATCTCAAGATTGTCGTAAATCTTGTAGGAAGAAATCACGTTGAATTCCAGCAGACCATCATTGGTGGTCATGTAAGGGCCGTCAAACATGTTGGACGTGGAATCCCACGCATTGGCATGGTCCATGTACTTGACCATCGCGGGGCTGTTGGTGCCGCCCCAGTAGGCCACGCGGAAGGTGTGGGTGAGCTTGTCGAGGAAGCTGACGTCGCGGATCTGCGCGCCAAAGCCCCAGGTGCCCGCGTAGGACAGGGACTTGTCCATGAAGTTGACGTTGGGGCTCCAGCCGAGGTTGCCATCACCCATGAAGGACGTGAAGTTGCCGTAGGCACACACGGAAGGCAGGCGTTCGGAACCGTTCTTGACGTTGCCGTCATCGCCGGAAGCGTACCAGCCAAACACGCCGGGCACGCCCCAGTCGAGCTTGTATTCCACAAGGGCCTTGGCCAGCCAGCCCTGACGCTGGGTGCTGCCGCGAACCACATCATTGGCGTTGTTGCGGCGCATTACGTTGAAGCTGCCCATCTGTTCGACAAAGCCGTAGTTGGTGTCGAATTCAATGTTCCAGGGTTCCAGGGCAGTAACCTTGACAGGCAGGCCAGCCCAGAACACGGTGCCATAATCCTTGGAGGCATTGGTCACGCCGGTCACGTTAAGGCCGTGGAACCCGCCGATCTTGTTCAGGTAGGGGTACAGGGTGGTGGCGGGGGAGCCGTCGCCCAGACCGTAGTTGGTGAAAGCGCCAAACTTGCCAGTGTTGCGGCCCATCATGCCGGGCATGACCCAGGGGGTGATGCTGATGCCGTCAAAGGTCAGGGGCATGCTCAGGGCAAACAGGTCCATATTATCAAGATAACTGGCCTTGTCGTTGCTGATCACGTTGTTGTAGGTGCCGCCCTGATAGTTGTCGTTGAAGGGGCGCATCCACAGGGCGGTGAGGCCCACGTTCTTGTTAAAGGCATAGTTGCCAACCACAGCGGCAGCCTGGGTGTCAAACACCGCAGAGCCGCCAGCGGCGTTGGGCAGGGCCAGATACTGCAAGCCCATCTTGAACTTGAGATCGGTCTGAGGAACCGACCACTGCATGTTGGCCTGGGTCACGCGCACCAGGGTGCCGTCCGCACCAAGGGCGGAACCCTGACCGGATTTGCCCCAGTCCTGCGGGCCAAGCTTGAACTGCACGCTGCCCATCAGGTTTTCAGAGGCAACAGCATCAAGGAACAGCAGAACGCGCTGACGCGAAACAAACTGGTCAGAGCTGTTGGCCTTCTGTTTTACCCCAGTGGTCGTCACGTCCTTGGTCAGGCTGGAATCGCCCACGCCAAAGCCCATCGACCAGATGCCCCGTGCCTTGAAATCCACTGCTTCGGCAGACTGCCCAAACGCCAACCCCAATGTAAGCGCAAGAGCTGCTGCGGAAAGAATGGTTTTCCGTTTCAAAGACATAGTACCTCCCAAGTTAAACGTTATCCATTTGCTACAGCCTGATCCAAAAGAGCGCGGGCGAAATTGTCCGCGCTCAAGGGAAGCGTATCCGATCCTGCCGGGCGAGGCCGGGCCCGGCTGGTCTGGTGCTGGGGATGTAAAGAATGCAAGGGGACGGTGGGGCGCTTTGCGCAAGGAGGCAGCCGCAGGGCGCAATGCCGTGCAGGTGCTTTTGTGCAAAGGGGATGCTGCGGAAAACAGCAACAGGCATGGGTGCAGCCAAGGACGCCTCACGGTGTGTTTGGTCAGGAACAGGATTGATGCATATTTGCATCCTGTGTGCCAAATTTCACCATGCTGAAATGATTTACTTTTTTACTGAGTAGCGCATGGATGGGCGAAATACGCGGCAGAGTTGTCGTATGTTGCGACAAAAAAATTTTTCATAAAAAATCAATAAATCAAGTATGATAACAATTTTGATTGAAAAACACGACACATTTGTCGCTAATTTGGACGGCTCTGCATGTTCCACAAAGAACGGATTGGAAAAAAGTGAGGTCTGGCGGGCATGGGGAAAGGGCAGGGGACGTTGTGAATCATTTGGCATGCAAATTGAAAGGAGGGGCGCGTTAATATCACAACAGTGCCCGTCGGTACTACGAAGGAGTTTTAATCATGGCTGCAAAAGCAAAGCGCGCCGCCCTTATAGGTTACGACTGCCTTATTCCTAAAAGGCTTGAAGTAATGCTCGCTCAGGGGGGGCTCGATAACTTCAGAAAGTTCATGCAGGAGGGCAGCTACATCCCCGAAGGTTTCAATCTGCCTACGGTCACTCCGCCGTCCTGGGCCACTATCTGCACGGGCGCATGGCCCCGCACCCACGGCGTGGAAGACTACTATTACTATCATGAAGGCCGCAGTCTTGATTACAAGGAAACCTCGCAGGCTTTCGGCTCCAGCATCCTGACCGCAGAGACCATCTGGGACGCGTGGGACAAGGCTGGCAAGAAGTGCCTCGTGGTCAACTACCCCATGTCCTGGCCGTCCAAGATGCAGCACGGCGTCATGATTATGGGCGAGGGCCTCAGCCCCGCCGAAACCCGTTGGCCCCTGCATGGCAACGAGCACAAGGAATTCTTGTGTTCTGAAAGCGTTATCTCCACAGATTTCTATCCCATGGGTTCGCAGGGCACCTTTGACGATGCCGAAGGCTGGGCCAACCTGCCCGAAGGCGAAGAACCCCTTGAAATGAACGTGCGCATGCACTTCAAGGAAGCCATCGAACCCCTGGAAGACCAGACCTGGCACTGCCTTGTGTGGCAGAGCGGCGATGACGGCTATGACCGCATGGCCCTTTGCCCTGAAAAGGACTACGCCAAGGCCTTCTTTACCATCCAGCTTGGCCAGTGGAGCGAACCCGCCCAGCACGACTTTATCGTGAAGGCCGATGGCCGCACAGAAAAAGGCGTGTTCCGCGCCAAGCTCATGCAGCTTTCTGACGATGCTGAAGAATTCAAGTTGTATATCTCCGGCATTGCTGGCCGTTGCGGCTTTATCGCCCCGGCTGAAGCCGCTGCGCAGATTGACTTCACCAAGCACATCACGGCCAACGACATCGGTCTGGTCGCCTATCTGCACGGTATTATTGATACCGACACCGTGTGCGAACTGGTGGACTTTCACAGCGCATGGCTCTGGAACACCATTGAATCGCTTATCAAGGCCAATGCGGATTGGGATCTCTTTTACATGCATTCCCACCCCATTGACTGGTTCTACCACGGCTGGCTCAGCGAGCTGGACAGCACGGACGATGTGGTTCGCACCAAAGCCGAAAAGATGGAACGCTACATCTACGAAGTGGAAGACCGTCTGCTTGGCCGCCTCATGGACATCATGGGCGACGAAACCGTCATGTGCGTGTGTTCCGACCACGGCGCAACGCCCCTCGGCCCCATCCTCAACACGGCCCACGCCCTCAAGGAAGCGGGCCTGTGCTCGTACGAGCCCAAGAAGTCCGAAAACTACTGGGATATCTACGAAGAAACCGAAGGCTTCAACTACGTGCTCGACGTGAGCAAGTCGCTCGCCGTGCCGCAGCGCTACATGTTCGTGTACGTGAACCTGAAGGGTCGTTACCCCGGTGGTATTGTCGAGCAGGAAGACTACGAAAACGTGCGCGACCGCATCATCAACGCCCTGCTGGACTACAAGCACCCCGACACGGGCGACCGCCCCGTGCTGCTGGCCGTGCGCAAGGAAGACGCGCACGTGTTTGGCATGGGCGGCGCGCAGGCTGGCGATGTGGTGTACGTGCTCAAACCCGAATACATGGCCGAACACGGTTACGGCCTGCCCACCGGCGAATCCGGCTGCGGCAGCCTCAAGAACCTGCTCATGTTCCGCGGCCCCAACATCCGCAAGGGCTACCGTTATACCCGCCCGCGCTGGCTGGCCGACATTGTGCCCACCTTCTGCTACATCACGGGCAATCCTGTGCCCGCCGATGCCGAAGGCGCGCCCATCTACCAGATCATGGAAAACCCCAATCTGGTTGATTAATTCTCCTTGCCGGGGCAAAGGTAAGGCTTTTGCCCCGGCACGATAAAACACAAAGCCCCGCGTCAGCGGGGCGGATGACAAGGATACGATCATGGCTGAAAAGAAAGCGATTCTCCTGATGCTGCCTTCCGTTGCGCTTAGCGGCGCATCCGAAGCGCTGGACAAACTGAAGAAAAAGGCCGTCCTGCTGGCCAATGCCGACAGCGCGGGGCTGGAAGCTCTGGCTCTGGAACTTGGCGGCAAAAAGGTTGAAGCTGCCGCCCTTGAAGGCGCGGAAGACGCCCTGCTGGTTGTGCAGGGTGACGAAGCAGCTCTGGCCGCAGCCCTGGAAGCCGCCGACCGCCGCACCCTCGTGGTGGTTGCCGCCGCTGACGGCGTGGCCTTCTATGGTCTGGCCGTGGACAGCAAGGCTGGCGCCGTTGCCCGCGCCGTCAACGCGCAGGACATCGCCGTTACCATTGCCACCATTGCGGATCTGCCCGTCAGCGCCCAGTGCACCGGTGGCGTCATTTATCAGGCAATGAAAAATCCCAACCTCAAGCTTGATGAAATCAGAAAGCTCAAAGAAGCCCTGGTGCGCATGGAATCCGTTATCCAGCGCGATAACCGCGAACCCTGGGACAAGCACGACTGCGCTTAATTTACTTGCCGCTGTGACCGCGCCTGCCGTGTGGGG
>JASGGT010000074.1:0-12014 GCA_047602655.1 Desulfovibrio sp. | reverse complement strand
TTTGAATTAGTGGTATTTTCTAAAAAATAGCTGCCGTCAAACTCAATGGCCAAAGCACCTACGGTTATGCCGTCCTGTTTTATTGGCTCGCAGGCCGGTATTATCATGCCCCATGAAGTGTCAATAATCTCAGTTCCGTGCACTACATTACCATCAAGGCATGCATTCATCATGGGCAATATTTCTTTTTCAATAGGTGAGCCATAAGGGCGATAATCTTCGTCAGTATCGGGCATTCCATCGACAACGTAGATGATGTTTCCTTCGGCAGTGCGTTTTGCTGTGTACAGATAGCGTACCGATGTGATTCTGCGCACATCGTTAAGATCGTTTTGTACCGAACTGTAAAGTGTGGAATCTCTGTCGTTGTTATTGCTGATATTTATAAGACTTTCTGGAGGAATACGCTCAAGCAACAGTGAAAAAATGGAATCTGTACGCATTACCGTGATATGTCTGAGTTCCATATTTCTGTAGTAATTGAAAATAGAAATCAGAGCAGTCGTTGTTATGGCAATGGCAATTATGACAAGAACTAAAATTTTTAGTTCGGCTTGCGAAAAAGTTTTGTCAAACCTGTTTCTTGAAATTGGATTATCATAGAAATTTTTGAGCATAATGTGTGCTCCTGCATGAAATATGCGATGAGGCTTTTCTGTGTTAACGTATAGTATGTAATGGTTTTTATCAATATTTATAAGATTAAGAAATAATTGTCTTATAGTATAACGTATGATAGTATGTATATTTTTAATATGCGTAAATTATGATAGAGTTATGGGCAGGTGTATATGATGTCGATTGTTGAAGTTTGTGTAACTTTGTTTGTTTTTGCTTGTGAACACACAAGTTCAGTTGACGGCATTCACTGGCAGGTAGGTTGACGACGGTAACGCTTGTAAAACGGGTTTTTGTCTCTGCCCCCATTGAAGTTGTGTTTGAGAGCCTTGGTTGTGTGCTTGTGAAAAAGTGTTTTTTTGCACTGTTGCAAAAAAACACTTTTTTAAATTATTATGTAAATTTAGTATATTATGAAAAAAATGTTGCAAATTTACAACAATGAGAATGGATGGATATTTCTGGAACTGGGGACTAAAATTTAAAAAATATAAATATTACGGATAGTTAATTGTAATGGCACGGATGATGCTCATAGGTGGTCATTGAGATGAATATCACAAGCATCTCGCTTGAACATAATCACCATTCAGGAGTTTCATCATGAGTCAGTGCGGTTGCTGCATGTCCCCCCAGGAAGAACGCGTTGTCAATAAAAGCGTTGACCGTAAAGGGCGCGAGCGCGTTTACGGTATTCTGGAACAGAACCAGTTCAGCCTTCCCCATGTGGACGTTGAGCGCGCCAAGTATTTCACCGAATCCATGCGTGAAACCGAAGGCGAACTGCTGACCCTGCGCTGGGCCAAGGCCCTGAAAAACGTGGCCGAAAAAATCACCGTCTACATTACCCCCAACCAGCTTATTGCTGGCCGCGTGGGCAAGTTTGGCCGTTACGGCATTCTGTATCCTGAAATCGACGGCGACTTTTACCGCGAAGTGCTGGCCGACCTGGAGCACCGCGACAAGAGCCCTTTCCAGATTTCGCAGGAAGACATCAAGGTGGTTATGGAAGAGATTGCCCCCTACTGGGAAGGCAAGACCTATCACGAACACCTCAACAAGACCCTGCCTCAGGAAATCCGCAACGTCACCTATGTGGACGAACGCGGCCTCAAGTCCAAGTTTGTGGTGAGTGAAACTTCGTCGTACCGCTCGGCCCTCCAGTGGGTGCCGGACTACGAAAAGGTCATCAAGCGCGGTTTCCTCGACATTCAGAAAGAAGCCCGCGAAAAGCTTGCCACCCTTGATCTGACAAATTCCGTTGATCTGTGGGACAAGAAGCCCTTCCTTGAAGCCATGATCCTTGTGTGCGACTCCATCATGATCTGGGCCAAGCGCCACGCCGATCTGGCCCGCGAACTTGCCGCCAAGGAAGCCGACCCCAAGCGTAAGGCCGAGCTGCTCCAGATCGCCGAAACCTGCGATCACGTGCCCGCTCATCCTGCCCGCAGCTTCCGCGAAGCCATGCAGTGCCAGTGGTTTGTGCAGATGTTCTCGCGCATCGAGCAGAAGGCCAGCGCCATCATCTCCAATGGCCGCATGGACCAGTACCTGTACCCCCTGTACAAAAAAGACATTGAAGAAGGCATCATCACCCGCGACGAAGCCAAGGAACTGCTCGAATGCATGTGGGTCGACATGGCCCAGTTCATCGACCTGTACATCAACCCCACGGGCGTTGAATTTCAGGAAGGCTACGCTCACTGGGAAGCCGTAACCATCGGCGGCCAGACCCCCGAAGGCGAAGACGCCACCAATGATCTCACCTACCTGTTCCTTGAATCCAAGCGCGAATTTCCGCTCAACTACCCCGACCTTGCCGCGCGCATCCACTCCCGCTCGCCCGAACGCTTCCTGCGCGAAGTGGCCCTGACCATCAAGGACGGCTCCGGCTTCCCCAAACTCATCAACGACGAAGAAGTGGTCTTCCTCAACACCATCAAGGGCTGCCCGGTCAACGAAGCTCTGGACTACGCCGTTTCCGGCTGCACGGAAACCCGCATGCCCAACCGCGATACCTACACCTCCGGCTGCGTGTACGTGAACTTTGCCACGGCCCTTGAAATGACCATGTACAATGGCCGCATGCGGCACTACGGCGATGAGGTCGTGGGGCTTGAAACGGGCGAAGCCGCCTCCTTCAGGAACTGGGAAGAGTTTTACGAAGCGTACAAGGCGCAGCACCTCAACCTGCTGCGCAAGGCCTTCCAGCAGCAGCATGTGGTGGACAAGCTGCGCCCGCAGCACTTTGCCGCGCCGCTTTCTTCCGTGCTGCACAACCTGTGCATGGAAAACCTCATGGATCTGCACTGCGAAAAGATCCCCGGCGGTGTGGACTACTCCTACTTTGAATTCCTGGGCTACGGCACGGTGGTGGACTCCCTTGCCGCCATCAAAAAGCTGGTGTTTGAAGAAAAGCGCCTGAGCATGAAAGAAGTGGTGGAAGCCTGCAAAGCCGACTTCAAGGGCGCTGAACCCGTGCGCGAAATGCTGCGTAATGCTCCCTGCTACGGCAACAACGATCCCTACGTGGACAGCATTGCCAAGGATGTTGACCGCGTGACCCAGGTGGAAGCTGAAAAGAGTTCCCGCGATCGCGGCGTGCATGTGGACGTGCGTTACGTGCCCATCACCTCGCATGTGCCCTTTGGCAAGGTGGTTTCCGCCACGCCCAATGGCCGCCATGCCTGGACTGCGCTTTCCGACGGTTCTTCCGCTTCGCACGGCGCGGACAAGAACGGCCCCACCGCGGTTCTGCTCTCCAACTACCATTCCAAAAACTACGGCATGACCAACCGCGCTTCCCGCCTGCTGAACATCAAGCTGTCGCCCAAGTGCGTCTCCGGCGACGAAGGCACAGAGAAGATCGTGAACCTTATCCGCACCTGGTGCGACCTCAAGCTGTGGCACCTGCAGTTCAACATCGTGAACAAGCAGACCCTGCTCAACGCCCAGAAAGAACCCGACAATTACCGCAGCCTGCTGGTGCGCATTGCAGGGTACAGCGCATACTTCTGCGATCTTTCCCGCGACTTGCAGAACGACATCATCGACCGTACCGAACACGCCCAGTTCTAAAATATCGCCGCGAGGGGCCTTTGCCGGACTGCGTCAAGTTTCTTGCCGGAAACCAGAGGTTCCTCGCAGCGGTACTCTCCAAAACCCTCAAACAAACAGACCGTCAGGGGAGGGGTAAGCCCCCTCCCGCAAATTTTAAGCGCGGAAATCAGCCGGTTAACAGAGCGCAAGCCCGCCATCTGCTCCTGATTTCTGACCGCGTTGACCGTGCCAACGCTCCGGGGGGAGGGGAGCAATCCCTTCCCCTTTTGAATTTCCTCCAACGGCGCGCCAGGGCTGGCCGCACACGAAGGATGACTCCATGACTGACGCACAAGTACAAGGTGTTGTTTTTAATATACAGAAGTTCAGCGTGCACGATGGCGAAGGTATCCGCACCCTGGTTTTCCTCAAGGGTTGCCCTCTGCGTTGCCGTTGGTGCAGCAACCCCGAGTCGCAGAATCTTCATCCCGAGCATGCCTTCAATCCTTCGCGCTGTCTTACTGCCCAGGTTTGCGGGCGCTGCCTCAATGCCTGTACATCCGGCGCGCTCAGCCTTGTGGATGGCCTGATTGCACACGACCGCAGCAAGTGCAGCGAATGCTTTGCCTGTGTGCGGGCCTGCCCCTCAGGCGCGCAGAGCGTATACGGCGAAACCATGTCTGTGCGGCAGGTGCTTGATAAAGTTGAAGAGGACGGCGTTTTTTATCACCGTTCCGGCGGGGGCATGACCCTCTCCGGCGGCGAGGCCCTCATGCAGCACGAGTTTGCCAATGCCTTGCTGCGCGAGGCCCGCAAGCACCACATCAATACCACCATTGAAACCTGTGGCTGCTATCCCTATGAGCATCTGCATGAGGCCTGCAAGCACCTGAACAAGCTCATCTTTGACATAAAGAGTCTTGATCCTGTGCAGCACAAAAAGCATACCGGCGTGGATAATATGCTGATTTTGCGCAATTTTGCACGAGTCTGCGAGGATTTTCCCCAGTTGCCCATACTTGCGCGCACCCCGGTGATACCCGGATTCAATGACACAGAGGACGATATCCTGGCCATCCGCGAGTCTATTCCCCGGCGGCCCAACATCCAGTATGAGCTGCTGGGCTACCACCGCATGGGCCAACCCAAGTATGGCTACCTTGGTCGCCAGTATGAACTGGATGGCGCAAAACTTGATGAAGAAAAGATGGAGCGTTTGAGAAAAATTGCTTCTTGAGACTGAATTTATTGTGCTTTTATAACTTTAAGCGCCAGGGCCTCGCAGCCCTGGCGCTCTGTTTTTAGGTGAATTCTGATGGTTGTGTAAAAATGCACAGCCAGCTATTGGGTGTGTGTTTTTTTGCACAGGCAGGTGACTGAATTATTATGTAACATGCTTATTTATATTGGTAAAATATAATTTTCAGATTTGTTGCATTTTTGCAACAGACAGGTATGTGTAGTTCAAAATTGTAAACAATTCTTATTCCTGATTAAAATATATAATTAATTTAAGTAGTTATAAAGTAATTCTTCTCAGTTTTTGTCTTTTGCAATCGATATGCGGCCAGAGGGCAGGTCCATTTGTGAGTGACAACATGCATTTCAGAGTTAGTGAAAAATAATTTCCGGCTGTATTTTTTATAACATGCTTATTTTTAACATTTTTTTAAATAATATCGATTGTTAACACTATTAGCGCGCCTGTTTTTGCACTCAATTTCACAATAGGCACGCTTCTTGCCTTTAGGGATGCATAGCCGCGAGGCACAATTTTTTATTCCTAAAGGAATGTTTCATGAACATCATTGATTTCCGTTTTCGCCCCAGCACCCCTGACGCCGTTAAGGGCATGCTTTCCAACAAAGTGTTCGGCGGCATGTTTGAACTTTTCAAATACGCTGACCGGGCCAAGCCAGAGCCCATTGAAAAGATCGTTGCCGACATGGAAAAGCAGGGCGTGGTCAAAGGGGTTGTGACCGGACGCGACGCAGAAACAACCTATGGCCTTGGCTCCGCCAATCCCGGCATTCTTGAGCTCATGCGCCAGTACCCGGACAAGTTCATCGGCTTTGCCGGTCTTGACCCCCACAAGGGCATGGACGCCACAGCAGAGCTTACAAACATGGTGAACAAGGGCATGCGCGGCGCGGCCATTGACCCGTATCTTGCGCGCATCCCCGCCAGCCATGCCAAGTATTATCCCATCTACGCCAAATGCTGCGAACTTGACGTGCCCATCGTCATCACCACCGGCCCCGCCACTCTGGTGGACGGCGCTGTGATGGACGATGCCCACCCCAGGCACATTGACCGCATCGCCGCCGACTTTCCCAAGCTCAAGATTGTTATCAGCCACGGCTGCTACCCCTGGGTGAGCGAGGTCATCATGACCGTGCACCGTAACCGCAACGTCTACATCGACCTTGCGGAATACGAGGAACAGCCTTTCTCCGAGGGCTATATCAAGGCCGCCAATACCCTCATCGGCGACAAGGTGCTCTTTGCCAGCGCAGCGCCCTTTATGGATTTTCAGGAGCAGATCGAGCTGTACAAGCGGCTCCCCTTTACGCCGGAAACGCTTGAAAACGTCATGTACAACAACGCGGCGCGTCTGCTCAATCTTTAATTATTGCAGGCGCATGCCGTGCGGTTGCGCATCTGCCCAGCGAGCTTTGACCGGGAGCGGAATCGGTTTCGTGTCCTGGTAATGAATAAACGAAGTGGCTTCAGGGAATGTTCCCCCCGGGCGCTAGCGCTTTGGCGCAAAGGCCAGTATGAACATCCAGGCAAAAGGATCAAAGGAAAACCATGCATAGCGAACAAATGACTCACGACCAGAAGAAGAATCTGCGCCGCGTTGTGGCTTCGTCCATCATCGGCGCCGTCATCGAGTGGTACGACTTCTTCCTGTACGGCGTTGTGGCCGGGCTTTTCTTCAACAAGCTGTACTTCCCCGATTTTGACGCGCGTATCGGCACCATGCTTGCTTTTGCCACGTTTGCGGTCGGCTTTGTGGCGCGGCCTTTGGGCGGCGTGATTTTTGGCCACTTCGGCGACAAGCTGGGCCGTAAAAAAATGCTCATCCTGACCCTGGAAATCATGGGTATCGCCACTGTCTGCATTGGCCTTATCCCCACCTACCACACCATCGGCATCTGGGCGCCTATCCTGCTGATCGTCTGCCGCCTTGCCCAGGGCATTGGCCTTGGCGGCGAGTGGGGCGGAGCAGTGCTCATGTCTTACGAATCCGCACCGGCCGACAAGCGCGCCTTTTACGCCAGCCTGCCGCAGATCGGCATGTCGCTTGGCCTGCTGCTTGCCTCGGGCATCGTGGGCTTCTTCTCCGTGACGCTTTCTGACGAAGCCTTCCTCAACTGGGGCTGGCGCGTTGCCTTCCTGCTTTCTGCCGTGTTGCTGGCCGTTGGCGGCTACATGCGCAGCACCGTGCAGGAAACCAAGGACTTTTCTGAAGCCAAACAGCAAATGCCCGAAGCCAAGTTTCCCCTGCTGGACGCCTTCAAGCGTTATCCCAAGATGATGCTGGCCTGCATGGGCGCGCGTTTTATCGACGGCGTGTCGTTCAACGTCTTTGGCGTGTATTCGCTGACCTACCTCACGCAGCAGCACGGCATCGGCCGCTCCGCAGCCCTGACCGCCGTGATGATTTCTTCTCTCGTCATGTCCTGCTTCATCCCCTTCTGGGGCCATATGGCCGACAAGCACGGCAAGGCAAAAATTTACGGCGTGTGCGCTGTGCTGCTCGGTATTTCCAGCTTCCCCGCCTTCTGGGTGCTGCATAACTTCTCCGGCAACTATCTGTGCGTGGTGCTCGCCCTGGCGCTGCCCTTCGGTATCCTGCACGCCGCCGTGTTCGGCACCATGTCCAGCGTGTTTTCCGAAAGCTTTGACGCCTCGGTGCGTTACTCGGGCATCTCCTTTGTTTATCAGTTCACCGCCATCTTTGCCTCCGGTATGACCCCCATGGTCGCTACCATGCTCACCGGCATGGCCGATGGCGCGCCCTGGTACCTCTGCGGCTATCTGGCTGGCATTGGTCTGCTCAGCGCGCTTTCCACCCTGTGGCTCAGCCGCATGGCCCGCGCCCGCCGCAATGCCCAGGCCAGCAAGACTGTTACCCAAACCCCTCAGACCGCAATGGTAGAAGCCACCAGCGCCGAAGGGTTCTAACAATGGAACACGCTGTCGGCTTTTGCCGGACGGCAGCGCCTTTCATTTGCTCCCATGCCCGTAAACCGGGCGTGGGAGCATACTTGCGCCCTGGGAGATAATGCATGTACAATCCCCACATGCTAGCAGACTATGTAGAACAACTTTGCGATACCTTCCGGGACGCCATCTGCGTTACTGACAGGGAGGGCATCGTTACGCTCGTGAACAAGCGCCATGCTGAGCTGACCGGTATTTCCCGCGAAAAGATGATGGGAAGCCGCATTCAGGACATGGTGCAGAACGGCATTTTTGACGTTGTGCTTAATCCGCGCATTGTGGAAACAGGGCAAAAGGTCTCAAGTGTACAGAACCTCTACAACGGGCGCACCTTGCTGCTCGACGGGCATCCTGTAAAGGACGCCACAGGCAAGGTCGCCTACGTGGTGACGGTCATACGCGACATCACGGCGCTGACAGAACTGCGCGAGGAAATTACCGCGCAGCGCGAACTGCTTGAGACTTTTCAGAATCTCAGCAGTGAAGGCGTCACGGGCAACCAGTACCCGCGCGTGGTGCAAAGCCCTGTCATGCAGCGCCTGTATGCCGAAGCCTCCGCCATTGCAGAAACGGACGCGACAGTGTTGCTGCTGGGCGAAACTGGCGTGGGCAAGGACGTTGTGGCCCGGCACATCCACCGCAACAGCCTGCGGGCCGATGCGCCCTTTATCAAGGTGGACTGCGGCAGCATCCCTGAAAATCTGATCGAAACGGAACTCTTCGGCTATGTTCCCGGCAGTTTTTCCGGCGCGAGCAAGAACGGCAAGGCCGGGCTTGTGGAGGCGGCCTCCAGCGGCACCTTGTTTCTTGATGAAATTGGCGAGCTGCCCATGACCATGCAGTCGCGCCTGCTGCGGGTGCTGCAGGATTGGGAAGTGCTGCGCGTGGGTGCCACTGTGCCCAAAAAGGTGGATGTGCGCGTTGTGGCCGCCACCAACAAGGAGCTGGAGCGCGAGGTCGCCAAGGGCACGTTCCGTTCCGATCTTTATTACCGACTCAAGGTGGCGGTGCTGAACATCCCGCCCTTGCGCTCGCGCCGCGTGGATATTCTGCCGCTGGCGCAGAGCTTTTTTACCTTTTACGGCAAAAAGTATCGTAAGGCCGTCAATCTTTCTGACGAGGCCAAGCAGGTGCTGCAAAACCACACATGGCCGGGCAATGTGCGCGAGCTGGAAAACCTCGTGCAGGGGCTGGTGGTGACCTGCAAGCACGGGCTTGTGGGCGTGCGCGATCTGGCGGGCATCCGCCCCTTGCCGCCGTGCGAATCCGGCGAAGGGCACTACGCCTTGCCCTCCATTGAGGGCCGCTCGCTCAAAAGCATCATGAAGGAAGTGGAAACTGCGGTTATTGAAAAAGGCATGCAGCGCTACGGCTCCATCAGCGAGCTTTCGCGCCAGTTTCAGATGGACCGCAGCACCATCTTTCGCAAAGTTAAGGAAATTGAAGCCATCAAGCATGGTTAGCGGCTGCGCCTGCCACATCAATACATCTGGTATTTTGCAGCGGCGACTGTTGCTATCTGCGCCACTGCGGCGCGACTGAATATTCTGGAGTATGCATGAAGGGTCTGAACCTTGCGCGTGAATTTTATGCGGCCTGCCTTCCCGCCTTGCGGGCGGAGATTCCCGACATTATGGACGTGGCCGCCGCGGGCCTGGTGGGTGAAGGCTCGGAATGCTTTGGCTGCGATGATGCGGAATCCCGGGATCACGACTTTGGCCCGGCTTTTTGTCTCTGGCTGCCGCGCCAGATTCTGCGGGCAGAGCTGCCGCGCATAGAGGCTGCCTTTGCCCGCTTGCCTCGCGAATTCCAGGGCTTTGAAAGCAGGCTTGCGCCTGAGCGCAGGCAGGGCAGGGTAGGGCCGCTGCCCATTGAAGATTTCTACGCCTTTTTTACCGGGCAGGAAGACGTGCCCGCCACCTGGCAGCAGTGGCTTGCCATCCCCGAACATCAGCTTGCGGCCTGCACCAACGGTCAGGTTTTTGAAGACCGTGGCGGTGAATTTACACGGCGGCGCGATGCCCTGCTGGCCTGCTATCCGCGTGATGTACTGCTCAAGAAGATGGCTGCCCGCTGCATGATCATGGCTCAGGCCGGGCAATACAATCTGCCCCGCAGCCTCAAGCGCAATGATTCTGTGGCGGCCATGTTGGCAACGGCGCGCTTTGCGGAGGCGGCGCTTTCCTTCGTCTTTTTGTGCAACCGCCGGTACATGCCCTTTTACAAATGGGCGGGAAAGCTGGCCGCAACCTTGCCCGTGCTCGGCCCCCAACTTGCGCGCGCATTGAGCCTTGTGGCGCAGACCCCGACCAATCAGGAGCACGGTGCGCAGATAGTTGCGGCGGTGGAAGAATTTTGCGGCATGGCGGCGGCGCATCTGCGCGCTGTGGACCTGAGCCGCGCATCCGGCAACTGGCTCTGGGAGCATGGGCCGCAGATTCTGCGGCATGTGGAAGAACCAGCCCTGCTGCATATGGATATGCTGCAAGGCTGATCTTGCCCCGCAGCCCCTGCCTTTGTTTGCGTTAACAAGTCTTTTACTCTGACCGAGTATCTATTCCACGAGGAGTTGCCGATGGCCGCACAACGCCAATGGCTTGATGAACTGCGCCCCGCCCTTGATCTGATGAAGCAGGGCCAACCGCAAAAGTGCATTGAAGCGCTTGAGGCGCTTGTTGCGCGCTATCCCGGCGATGACCTCTGCCGCGCGCTGGCTCTGGACGGTATGGGCCGCGCCAATTTTGCCCTGCAACGCCCGGATGCCGCCGTTCAGGCCCTGCAGGAGAGCCTTGCCCTGTTGCGCGCCACCATGGGGCCCACAGCGCCCATGACGCTTGGTGCCATGCAGAACCTTGCCCACGCTCTGCTTGGGCTTGAAAAGGTTGAAGAAAGCCTTGATCTTGGGCGCGAAGCCCTGCGGCTGACCATTGAGGCTTGCGGGGCTGATTCCCCCCAGGTGGCCGAAGCGCAGTTGCGTCTTTCCTCCGCCTATTATCGCAAGCGCGATTTTGACCGGGCGGAATCCCTCATGCTCAGCGCCAAGGAAATCTGGGAAAAGCAGGGTTTCTGCGTGCCGCAACTGGGCGTTTGCCTCAATAACCTTGGGCGCATCTGTGAAGAACGCGGGCAGCTTGCCGAAGGCATCGCCCTGCACCGTCAGGCCGTGGCCTTGAGGCGGGAACTGCTGGGCGAGCACGAGGAAACAGCCTTTTCTCTGGGCAATCTTGGCGTGGCGCTGGCCTCTGCCGGGCAATGGGACGAGGCCGCCGCGACCTTACAGGATTCTGTGAGCATGTACGACCGCCTTGGCCTTGGCATGGGCGCAGAAGCGCAGGGCTACAAAAAGAATCTTGAAATCTGCCATCAGGCCAGAGCAGCTGCGGCCCCCACGGCCTGAGCTGAAGGAGTAAAGGCTATGCAGGAAAATTTTGACCGGGAAGCAGCGCTTGCCGAGATCATTGAGCGCGAGCTTGCCATGTTTTTGGCCACCAACAACGAGGGTGGCGTTTCAGAATGCCAGACCCGGCCCGACACCTTTCGCGCCATGCGTAAAATGGCCCATTCCGCACACGAAGACGCCGTGCTGGATTCGTACCTTGCCGATTTGCGGCAGGCCGAGGCCAACAGTCGCAACCTCATGGTTGAAAAATACGCCCGCATGGACGACCGCCTGCCGCCCCTGAGCACAAGCCCGCTGCTGGATGAAATCGCCGATGCCGAAGAGGCCTTTCTGCATGAGGCGCAGGCGCGCTATCCGCACGTCATAAAAAGCAACGGTCAGGGAATGTTTCGCCGTTACCTGCGCTGCGAGCTTGAAACGCTTTCGGACAGAACACTGGAACTCTACGCCGCGCAGGTGCGCCGCGCGCATCAGCAGGAGCGTAATCTTGTGGTGGAACGGCATGATTTTTTGATGCGCCTGCTGGGCAAGGGCGGCATTGACGCCTGCGAAGCCGCAGCGCAGGGCAAATAGCAGGGGCGCGAGATATGGAATTTGGTTTTATCGGCGTAGGCGCAATGGGCGGGCCGCTGGCGCGCAATCTGATACGCGCGGGCAAGACCGTGCACGTGTACAACCGCAGCGCCGGGGGGAGGGATAAAACCCTTGCCGCCGGGGCGAGCGGCGT
>JASGGT010000073.1:0-12045 GCA_047602655.1 Desulfovibrio sp. | reverse complement strand
TGGCGCGCCGCAACGGCGCTTACCAACATGGGCGGTTCCTGGCTCAGCAGGGAAGGGCTGGTATTCGGCCTGTTCGCCGCGCTGGCCTGCCTTTGCTGCTTCAAGCCTTCGCGCCTGCTGTGCGTAGTCACTGCCGTGGCGGGGCTTGCGGGTATCATCATGCAGGGTATGACCTATGCCGTCATCTCCATGCCTGCCATCAGCAACGGCGTGCCCATGCTGCTCTTTGCCCTCACCAGCCTTTCGCTGGGCGCGGCCTTTGCCCAAAACCGGGTTGGGGTGCTGCGGGTGTTTCTGGGCATGCTCATGGCGGTGCTGCTGATTGTGCCCTGCGTGTGGGCCTCCGGCGGTACGATCATGCAGGCCACGGCCCATGCGTGGCTGGCTTCGCCCCTGTTCTGGGGCGGGCTGGCGCTGCTGGGCGCGGCCTTTGGGCTGACGTATGCGGCGCGGCAACGCGCCTGCGCGCTTGGCCTGCTGGTGCTCTGCGCCGTGCTGCTCAGCCGTATTGTCTTTTTCAAGGATACCATCCACACCGCAACAGGCCTTGGCTTGCCCTATTAACTGGGTGGCAACGCCTTATGTGAACGGCTTGTCCGCAACTGCGGGCAGGCCGTTTTTGCGTTGTCTTGCATGCCAAGGGTGCGGCAACAGTTTGCCCACATGCCCGTCACCCAACATGCGTCTGCCCGTAACGCAGGCGTCACCCGCATGGGCGAGCGTTAGCCCATTGCAGAGCCCGCAGGCAGCCTTGTATGATTTTGGGGAAGGCTGGCCGATTTTCCGGGGCTTTCCACCATTGCTTTTATGCAGGAGGTTCGGGTCATGGCCCAGTTTCGTTGGCACAATGCCGCACGCGCGGCTTTTGTTCTTTGCGTCATGCTGTTCGGCTTTATGGGGGTTGCCCACGCGGGGCAGGCCAAGTACGTCATTCTGCTCATAGGCGACGGCATGGGCATGGCCCAGCGCAACGCGGCGGAGCTGTATCTGGCTGCGCAGAAGGGCGACACCACCCCCGGCATCGTCAAGCTCAACATGAGCCAGTTGCCCGTACAGGGCGCAACCACCACATATTCCATTGATTCGCTCATTACGGATTCCGCCGCCGCTGGAACCGCCATGGCCTGTGGCGTCAAGACCACCAATCGCGGCCTTGGCGTGGACGGCAAGAACGTGCCCGTGGTTTCCATTGCCGAGATGGCGCGCGACAAGGGCATGAAGGTGGGCATAGTGTCTACCGTGTCGCTCGACCACGCCACCCCCGGTTCTTTTTACGCGCATCAGCCCAGCCGCAAAAATTATTACGAAATCGGCCTTGAACTGGCCGCGAGCCGCATGGATTATTTTGCTGGCGGCGGTTTTCTTGATCCTGCTGGCAAAAAATCCAAGATGGAAGGCGACAAGCGCAATGTGCTGGACGCCATCCGCGCCAATGGATTCCACTATGTGAACAGCGCGCAGGATTTCCGCTCGCTCAAGCCCGGCAAGGAACGCTTGGTGTTTGTCAATCCGCGCCTTCAGGACGAATCTGCCATGACCTACGCCATGGATGCCGCCAAGGATGATGTCTCGCTGGCCGAAATGACGCGCAAGGGCTTTGAGCTGCTGGACAACCCCAAAGGCTTTTTCATGATGATCGAAGGCGGCAAGGTTGACTGGGCCTGCCATGCCAATGATGCCGTAAGCTCCATCACCGATGTGCTGGCCTTTGATGCCGCCGTGGCCGAGGCCATGCAGTTCATGCGCAGCCATCCGGATGACACCCTGGTCATTGTTACGGGCGACCACGAAACCGGCGGCATGTCCATCGGCTTTGCGGGCACCAAGTACGATTCGTACCACACCCGCCTGAAAAACCAGAAGATATCCTACGTGGCCTTTGACGAAAAATTCAACGCCTTCCGCAAGGCCAATCCGCAGGCAAAGCTGGAAGATGTGCTGCCTCTGGTGAAGGAAAACTTTGGCCTTGTGGTGCTTTCTGATGCGGAAGCCGCCGCCCTGCCCAAGGATGGCGATGCCGCTGGCATGGTGCTGAAACCCTACGAGGTGGACGAGCTGCGCGCGGCCTTTGAGCGCAGCATGAAGGGCGGCGACAGTAAGAACCTTTCGGATCAGGATTACCTGCTCTACGGCGAATATGAACCCTTCACCGTCACCCTTACCCATCTGCTCAACCAGAAATCGGGCATCGCGTGGACAACCTATTCCCACACGGGCGTTCCGGTGCTGACCTCTGCCGGAGGCGTGGGCGCGGATCGCTTTGGCGGATTTTACGACAATACGGACATCTTCACCCGCATGGCTGAAATCATGGGGATGAAGAAATCTGCCGCCGCAGTCAGCCCCGCCGTAAATACTTCTGCCAGCCCGGCAGTCAGTCTGGCGACAGCCGCCAACTAGCGTAGGGAAGTGTAATTTGCAGGCCGGGCGGTGGGGTTATGCCTGCTGTCCGGCTTTTATTATGGCGTGAAAAGGGCAAAAGGCGCGAGAGTAAAACAGGAGTCGTCATGGCGCAGCAGGGTGAAGAACACCAATTGTCGGGCAACCCGGCGGATGTAACCGGAGCGGATCAGGCGCATACGCAGATGCAGGCTCAACCGCTGCCCCCGGCACAGACAGGGGCCACCTCTGGGCATATGCCCTTGCGCTCCACCCGGCGCGATGCCCTGCTGTGCGTGGTGCTGGGGCTGGCCTGCCTTGCGCTGTATCTGCTGCCCACGGGTTTTGAAAACCGTCTGCCGGATAATGCGGTGCGCTGCCGAGCAACGGTGCTGAGCGTGGATAACGAGCGGGTGCACCAGTACGGCATTGTGCGCATGGGTACGCAATATGTGACCATGCGCGCCATCGATGGCCCCTATGCAGGGCAAACATGGCAGGCGGGCAACGATCTGGTGGGCAAGATGGAGCTGGATAAAGTATTCGCCCCCGGCGACACAGCCCTGATGGTGCTAACCCTGCGTGATGGCAAGGTGGCCGATGTGGTGGCGCAGGATCACTACCGGCTGCACACGCAGGCTGTGGCCTTTGGCATTTTTGCCCTGTTGCTGCTGGCTTTTGCCGGGGTAACGGGGCTTAAGGCGCTGCTTTCATTCGTATTTTCGGCCTTGATGATCTGGAAGGCCCTGGTCCCCGCCCTGCTGCGCGATGTGGATCCCATCCTGCTGGGGCTGGGCGTTACCACGGCCATTACCGGGGCCACCATTCTGCTGGTGGGCGGCATGAATCGGCGCGGGCTGGCCGCCTGGCTTGGCTCCCTGCTGGGTATTGCCGCCACCTGTGGGCTTGCGTTGGCTTTTGCGGGGCCGTTTCAGCTGCACGGGGCCGTGCGCCCCTATGCGGAAACCGTGCTTTATTCCGGCTATCCGCATCTGAACATGACGCGCATCTTTCTTGCCAGCATCTTCATGGCATCTTCCGGCGCGTTGATGGATCTTGCCATGGATGTGGCGGCCAGCATGGCCGAACTGGCAGCGCAGAATCCCGGTATTTCGCGCCGTGCGGCACTGGCCTCGGGCCTGCGGGTGGGCCGCGCCGTTGTGGGCACCATGACCACAACCCTGCTGCTGGCCTATTCCGGCGGCTACATAGCCACCCTGATGCTGTTCATGGCGCAGGGCATCCCGCTGGAAAACGCCCTCAACCTGCCCTTTGTTTCTGCTGAAATCATGAACACCCTGGTGGGCAGCATAGGGCTTGTGACGGTTGCGCCTTTTACCGCGCTCACAGGCACATGGCTGCTCATTCGGTCAGGGCATGCAAATAGCGCCAACGCAGAGGCGTGAGACAACGGACCCAGAGTAATCGGGCCTAACGAATTTGATGCAGTGGATGGGAAGCAGTAGAGAGGGGTCAGTGTGAAGGGCAAGGAGACAGGGCTTTACAAATCGACTGTTTGCCGTGGGCCGTCCGCATCGGATTTGCGGCACCAGCGCACGGCAACTTCTGCCAGCGCCGTGGGGTCGATGGGCTTGGAAATGTGGTCGTTCATGCCCGCCTTGAGGCATTTTTCCCTGTCGCCCACCATGCCGTGGGCTGTGAGCGCAATGATCGGCAGATGGCGGAACCCGGGTGTGGCGCGTACCATGCGCGTTGCTTCAAATCCGTCCATTTCTGGCATCTGTATATCCATGAACACCGCTGCGTATGCGCATTTGCAAATCATATCCACGGCAATGCGACCATTATCGGCAATATCCACCACAAGGCCCATGCTTTCCAGCAGTTCCTTGGCGACAATCTGGTTGATTTCATTATCTTCCGCCAAAAGCACACGCCGGCCTTCCAGGCCCGCGATAAATTTTGGCAGCTCGTTCCCGGCCAGCAGGCTGTCTTCTGCCTGCTGACTGCTGCGTGTGGCCTCCTGAATGGCGCGCAGCAAGGTTGTTCTGCAAACAGGTTTGCAGAGAACATGATTGATGCCCAGGGCGGTTGCCTGTGCATTGAGTTTGCCCAGATTGTGAGCTCCGGCCATGATAATAACGGGCATGTTCTGCAATTTTTTCAGTCGGGCTGCCGCTTTCAGATTGATTTTTTCAGACTGGTTGCAATCGATCAGCGCGACTTCATAGGCCATGCCTGTCGTGGCGGCTTTTGCGGCAATGCGCGCACCCTGAGTGCAATCTGCTGCCTCGCCATATTGCAGCCCAAGGCCTGCAATGGTATGCCCCAGTTTTTCCCTCTGGGCGCTGTCGCTGTTGACAACCAGAACGCGCAGGCCAGAGAGCGCTTGCACCTCCGGCAGTGTGGCAAGGCCAGCCGGGGGCAGGTCAAAGGATGCGGTAAAGAGAAATGTGCTGCCCTGGTCGGGAGTGCTTTCAACCGTGATCGTGCCCCCCATCATTTCCACAAGCCTCTTGGAAATGGAAAGCCCGAGGCCCGTGCCGCCGAACCGCCTTGTTGTGGACATATCGGCCTGCGAAAATGCGTGGAACAGCTTTTGTTTCTGCTCTTCCGACATTCCCACGCCTGTGTCGCGGATGCTGAAAAGCAGGGTGTTTTTGTTGTCCACGGCCTCGCACCGCTGCACTCGCACGCAAACCTCGCCCTGATCGGTAAACTTGATGGCATTGCCCACAAGATTGATAAGCACCTGCCCCAGCCGCAGAGGATCGCCCACGAGAATGAAAGGGACGTCCGGCTCAACGTCAATCCGCAGTTCAACCTTGCTTTCGGCCAGCTTGACAATGTCGAGGCTTGCCAGCCCTTGCAGCACTTCGTCCAGCTCAAAGTCCACATGCTCAATATCCATGCGGCCCGCTTCAATCTTAGAAAAATCCAGAATGTCATTGATGATGCGCAGCAACGATTTGGCGGAATCCTTGATACTGGAGAGGTAGCTGTGCTGTTTGCCCGTGAGTTTGGTTTGCAGGGCAAGGTAGGCCATGCCGATAACGGCGTTCATGGGGGTGCGGATTTCGTGGCTCATGTTTGCCAGAAACTCGCTCTTGGCGCGGTTGGCATCTTCCGCGGCCAGGGCGGCCTTTTGCATGGCCCGCTGGCTTTTTACAAGTTCTGTAACATCGCGGCAGTCTTCAATGGCTCCCAGCAGTTCCCCTTCAGGCGAAAGAAAGGGAGTCGCCACAATATCGCAGTAAATTTCATCGCCGTTCTTGCGGCGACGCATGGTGGTCTCCGCAGCTTTGGGCGCGCCGTTCAGTACTCGCGTAACCGCGCATGTGGTGCATTTTTCTGAATTTTGCGTGTAGTCTGAACAGCGGACGCCGATCACTTCCTCCCGGCTGAATCCGTGCAGCTTCAGAAAGGCATCATTGGCCTGCAAGACAACGTGATTGGTGTCCAGCACCCGCATGGCGCTGCCCGCTGCGTTGAATATCTGGGCCATTTCTGTCTGCGTGCGCAGGGCTTGCCGTTCGGCCTTGCGTCTTTCAGTAATGTCTGTGGCCGTAATGACAATGCCAAAAATATTGCCGTTGTCGTCCTTGAGAGGAACCTTGCAGGTGTCAAGATCCCGCAGGTCGCCGTTGGCGTTGCGGTAGGATTCTTCACAGGTAAGCGGTTCCCCGGTCTTAAGGATTTCTGCATCGGCAAGTGTTGCGGCAGCGGCAATTTCCGGGGGGAGGTTATCTTCGTTCTGTTTGCCGATCATGGCCTCTGCCGGGCGGCCTATAAAGCGTTCAAACTGACGGTTGACCAGTACGTATCTGCCAGCCGTGTCGATCAGCATGACCATGCTTGGCTGGTTGTCCATAACAGTTTTAAGCTGCCGCTCCCGTTGGCGCAGGGCGCTTAAGGCTAACTGGGTGGCCTGGCTTTCGCGCGCGAGCCTGTGGTTGGCAATCAGCATTACGCACAAAAAACTGACCACAAGCAAGACAAACACGCCCCCCACCTGCTTGATGCGTTCCCAGTCGATATCCTTTTCAAGCCGCAGGTTGCCCCAGCGTTGGGCCATTTCCAGCAGGTTGGCGTAGGGGATGCTCTCGTAAGCTTTCTCAAAAATCCTGGGAAGTTCCGGCCAGTCAGAGCGAAAGGCAATTTGCGCCGCATAGCGCAGATCGGGTAGCCTGGTATGCCTGAGGTCGTTACGCTCGCCGTTGGTCAGAAAAAAACTGACGGATACAGAAAGGCCCACCACAGCATCGTAGCGCCCTGACCGCAGCCCATCAAGGGCATCGTCCATGACCTGCAGGGGAACCACAATGGCGCTGGGCACGAGTTTTTCCAGCTGGATTGCAACGCCGGGGTATGCCAGCACCGCTACGGTTTTTCTTGCCAGATCGCGGGGGCTGGTGACGGAAAAACCCGCATTGGCCTTGGTGACCACATCCAGCGGCAGATAGAACAGCAAGTTATGCAGGTGCGTATTTTCGTGCGCGGGCGGCAGTTTTTCGCTGAAGGGCACCACGTCTATCAGCTGGGTCGCCAGATCTGCGCTCAGGTTCCGGGTCGAGGCTTCGGGATGGGGGATGATTTCCACGCCCAGAATCCCTGCGACAGCGCGGAGAATATCCGCGCTGATGCCGTCAAACTGCCCTTGTTTATTGGTAAAGGCGAGCGGCGCTCCGTCCTTGAGAAAACCAACGAGCCAGCGCGAATGTGTTTCGAGCCACTGGCGTTCATGGGCACTGAGGTTCAGGGGGCGGCGCACCCTGTTTATTTCCCGCATGGCGGGAACGCGCACCCAGTATTCCTCCAGGGCAATGAGTTCTGCACGTGGAATTTGGGCCATGCCCAGTTCCACAAGCTCCAGAGTGCCCATATCACCCTTGCGCACGCCGGGCCGGAGGGTATCTTCCAGCAGCGGGAAAGGCTCTGTGGAAAATTTTTCGTTGAGGCCCAGGCGGTCGATGGCGCTGACAAGGGGCAGCAGCGGCCCGGCAACGCCATGGGCCAGGCCGCCGCCCACGGCCATGACCATATCCTTGAAAGATGTCAGCGAGAGAATCCGCAGGTTGGGGTAGCGGCTCCACAGGTGTGATTCAATGATGGTGCCCTTGAGTGCCGCAATGGTCAGGGACTGGGTGTCGCTGATATCCGCACTGATGCCGGAAGCCATGATGAGCACGCCACGCGAGGGGTAGAGCGCGGGGCCGAAGTCCAGCAACTGTGAACGGGCGGCCGTGCGGAAAAGTCCGCCGTGGATATGCGACTGCCCGGAACGCACATCGGCGAAAGTATCAGTCCATTCACCCATGCGGAATTTGACGTCGCGACCGGCCTTTTCCCCCCACAGCCGCCAGATGTCCACAAGCAGGCCTGAGGGTTCGCCAAACATGGAAACAAAGGAATAGGGTTCGTTTTCGCGGGCAAGAGAAATGATGATGGGGGGCGGGCTGTCCGCAGCCATGGCGCTGGAGGGAGCGGCTGCGGGCATAAGAGATGCAGCCGCAATGAAAAGAAATATCCCAGCGATAAAGCCGCGCATAGATTTCCTGCAGCCGTTGGCCTTGCTTGGTGTCAGACGTGTCGGCAGTTTCAGAAGCTGTTTCTAAAAATGCAGCGATGACAAATGTAAGAATTATTCCTAATATAATGCAGTGAAAGTGAACATGTGTCAATGAATTGTCCGGCCCAGGCGCAAACCGGAGCCGGACAAGCCGCGATAATCTGTGCTTTTTAGCTCTGTGTGTTCGTTTCGTGAATGAGATTCTGCAGTAGTCTTACGATATGGAGTGAGCTGGAAATCTCATCCGTTGCAATAAAAAAGCGCCGACACTGTCGACGCCTTTTTGATTGGCTTGGCAGAGGATGACTGCCCGGGCTGTGCAGCTAGTCACCATGCCGCCAGAGCAATGCACACGTGAAGCGCCCGGTTACGGCAGGCAAAGCCTGCCTGTTTGTATTTCGCGGCAAGGATTTTCCTGAAAATACTTGCAGAGCGGCTAACTCATTTCATTCATAAACCGCATCTAGGCCGCTTCGCCCTGAGCCTTCATTTCAGATATGAGCCCTTGCAGGATCTGCGACTGCTCCAGCAACTCTGAAACGGCGCGCGAGGCCTGCTCCATGGCCTGGGCAGTTTCGGCGGAAATGGTGGCAATCTGTTCCACGGACTGGTTGATCTCTTCGCTGGCTGCGGACTGCTGCTCGCTGGCTGTGGCAATGGATTGTACCTGATCGTTCACGTGCTCCACCAGGGTGAGAATCTGTTGCAGGGATTCGCCTGATTTTACAGAAAGAGTGGTGGCGCTTTCAATAGACGTCGCCGACTTGTCCACGTTTTCAATATTCTTGCGGGTGCCTTCCTGAATATCGCGGATGGCTTGTCCCACTTCCTGCGTGGCGGACATGGTCTTTTCCGCCAGCTTGCGCACTTCGTCAGCAACCACGGCAAATCCGCGCCCGGCATCGCCCGCACGTGCCGCCTCAATGGCCGCATTGAGGGCCAGCAGGTTTGTCTGGTCCGCGATGTCGGCGATCACGTTCATAACCTGTCCGATACCTTCAGCCTGCTTGCCAAGGGCGTTCATGTCTTCCTTGATGGCCAGCGACTGATTACGGACAGTTTCAATGCCCTTGACCGCGTCACTGACAATGCTGGAACCTTCAAGGGCTTTTTGCTTGGTCTGTGATGAGGCATCTGCCGCCTGTTGGGCGTTGCGGGCCACTTCAAGCACGGTGGCGTTCATTTCTTCCATGGCAGTGGCGGTTTCGCGCACACGGCTGGACTGCTCGTCCGCACCCCGGCTGGATTGCTCGATTTGGGCAGAAAGCTGCTCGGAAGCGGTGTTGACGATGCCCACAACGCTTTCAAGCTGGCGGGCGGCCTGCAACATGCCCTCGGCCTTGGCCCGTTCGGCCTGCTTGCGGGCAGCTTCCGCCTCAAGGGTGGCCTGCTGGGCCTTTTTTGACTCTTCCGCAGCTTCAAGGCCTTTTTGTTCGGCCTCTGCGATCTTGGTTTTCAGCGTACTTACCATGTTCTTCATGGCGCCAAACACGCCCTGTTCTTTACGGGCCGGGTCAAAGCGCGCGTCCAGATCGCCACCGGCGATTGCCAGAGCCAGCTTTGAAAGCGAGGAGGGCTCATCGCCCAGCTGGCGCAGCATATTGCGGGCCATGGTAAAGCCCAGCCCAACACCAACCAGCACTGAGGCAATAATGCCAATGATGGTGATGAGCCTTGATGTCTCGAACATGCGCGTGCTGCTTTCGTTCAACTGATCTGTGCGCATCAGCTTGAAGTCAACAATCTTCTGAATGTCTTTCGCCATTGCTGCCATTGCCTGCCGAGCCTGATTGGTGGAAAGCTTTTGTGCCTGCTCGTTCAGGGCGGCATCGCTCGTTTTGCCGAGTTCAACAACTTTTTCGTGTACGGCAAGCCATGCCTGAGCAGATTGCAATACCGTGCTGCACAGAGCCTTGCCCTCGCCCGAGGTAAAGTACTTGGGCAAGGATTGCATCATTCCTTCAAACACTTTGCGTTCTTTTGCAAGGATATCCAGGTATCGCTGGATTTCTGCCTCATCATTGGTCAGGATAATGTTTTTTTCTTCCCGCAGGATTCTTAGGGCGCTAATATTTAGCGCGCGGGCAGCATCAAGCCCTTTGACATGCATGCTATAAAGAGTGTCAATGTCATCTGATAGTCTGCTAAGATTATTTACTGCGTACATACCTACAGCAACAGTAAACAATGAGAGAATCAATGACAGGCCAAATAATTTTTGCATAGTCGAAAGTTTAATCATTTTCCCCTCCGCGTCAGAGACGTGGTTGGTTGCGTGTTGTAAGCATTGGGGGGAACGCCATCTGGTACATCCTATTCGGCAATTTTCTGGTTTATTATAGATCAATGTACAATAATTTCTTTGGCAGTAAATAATATTATATATTGTATTGAAATATTTTATTTACGATTGAAATCAATCGCGTATGGCAGTTAGATATGATTTGTAATATCGAAAAGTTTAAGTATATTGCTAATGAAAGGGGGAATAGGTCGTAAAAAGGCTATTGGCGGGCATTGTCCGGTTTGAAAAAATATTTTTATAAACGGTATTTCAGGGTGCTCAACCTACTTGACAGCCTCTCGGAATCACGGCAAATTGGCTTCGCCAATATCGGGTATCACGCATAGCGAACCTTGTCGCAGAATGCGCGAACCATTGGCGGAGGTCGACCCTTGGCTTCCCAATAGTTATATTTAACGCACCGAAGCCGTACCTGGTTTCAGGGTGTTGCTAAAAAGGACTTTCGGCGGAATCCGCTGCTGAAAGCTTCTCCTTTTTATTCGCGAAGGTTCCTCCTTCTTTACTCCCAGTCATTGCGGCGCATTGGCGCCTTTTTTCCGCAAACGCGCGAGTGCCGTTTTTGCGGCTCATGTCGTTTTGCGCGTTCAACCGGGTGTTTTTGTAATGCCCAGTAAAAAGAAGGTATTTCCATGGCAGACATCAAGCTTGTTCGCCCCTCCGCCGGTCAGACTGCCGTTATTCCCAGCGCGCCCGATGCCCGCATGGTTCTTGATTTTTCTGCTGACCAGGTCAGCATTGAACGCCCGCAAGGTTCCGACAGCCTCTTTTTCCGTTTTGACGATGGCGCAGCCATTGAATTGCAGAATTTTTACACCCAGTACAACAAGGACGACATCCCCTCATTTGAGGTTGACGGTCAGCTCATTGCGGGTACGGATTTTTTCAACGCCTTCGGGCCTGACCTTGCCCCTGCCGCCGGGCCTTCGGCTTCGCCCACCCGCAGCGGCAGATACAGCGATTTTGCCAATGCAGGGCTTGAAAACGGCGTAAACCATCTTGACGGTCTTGATTACCGCCTTGGCTTTGGCGGCGACACCCAGCCGAACATCAATCCTTACGCCTCGCCCTTTCTCACCAATGCCGCGCCCACGTTGTCCACCGGCGGCGCAGCCATTGCCATCGGACTGACGGAACGCGCGTGGAGCGGCACGGGCGATAACGCCGCACCGGACAGCCAGCGCGGCTCATTTTCTGTAGCCGACCCGGATGGCGACAGCCTGACCACCACCGTGAGCATGGGCGGCAAGGTTGTAGCGGTCAGCACCGCTGGCCCCACGACTGTGGAGAGCGACTACGGTACGCTTGTTATCACGCCCAGGGGCGGCGGCAGCAATGTCACCTTTGAATATACCTACACCCTCAAACAGGATCCCTACAGCCCTACAGACAGCCTTGCCGAAGGCGAAAAGCAGGCCGACAGCATTGTTTTCTCCATCAGTGACGGCAAGGGCCACACCGTGACCCAGCCCATCAATGTGGTGATTACAGGAAGCAACGATGCGCCGGACATCACGGGGGTTACAGATCTTACGTTGAAGGACATTGGCAATGGTAACGGCCTCACCGTCAAAGGTGAAAGGTCGGACTCGCTGAACGCGGATGAAAACAAGTCCACCCAGGATGGTGGCACGGACTTTACCCAGCACCAGCTGAGCGCTTCCGGGCAGATTGTGGCGCGGGATCCAGATCACGGCGATGAGCTGACATACGGCATCAAATCCGTGCTCATTAACAACGTCTCTATTGCTGTGAATGGGCATGCCACATCGGTTGCAGGCTTTGATACTGCCTACGATATGGACGGTTACGGCACTCTTTATCTGAACTCCAA
>JASGGT010000072.1:0-12087 GCA_047602655.1 Desulfovibrio sp. | reverse complement strand
CCGGCCCCACATCGGGCAGGGCCAGCAGGCTCTCAACCGTGGCATTTTCCAGTTCGTCCAGATCATGAAAGCGTCCTGCCAAAGTACGGGCCGTCTGCTCGCCCACGTGGCGGATGCCAAGGGCGCTGATAAGCCTTTGCAGGGTGGCGGTGTGCCGGGCGTTTTCCAGCGAATCCACAAACTTCTGCGCCAGTACCTCGCCCATGCGCTCAAAGCCCAGCAATTCCTGCACGGTGAGGCTGAACAGATCGGCTGGCGACTGTACGCGCCCGCTGGTCACAAGCTGCTCGATCCACTTTTGCCCCACGCCCTGAATATCAAGCCCGGCCTTGGAAACAAAGTGGGTTATGGAGCGCAGGCGAATGGCGGGGCAAGCCAGATTTTCACACCGCCAGGCGGCCTCGCCTTCTTCGCGGTACACGGGCTGCCCGCAGGCCGGACACGTGCGGGGGAACTGATAGGGTTCCGCGCCCGCAGGCCGTTTATCCAGCACCGGGCCGACCACCTCCGGGATAACATCGCCCGCGCGCTGCACAATGACGGTATCGCCCACGCGCACGTCGCGCGCGCGGATTTCGTCCTCGTTGTGCAGGGTTGCGCGCGAAACCATGACCCCGCCCACTGCCACAGGCGCAAGTGTAGCCACAGGCGTAAGCGCCCCAGTGCGGCCCACCTGAATTTCTATGCCCTCAAGCAGGGTCTGCGCCTGCATGGCCGGGAACTTGAAGGCCACGGCAAAACGCGGCGCGCGCGCTGTAAAGCCAAGTGCCTCCTGCGCTTCAAGGTCGTTCTGCTTTGCCACGGCACCGTCAATTTCCATGGCGAATTCCGGCCTGCTTTCGCGCACCCAGTTCACATATTCTTCAACATCCTGCGGGTTCGCGCAAAGCTTGCCGCTTGGCGGCGTAAGAAAGCCGTATTCCTTGAGGCGGGCCATCAGCTCCGAATGCAGGCGGCACGGCTGCGCCGGGGCCCACTGCGCATCACCGAGGCTGTAGGCCAGAAAACGCAGGGGGCGCGATTCCGTAACTGAAATATCAAGCTGGCGCAGGGTTCCTGCTGCCGCATTGCGCGGATTGGCAAAGGTCTTTTGCCCCAGCGATTCCTGCCGCTCGTTGAGAGCGTCAAAATCCTTTTTATACATCACCACTTCGCCGCGCACTTCAAGCCGCGCGGGAAACGGCCCATCGCCCCTGAGGCGCAAGGGCACGGTACGGATGGTGCGCACGGCCTCGGTAACGACTTCACCAACCTCGCCATCGCCGCGCGTCAGGGCCTCCTGCAACACGCCGTCCACGTAGATGATTTCCAGCGCAAGGCCATCGAGCTTGGGGTCGCACCAGAAGGCCTGCGGCAGAGGGCCGTTGACTTCCGTATCCCATGCGCGGCGCATACGCTCCACAAAATCGCGCCATTCTTCCACAGAAAAGACGTTGTCCAGACCGTACATCTGGCGGCTGTGGCTTTTTTTGGCAAGGCCGTCCAGCAACTTGCCGCCCACGCGCAGGGTGGGCGAATGGGCAGAACGCAGCTCGGGCCAGCGGTCTTCCAGCGCGGCCAGTTCATGAAACAGCGCGTCAAACTGGTCGTCCGAAATTTCCGGCGCATCCTGCGTGTGGTACAGATAATTGTGGCGCTCCAGTTCGGCGGTCAGCCAGCGGGCGCGGTTGCGCTCCTCGCTGCTGGGGCCGCCAGCGGGGCCAGTGGCAAAGAGGCTGTTCTGCTCCTGCCTGTCGTGACGTGAATTCTGCGGCATAAAACCTTTATGATGGTCAGCCGCCGTGCCCTTGTTTGGTTTACGGGCTTTGCGGCGGCACTGCTCACAGGGGCAAACGCCCCTGTCTATTCGGGCATGGCGATAAGCCTGGCCCGCAAAATGCGGATACGGTCACGCAGCTCTGCGGCCTGTTCAAATTCCAGATCGCGGGCTGCCTGACGCATTTCTTTTTCAAGCTTGGCAACAAGAACGGCAACATCTTCGGCTGTCAGCGGTACTGCGTCTGGCTCGCGCTGTTTGCCCTTGCCCTTGCCGCGCCCGCGTCCACCGCCATCTTCCACATACAGGCTATCCAGTGGGGATTCAAGCGATTTGCGGGTACTGGTGGGCGTGATGCCGTGCTCTTCATTGTAGGCCGACTGCCTGGCCCGGCGGCGCTCGGTCTCGCCCATGGCGGCGCGCATGGAATCGGTGATCTTGTCCGCGTACAGAATGACCTTGCCCTGCGCGTTGCGCGCGGCGCGGCCAAATGTCTGGATAAGCGAACCAGTGGAGCGCAAAAAGCCCTCCTTGTCCGCATCCAGAATGCACACAAGCGACACTTCGGGTATGTCGAGCCCCTCGCGCAGCAGGTTGATGCCCACCAGCACGTCAAATTCCCCAAGCCGCAAGGCGCGGATGATCTGCATGCGCTCAAGCGTATCAATATCCGAATGCAGGTAGCGCGCCCGCACGCCCATGTTGCAGCAGTATTCGGTGAGGTCTTCCGCCATGCGCTTGGTCAGGGTGGTGACAAGCACCCTCTCGCCCAGCGTGACCTTGCCCCGGCATTCGCCCAGCAGGTTTTCCATCTGGCCCTTGGTGGGGCGCACCTCCACAACAGGATCCACAAGGCCCGTGGGGCGGATAATCTGCTCCGCCACAATGCCCTGCGCCTGATCCAGCTCGTACTTGCCGGGCGTGGCCGACACGTAAACCACCTGATTGAGCAGGTTGGTGAATTCGTTGAACTGGAGGGGGCGGTTATCCAGAGCCGAGGGCAGGCGGAAGCCGTAATCCACAAGGGTCTGCTTACGCGAACGGTCTCCCTTGTACATGCCGCCCACCTGCGGGATGGTGATGTGCGATTCGTCCACAAAAAGCAGAAAATCTTCGGGAAAATAGTTGAGCAGACAGGACGGCGGCTCGCCCGGTTTGCGGCCATCAAGGTGGCGGGTGTAGTTTTCAATGCCGTTGCAATAGCCGAGTTCTTCAATCATTTCGAGGTCAAGCTGGGTGCGCTGCTCAAGGCGCTGGGCCTCCACAAGCTGCCCGTGCTCCTTGAAATACACAAGCCGCGCCGCCAGTTCGTCGCGTATGTCGCCGGCAGCCCGCTTGAGGTTGTCCTGCGCGGAAACAAAGTGGCTGGCGGGGTACAGCACGGTTTTGCTTACCTCGGCCAGCACCTCGCCCGTGAGGGGGTCAATCTCGCGCATGAGGTCGATATCGTCGCCAAAAAATTCCAGCCGCAGTGCCCGCTCGTGATGGTAGGCGGGGATGATTTCAAGGGCATCACCGCGCACGCGGAAGGTGCCGCGGTGAAAGTCATAATCGTTGCGCTCGTAGTGCACTTCCACCAGCCGGGTGATGAGCTTGTCCATGGGGAAGTGCTGGCCCACCTCAACGGGAATGACCATCTTGGCGTAATATTCCGGCGAACCAAGGCCGTAGATGCACGAAACCGAAGCCACAATGACCACATCGCGCCGGGTCAGCAGGGCGTGGGTGGCGGCATGGCGCAGCTTGTCGATGTTGTCGTTGATGGACGAATCTTTTTCAATATAGGTGTCCGAGGCCGGAACATAGGCCTCTGGCTGGTAGTAGTCGTAATAGCTGACAAAATATTCCACGGCATTGCGCGGAAACAGGGCGCGGAACTCGCCGTAAAGCTGGGCTGCCAGCGTTTTGTTGGGGGCAAGCACCAGTGCCGGGCGGTTGCAGCGGGCAATGACGTTGGCCATGGTAAAAGTTTTGCCGGAGCCGGTAACGCCCAGCAAAACCTGCGAGGGAACCCCGGCCTGAATATTGTCCACCAGGGCGTCAATGGCCGTGGGCTGGTCGCCCGTGGGGGTATATGCCGTTTCAAGGCTGAATGGGATGACCTGATTATCTTCCATAATATTATGTTTTGGAGTAAGAGGACAGGATTACATCAATAACGAACGGGAATTGCCATGGAAAAAATCTTCGTACCTTCTCAGATAGATCTGCCCATCGACCGGGTTTTCATTGTGGCCGCAACCCTCAGCACCTTCAAGGGCTGCCGCCATCTGGACGTGCAGATTTTCCGCCCCGGCGCGACTGATGCCGAAGTGGAAGCCATCAAGGGTCTTGGCCTTGTGGCCCCTGCCGATCCTTCCGTTCCGGCAGAAGTTCTGCAAGGCGCTACGGAAGAAGCCGCCCTGCGTTGCGTGCTTGAATCCTTCACCGCTGAAGAAAGCCACGCGCTGGTGGAATATCTTGAAAAGCGCTATGCCGACCAGATTGAAAAAATTACGGTCTGCCCGCTTGATCTGCCCGTGCCCTTTGGCGTTGCGCCTCTGGCAGGCATTGGCGACGGCAAGACCACGGGCTTCATCCGCTTTGACGCGGTGCGCGACTATCCGCTGCCCTTCCCGGCCTACGGTTTTTACGATCTGGCCGCCCAGAAGCCGTCTGGGGAATAACTGTACACGACTCCCCACGGCAGCCACGGAAACGGCAGGCCGCTTCCAGCCATTTCAGGCGTTGCGCAACCTTGCGCAGCGCCTGTTTGCGTTTGCGGGGCAAGGGCGCGTTCAAGCTCGGCCTGAAAAACCGCGCGCGGCAGCATTACGCCACCCATGCGCATGATGTGCGGCGTTTCCTGCTGGCAGTCAAGCAGGGTTGCTCCGCGCTGGCGCAGCAGGCCCACAAGCCCTGCCAGCGCGGCACGCGAAGCTTCGGGCTGGGTGTGGAACATGGATTCGCCAAAAAAAGCCCGCCCAAGCGCCACACCGTACAGACCGCCCACCAGTTCGCCCTCCCGCCAGGCCTCAATGGAATGGGCATACCCAAGGGCGTGCAGGTCTTCGTAGGCGCGCATCATGTCGTCAATGATCCAGGTACCGCCCTCCTTGTCCCTTGGCGCTGCGCAGGCGCGGATAACCTGCCTGAAGGCGGTGTTATGGGTCAGCTCAAAAGGATGCAGGCGCAGTTTGCGCGCGCTGCGCGCAGGCAGGCGAAAGCCCTCAAGGGGCATGACGCAACGGGGATCAGGCGACCACCAGAGGATAGGCATTCCCCTGGTATTCCAAGGGAAAATTCCACGACTGTAGGCCGCGACCAGACGTTCCGGCCGCAGATCGCCGCCCAGACACAGCAGGCCGTCGTCACGGGCTGTTTCCGGCGGCGGAAATTGGGAGGCCAGTGCCGTAAATGCCCCGATCATAGCGTCCTTAACATCTGAATATTCTCGGCGATAACGCAGGCGGGCCGGAACTGCCGCATGCGGCAACAGCCCCGGCCCGCCCAGCGACGTGGCTATCAGGCGTCTACCGGCACAGCCTTGCGGCTCCTGGCCGCGCTGCCCTCATGCTCAAGGGCCAGTTCTTCGCCCTTGACCGTCAGCTTTGCGGTACCGCCCTTTTTGAGCGAGCCGAACAGCAACTCGTGGGCCAGGCGGTCTTCCAGCTCCGTGCGCAGCAGGCGGCGCAGAGGCCGTGCGCCCATGGAGGGATCAAAGCCCTTGCTGGCCAGCCACTTGCGGGCGGTCTCCGTGAGGGTGAGCGTTACGCCGCGCTGCTCGAGGCTGGTGCGGATTTCACCCACAAACTTGTCCACAATGCGCAGCATCATGGGTTCTGTGAGGCTGCCAAAGGGAACCAAGGCATCCAGCCGGTTGCGGAATTCAGGGCTGAAGGTGTTTTCCACAGCCTTGAGGCCCTTGTGCGCCGCATCCTGCGGAGCCGTGCCGCCAAAACCCATGGCGGGCCGCGACATTTCAAAGGCTCCGGCGTTGGAGGTCATGATAAGAGTGCGATGTCTTGCGCCCGGTGTTGTCCGTCAGCGTGGCGTAATCCATAACCTGGAGCAGCACATTGAAGATGTCCGGATGGGCCTTTTCCACTTCGTCCAGCAGCACCACGGAATACGGAGCCTTGCGCACGGCCTCGGTCATGAGCCCGCCCTGATCAAAGCCCACGTAGCCTGGAGGCGCGCCAATGAGCCGCGAAACAGAGTGCTTTTCCATATACTCGCTCATGTCGTAGCGCAGAAACTCCACGTCCATGAGCTTGGCAAGACTGCGGGCCACTTCCGTTTTACCCACGCCCGTTGGCCCGTAGAACAGGAAGGCCCCTGCGGGGCGCTGCTCCTGCCCAAGCCCGGCGCGGGCGCGCAAGATGGCGCGCACGGTCAGCTCAATGGCTTTTTCCTGCCCGAACACAAGACTCTTGAGGTCTTTTTCAAGCGTTGCCAGTTTGTTGCGTTCCTTGCCGGAGACTGTGCGCACGGGTATGCCCGCCATGCGGGCCACAATGCGCTCCACATCAGCCACGCTGACCAGCGGGGCGTCCTTGCCGCTTTTTTTGGCAGGCTTTCCGGCAGGCGTCACGCCACGGCCCAGGCGCACGGCTGCGCCAGTTTCGTCCAGCACGTCAATGGCCTTGTCGGGCAGCAGGCGGTCGCGCACATGGCGCGCGGTAAGATCCACCATGGCCTTGAGGGCCGCAGGGCTGTAACGCACGTGGTGGTACTGCGCATAGCGCGGCTCAAGCCCTTCAAGAATGCCAAGGCATTCTTCCGTGGTCGGCTCGGTAAGGTCAATGCGCTGAAACCGGCGGGCCAGGGCGCGGTCTTTTTCAAAATGGTTGCGGTATTCCTCGTAGGTGGTGGAACCAATGCAGCGGATTTCGCCATTGGCGAGCACGGGCTTGAGCAGGTTGGACGCATCCAGCGAGCCGCCAGAGGTGGAGCCTGCCCCCACGATGGTATGGATTTCGTCAATAAACAGGATGCAGTCGGGCTGCTCCTTGAGCCTCTGCACCACTGCCTTGAGGCGGCCTTCAAAGTCGCCCCTGTAGCGGGTGCCCGCAAGCAGAAGGCCCATATCAAGGGCATAGAGCTTCGTTTTGGCAAACATTTCAGGCACGTTGCCTTCCACAATGCGCAGGGCAAGGCCTTCGGCCAGGGCTGTTTTGCCAACGCCGGGGTCGCCCACAAAGAGGGGATTGTTCTTGCGGCGGCGGCACAGAACCTCAACCGCGCGGTCAAGCTCGGCTGTGCGGCCCACGAGGGGGTCAATCTTGCCTTCCCTGGCGCGGGCTGTAAGCTCGACTGTGAACTGGGCCAGCGGGTCGGCCTTGGCTTCGCCGTCCCCGGCTTCAGCCCCGGCTTCCACGCCGCGCGAGCCAGCGCCTTCATCAAGCCCGTGCGAAATAAAGGTCAGCACGTCCAGCCGTTCAACGCCCTGCTTGCGCAGATAGAAGTGGGCGTAGCTTTCCTCCTCATCCATGATGGAAATGAGCAGGTCGCCAAGCTCCACAGCATCGCGCCCTGAGGAGCGGATGTGCTCCAGAGCGCGTTCAAGCACGCGCTGCACGCTGTCTGTCTGCGCGACTTCGTGCTTTTCCGCCAGGGAGA
This sequence comes from Desulfovibrio sp., assembly GCA_047602655.1. Lineage (GTDB taxonomy): Bacteria > Desulfobacterota > Desulfovibrionia > Desulfovibrionales > Desulfovibrionaceae > Desulfovibrio. The sequence continues at coordinate 4,730 of JASGGT010000072.1, read as the reverse complement.
CGGGTTCCAGTTCCTTGTTGAAAAATTCCTCAAGCTGCTCGCGCAGCACGGGCACGCTTGCCCCGCTGCCCTCAAGAATGATGCGCCCCTTCATGCTGTTTGTCAGCGCAAAGAGCACATGCTCCACAGTCAACAGATCATGCCGTCGCCGGTGGGCTTCCATGAGGGCGTCCCGAATGACCAACTGAACATTTTTACTCAACATAGGCTTATCTCAATGGATTTTTTCCATGGTGCATTTAAGGGGATACCCTGCCGCCCGCGCCGTGTTGTGCACACGCCGAACCTTGGCCTCGGCTATTTCAAGGGTGTATATGCCGCACTGGCCGACCCCGCGCTGGTGTACCGCCAGCATGATGGCCGTGGCTTCTTCGGCGGTTTTGTGGAAAATGCCGCACAGTACCGACACCACAAACTCCATGCTTGTATAGTCGTCATTGTGCAGGAGTACCCGGTAGCGATCCGGTTCCTTGAGCTTCTTTTCAACGATTACGCGGCTGTCGCCGCTGGTTTGATTGTCGGGGATAAAAGACATGCATGGCTCCCAAGACGTTTCAGCTCTGCCGCGATGAATCCGCGTTGACATCGGCCTTTTCTGTCAGGCCCAGCACTGTGCGCCAGTGCGCCCTCTGCGCTTCGTCAAACACAAAGGAAAGCTGTTTCGGCTTGTTGTTTTGCCGCAACCATTCCTGATGCAGCTCATGATAACTTTTGATGCTTATTTCGGCATTGTCAAGGTTCAGACGCTTCTCGACCCTGGCAATATCCTGCGCCCGGCCTTCCAGCTCAACCACCTGGGCAAAGGGCAGCGCGTCCAGCTCCACTTCCACGGTGTCCATGCGCCAGGGTTCGCGAACTTTTTCGTACCGGGCCGCCACCGTATAGCCCAGACCTTCCAGAATACCCCGCAGGGCCGGGCCATCGGCAACTTCCGTTTCGCGCTCCTCGCGCACCTTGAAGCCGCCATCTTCCATGGCGGGCAGCTTGAGCGTGATGAGGTGGCGCGTTTTATCCTGCCATTCCTGACTGCGCAAACGCAGCAGTTTGCCGCCAGTGACCAGCGCGCCCTGGGCAGTGTCAAACACCCAGTTGCACTCAAAATGCGCGCCAAGGCAGTGCGCCCCGTTGTCCACAAGCGCCTGACGCAGGGTTTCCAGATTCACATGCAGATATTTGCGTTCAATCTCAAGGCCCATGACCGCCGCCTTTACTTGCGATGAAACAGTTTTTGCTGCAAGGCGGCTATGGTGCTGATGCCGCCCTGCTCCACAGCCGGGTGGACAATGGGGTCAAAGCCCAGCCGCCGCGCCTGCGTGAGGCGCAAATCCTGCGCGGATACGGGCCGCACCTGCCCGTTGAGATCCACCTCGCCCCACAGCACGCTCTTTTCCGGCAGCGGAACATCATAATACGACGAAAGCACCGCAGCCACCAGAGCCAGATCAAGCCCCGGTTCGCTCAGCTTCATGCCGCCGCCCACCTTGGCGTAAATATCCACCTGACCAAAGTTGAGCTTGAGCCTTTTTTCCAGCACGGCCAGCAGCAAATGCAGGCGGGCCACGTCAAAGCCAAGGGCCGCGCGGCGCGGGATGCTCAAAAATGTGCGGGAAACAAGGGCCTGCACCTCCACTGCCAGCGGGCGCTGCCCGTCCACAGCCATGACCACGGCAGTGCCGGATAACGAAGGATCGCGCTGGCCCAGAAAAAACGTGGAGGGGTCGTCCACAATCTGCATGCCCGAGGCCTCCATGCGGAAGACCAGCAGTTCCTCATTGGGACCAAAGCGGTTTTTGAACACGCGCAACAGGCGGAACATCTGGCGGCGGTCGCCCTCAAGCGAAATAACGGTGTCCACCATGTGTTCCAGCAAACGGGGGCCAGCCAGCACGCCGTCCTTGGTCACATGCCCCACCAGAATCAGGGTGCAAGACAAACGGCGGCAGGCTTCAAGCAATGTAGTTGCCACGGCCCGCACCTGACTGACGTTGCCCGGCAGGCCATCGGCCTCAAGGCTGGTGAGGGTCTGCACCGAATCCACCACCAGCAGGGCTGGCGGCGCGGCATTGGCCGCCTCGAGCACATCCTCCACGCGGGAGGTGGCGATGGCCATGAGGTTATGATCCAGCATGCCAAGGCGCTCGGCCCGCCCCTTGATCTGCGGCAGGGATTCCTCCCCGCTGGCGTAGAGCACACGCCTGCCCTGCGCTGCCACAAGCCCCGCCACCTGAAGCAGCAGGGTTGATTTGCCGATGCCCGGCTCGCCGCCCACAAGGATGGCCGCACCGGGCACAAGGCCCTTGCCCAGCACTCGGTCCAGGGCTTTCAGGCCGCTGCCGTAGGGCGCGTGCCCGGCATCTTCCACATCCCGCAAGGCAATGGGGCGGCTGGAAGAATCCGTGGCAGCGCGGGGTCTGTTGCCGCCGGGGGCGGACTTGGGCTGCACAGCCGCCTGGAGCGTATTCCACTCATGGCAGTTGGGGCATTGCCCACGCCACTGCATGGTTTGTGACCCACAAGAAGAGCATATATAAATTTCACGTGTTTTCGACATGAATAAAGCCTACGGAAAAAGTACACAGGGCGCAAGGCATGGGCGCTCGGGCCATGCCGCCGGCCTTCTGCCGCTGCCCCTGCGCCGCTGTCGCCATACCAGCGCTCCCGGTGCGCCAAAAACGGCATCGCCCGTTGCTGAACCGGAGCCTTGCGCGGGCAGCCGGTTCCACAACGGGCAATGGTGTACAGCCGTATCGCGGCCTGTGGCGTCAACCAGAGCGGTCAAGCATGTTCAGCAATATCCGCTCCTGGGAGTAAGGATCGTTGCAAAATTGGCAGTTTCCCCAGCCTAGGGGCTGTTTTTAAATAAAAGATTTTGTGCCGAGGACAAGGAAAACAGTGTTTTTTACGACAGGAGTGGACTCTCTGTCCATGACTGGAGTGAATGCTGGATGCGCAGTGATCGGCCAAAAGAATGAGTTAGAAATAGCCCTAGCCCTTGGAACCGCGCTTGGAAGCCTTGAGGGGGTTGACCTTCTTGGTGGAAGCGGTCTCCACCTGAATGCGGTGCTGGTTTGCGGCCACCAGGGCATCCACATCCAGCCCGAGGGCGGCAAGCCTTTGGGGCATTTCCTTGCGCACGCCGCTATAGCGGTTGCGGTCGGCAATGGGGCGGCCCACAAACTGGGCGGTGGTCAGATACAGGCCCCTGCTGTCAATGGCCAGCACAGCCTCCGTTCCGTTCTCCTGAACGGTCTGGATCATCATTTCCTGCGTTGTTCCAAAACGGTTATACATGTTACCTGTTCTCCTGTATGCCTTTGCGGCGGTAAACAGTGCGGCCCGGTTGAGGGCAACAGGCTCCATTATACGAAAAAGAAATTCAAAGTCAACACAAAAAGGAAAAACATCATCGCTCTGTTTTCCGCATGCGCTTGCAACTACACGTATTACCAGCGTAAGGCGGATAAAGAAGCGCGGAAAACCTGCGCTGGGTGGGGAGAATATGAACACGCGCGCTTTCAGGAATGGGAACGCGCAGGGCGGCCCGCAGCCCCACTGACGGCGCAACTGCCTGCCAGCACACTGCGGTTGCGTCCCTGCGCCTTGGCGCTGTACAGCGCTTCGTCCGCCCTTTTGAACGCCTCGTCAAACGACATCTCGCAGTAGCCGCTCACGAGCAGGCCGCCAAGAGAAATGGTTACGATCTTTTCCGCCCCGTCGGGATGCTGCAGCCGCAAATCAGCGACGGCGTTTCTGATCAGTTCCATAAGCTCAAAAATCTGCCGCTCACCCGCCGCGCTGGCCAGTACGGCAAACTCTTCCCCACCGATGCGAAAAACCCTGTCGCCCCGGCGAGACAGGCTGCGGCTGACACACATGGCGATTTCGCGCAGCACATGATCCCCCGCCTGATGCCCGAATGCATCATTCAGCCGCTTGAAATGGTCAATATCAAACAGCACCAGGGAAAAAGGCACGCCAAGCCGCAATGTCTGGGCAAACCAGGCCTCGGCCATTTCATCAAACATTCTACGGTTGAGCAGCCCCGTCAGGGAGTCGTGCTGCGCCTGAACCCGCAAGGTATCGTTAAGTTTTTGCAGGGTTTTGCGCAGATATCTGTCGCGCAGCAGGTTCACTGTGGTACCGATTATGACCGCAAAACCAAGCACAAAAAAAATAAACGTGGTGGCAAGGTAGATGCGAAAATTTTGTTCAACACTTTGCAGCAGGGGTCCAAGCCCCTCAAAACCGTAAACGCTCAACCCGTCCTTGCCCATGTGACTTTTTTGCACAGATGGGGCTGGCCTCCGGGCTGAGCGCCCAAGCTGCATGGCCATCCACATCTATCTTGCGCAGGTATACGGATTCAAGGTGTTCGCGCTGATACTGGAGCAGGTACCGCGCCGTGTCAAAAAGCGGCTGCCCCGCCCGGCACTACGCGGAGCATGTCTCCCGGCGAATCGGAGAGCACCACCACGCCCGCCTTGTCCGTAACAAAGCCAGTGGGCAGATAAAGCTGCTGCGCAAGCGTGCCCGTATCAACCTTGAGCACGGCCACGCCAAGATAGCCGTCAGGCCCGCTGACTGGCGCGGCAAAATGAAAACCGGGAATTGTTGAAACCCGCCCCACAACAAACTGCACCGTACTTTCTCCGGCCATGGCGCGGATAAAATAATCACGGTCGGCAAGGTTAACGCCCAAAAGATTTTTGGGCATTCCGGCATCGTTGGAA
>JASGGT010000071.1:0-12315 GCA_047602655.1 Desulfovibrio sp. | reverse complement strand
GGGCCTTTTCACCTGCCGGGCCGCTAACGCCGCCCCCGCCGGGCCATACCTGGCAGGGGCTGATGCGGCTGGCTCTGGAAAAGGCCCGCGCCAGCGGCGCTGCGGGCGAGGTGCCTGTGGGCGCACTGGTGGCGGCACCTGATGGACGCATTCTTGCCTGCTGCGGCAATGCGCCCATCGGCGACAATGACCCCACCGCCCATGCCGAGGTGCTGGCGTTGCGTGCCGCCGGGGCTGCGCTTGGCAACTACAGGCTCAACCAGTGCGTGCTGGTGGTGACGCTTGAACCCTGCGCCATGTGCGCCGCCGCCATCATACATGCGCGCATTGCGGGGCTTGTGTACGGCGCAGCCGACCCTCTGGCCGGGGCTGTTGTCTCCCGCGCCGAATATTTTGACGCCCAGTGCGCCAATCACCGGGTATGGCACATGGGCGGCGTGCTTTCTGAGGAATGCGCCGCCCTGCTCCACGATTTTTTTGGCCAGCGGCGCGAGTAGGCTGGCATGGCGAAATAAAGCAGCGGCGGAACCTGAATTCTGCATCCGCCGCATAACCTGCCGCAGGAGCCGTATGCTCGAACTGACAGTATTTATGAGCGGCGCGCTGGTCATGGTGCTCGAAATGGTCGGCGCGAGGGTGTTGGCCCCGCATGTGGGAACATCCGCCGTGGTGTGGACAAGCCTCATAGGCGTGGTGCTGGCCTGCCTTGCCCTGGGCGCATGGGCCGGGGGACGGATGGCCGACAAAACCCTTTCCCGGCGGGGGCTGGCTCTGGCTCTGGCCGGGGCAGGCCTTGGCAGCGGGCTGACGGCTTTGTGTCATGATGTCATCGGCCAGTGGGTGACGGCTGCCGTAGGCAATCTGTATGCGGCGGCGGTACTGGCGGCGGTGTGCATTTTTGCCCTGCCCGCCTTTTTTTTCGGCATGGTGTCGCCCTATGCCATACGCCTGCGCATCGAGAGCGTGGATTCCTCCGGGGCCACCGTAGGCAGGCTGTACGCCCTTTCCACTGCGGGCAGTATTGTAGGAACCTTTCTGGGCGGTTTTATCCTCATATCCTTTTGGGGCAGCACCAGTATTTTGTGGGGTGTGGCTGCGGCCATGCTTGGGCTTTCGCTGTGTAACGGCGGGGGGCACATGCGTTTGCGCGCCGTGCTGCTGGCGGTGTGCGGGCTTATGGCTGTGATGGCGGCAAGCTATGGTCACTGGCAGGACGGCAGAGCCATGAGCCATCTGGTGGAGAGCCCCTACAACAGCATCCGCATTTTTGAAGGGGTAGACTGGGCGCAGAACGGCAGACCCGTGCGCCTTATGGCTACCGACCCCGGCTACAGTCAGTCGGGCATGTATCTGGATGCCCCCAATGAACTGTATTTTCGGTATACCCAGTTTTACGCGCTGGGGCCGCATTTTACGCCCAATGCAAGCCGGGTGCTCATGCTGGGCGGCGGCGGGTATTCCGTACCCAAGTGGCTGCTGGCCGACAATTCCCCTCTGGCAAAGCCCGAGGCCGCGCGCGTGACGGTGGTGGAGCTTGATCCGGCCATGACGGAAACGGCCCGGCGCTGGTTTTCGCTGCGCGACGATCCCCGCCTGAGTGTGCGGCACGAAGACGCCAGGGCCTTTCTGAACCGCCAGCGCGATCAGTATGACCTGGTGTTTGTGGATGTTTTCAACTCCCACTACGCCGTGCCTTTCCAGATGGGAACGCGCGAGGCCGCAGCTGCCCTGCGGAGGGCGGTGGCTCCCGGCGGGGTTGTGCTCATGAATGTTATTTCCGCTGTGGAAGGGCCGGATGGCCGCCTGTTCCAGGGGATTTTCAACGCGCTGCGCCAGTCTTTTGCCGAGGTGCAGGTGTACTGCGCTGGCGGCGAACCACCCGAAAAGCTGCAAAACCTTATGGTCGCCGCTTTTCCCGAGCAGAGGGCAGAGGTCACTGCGGGCGGGTTGCCATCTGCTGCGGTAGCGGGCGCAGAAGGCACCCCTTCAGGCGGCTTGCGCCTTGCCGATATGCTGGCAAGCAGGTACACGGGAAAAGACCCCTTTGCCACTCCTGCGCTTACGGATGATTTTGCCCCGGTGGAACGATACACGCTGGTTTTGTTGCGTCAGTAGGCGCGCAGGCGGCAACGCTTGCAGAGGGCGGAGGAAAAAGCTATTCTTAAGGCCTAACGTGAGGGAGGCGCATATGGACAATAGCGTTGTCAAACCCGTCAGCCCCAATGATCTCGTGCTGGATATCGTTGGAAGGAAGTTTGCGAGCGGTAGTGAGCTGACCACGGCGGAGAACCTGATGGCTCTTTCCGCCTCTGCTGGCGTGACTGCCAACAACTACGGCCCCGGCCCCGCCGAAATGGTGTTGAAGAAGCCGGAACTGCCGGAAAGCGTCAAAGGGATGCTGGTCGAACACGCCGGGTAAGTTTTCTGTCAAAAGCGCTGTTGCCCGCCGCTGCCAGTCGGTGCTGGATGGCCGCAAGGCCCGGAAGGCAAAGCTCGGCCCTTGCTTGCTGTTTATGTGTTACTTATGCCTACTTGGGGGGCTTTTTTGAACGAAACAATTGATGATCTCACAGTGCAGTTTGAGGAAAACGGTCAGGTTATCGTTAACGAACTGGACAAGGTTGTGCTGAGCAAGGGCGCGTGGACTACCATTCTTTTTCGCTACCAGCAGTGGCAGCCGGAAAAAGACTGTTTTGGCCCGGATATGTATGTTATCCGCCGCTACAAAAAGGCGGGGGGCGAATACCGCCAGCAGTCCAAATTCAATATTTCCAGCGCGGATCAGGCCCGCAAGATTGTTGACGCGCTGAGTTCCTGGATCAATTAGAACAAGACCGTGGCGGAGCGGATAGTTAGAGCTTTTGCAAAGGCACTCCGCATTTGACCGGGTGTGCGCATGCATGCGCGTAAACCTCGCAAACAGTGCCTTGCGCAGCCGATGAACAGGTATGTCACCTGGCAAAAGGCCGACTCTCTCTGGAGTGTCGGCCTTTTTTGTGGAGCAGGGCTGAGGTTGGCAGTACAAAAGCCCCAAAATAAGCTTTTGTACTGCCATGCGCAGGAAGCGCCCCGGTTTATCAGGGCGCTTCGCGCAGGAGGAGGGAAGGGGATACGCCAATGTGGCAGCATCGGCGTATACGCAGCTGTGGCTGCGGAGGCAATGGTTGCGGCTTAGTTGCGGCCTATCCGCTACCATTATGTATGTTGAAACATACCGATGGGGGCGTTAGCTTTGCGTTAAGGATTATCGGCAGTCTGCTGTTGCAGACGCGTGTTGTCTGGCAGGCAGGCAATGCACTGCAAAAACACCCCGCCGGGCATCACTGAAAAAATCGGGTTGCTGTATGGACATAGCGAAACCGAATTTTAGCGGGTATTCCATATCCAAAAAATACAGTATACCCGCATTTCGTGCCAAACAAAATTGAGAAAGCTGAAGTTTGGCAAAAAACACTGTGAACAGGTAGGGAAATGCGGTGCCGCCAGCGGGCAGGCCCAGTTATTTGCTTGAAAAAAATAATATCTGTTGACATTGAAAATGCCCCAAACTATGTTCGGGCAATCACTGATTGGGTATAGTAAATTTTTTTGCAGAGGCTTTACATGGGTAAGGCTCCAAGCGGAAAGTCTACCTCCCGTAATCTCTGGAGTCCTTATGGCTACTTCTATCTACGTCGGCAATCTGCCCTGGTCCGCCACTCAGGAAGGCGTTGAATCCCTGTTCAGCCCCTACGGCGAAGTTCTTTCCGTGAAGCTCGTTTCCGACCGCGAAACCGGCCGCGCCCGTGGCTTTGGCTTTGTGGAAATGGAAGACGCCGACGCCATCAACGCCATTGCCGCCCTTGACGGCAAGGAATTTGACGGCCGCGCTCTTCGCATCAACAAGGCTGAGCCCAAAAAGCCCGCCCCCCGTCGCTGGTAGTCGACCAAATTCGCTTGATATGGAAGGCCGCGAGAAATCGCGGCCTTCTTTTGTTTTAGAAGCAGTTTTAATGGCAGGCTGCGTGCCCGGCTGTCGCGCAGAGAAATAACAGATTGAGGCCAAGGCTAAAGGAGCAGCCGCCCCTTCGGGTCAGCCTTCATACCGGCTCATGCGGTAGCCGATGCCCACATGGGTGCGGATGCAATCACACTGCGGCGAGGCGGCCTCCAGTTTTTTGCGCAAGGTTGCCATGAACACACGCAATGAGGGCAGCGACTGCGGCAGGGCGCTGCCCCACACGGCCTGCAAGATAGTTTTGTGCGTAAGCACTTTGCCCACATTGTTTGCCAGCAGGCACAGCAGTTTGTATTCCATGGGCGCAAGATGCACCTGCTGCCCGGCAACGCTCACGCAGCCTGCGGCAAAATCAATGCGCAGATCGCCATTTTCAAAGCTGCTTTCGCTGCGGCCCATGTGCCCGCGTTCATAACGGACGCGCCGCAAGGCGGCGCGCAGCCGGGCCAGCAACTCTTCAACGCTGAAAGGCTTGGTGAGGTAGTCGTCCGCGCCTGCATCCAGCGCAGCCACCTTGTCGTCATCTTCCGTCCGGGCGCTCAACACGATGATGGGCAGCATGGACCACTGACGCACCGCCCGGATGATCTCCACGCCGTCCATATCCGGCAGACCAAGATCAAGCAGTATGACATCGGGATTTGCCCGAGAAGCCTCTGCAAGGGCCTCGCGCCCGGTGGCGGCCGTCAGAAAGGACATGCCGTGGCTCTCGAGCGTGGTGGTCACAAGTGCACGGATGACCTTGTCGTCTTCCACTACAAGTATACGCTCGGGAACGCCGTTAGCGTTCTGCTCTGCGGGGGGCGCTGCTGGCGGGTTTAGCGGCATGGATGCTCCTTCTGTCAGGCCGGGAGGGTGAAATCTTCGGTTTCGCGCGGCAAGGTCATGGAAAAAACCGCGCCCTGCGGTATGTTGTCAAACACCTCAATACTTCCGCCGTGGGCCTGCACAATGCTGCGGCACAGAGCCAGCCCAAGCCCCATGCCTCTGCGGCCATCGCCATTTTTTATGGCTGCGGAGTGGAACATGTCAAAAATGCGGCTCTGTTCCGTTTTTGAAATCCCTGGTCCGTTGTCGGCAACTTCCAGCCTGACCCACGGCCCGTCAGCCTTTGCCCGTATGCGGATGGCTGTTCCCTCTGGCGTGTGTTTGACGGCATTGTCCAGCAGGTTGACCAGCACCTGCACCATGAGCCGCGCGTCCATGCGGGCCATGAGCAGGCTTTCGGGCATCTCCGCGCGCAGATCGTGGTGCGCTGCACGGCGGCTGGTGATCTGCACGGCTTCGGCAATGACATCTTCAAGAAGCTCCGGCTCAAGCCGAAGGGTAAAATCCTGCTGCTCAAGACGGGTAAGGGCCAGCAGGTTTTCCACCATGCCGACAAGATAGCGGGCTTCTTCCTCAATGGCGGCAGCAAGGGCCGCATTGCGTTCTGGCGAGCCGGATCCGTTCTGCTCGGCAAGGATGGCGGCATTGCCGCAAATGCCTGTGAGCGGCGTGCGCAGATCGTGCGATATGGAGCGCAGCACATCGGCGCGCAACTTTTCCTGCTGCGCGCGCACGGCAATGCTGGCGTTGGCCTGCGTAAGCCGTTCTCTTTTCCAGGGCCAGCGCGCATTCGCCAGCCAGTGCCAGAACAAGGTTTTTACTGTTGGCATCGGCAAGCGGAGCCGTGCGTCCCGGCAGAACATGCAGCTCGGCCACTGCAAGTACGGCAGACTGGCTGCTGATGGGGATAAAGCTGTGCCGTGATCCGGGCAGGGAATCTGTTCCCGCGCCGGCAGGGCGATTATTTTTGGCAACCCACTGGGCAACCCCCAGTTCGTCCTTTGGCGTGTCCCTGTTGCGTTGGCTGCCAGCGTGCGGGCTGCCCGAACCCTGCGTTTTGTCTGCCCGGTAGGAAAAAACGGGCCGGGTTTCAAGCAGCCCTTGCCGCACGGGATAGAGCGTTGCTTCGCAGCCCAGAAGGGTGCCGAGCTGGCGGGCAGTTTCCTGCAGGATGGCGGGTTCGTCCTTGGCCTTTTGCAGGCGGCGGCTGTTGCCCAGCAACAGCTCCGTATGCAGCGCCCGTACCGCGCTTTGCCTCGCCTGCATGCGGGCCCGCCCCGTGATGGCGCTGGTGGCGGCGGAAACCAGCAGCATTGCGCAAAAAAGCCCTACATAGTCCGTATCGTAAACGGTAAAGCTGAACCGCGGTTCAACAAAAAGAAAATCAAAAAGGCCCACCCCGGCCACGGAGGCCGCCACGCCGTACCACGGCCCGGTGGTGAGGATGGAAACGCCCAACACTCCCAGCATGTACAGACCCGCAATGCCGCCATTGGGCATGCCCAGAGAGAATATGAGCAGACCTGCGATACTGCACACTGCCATGATCGCGGCAGTGGCGCACCATTGCCGCCAGGAGCGGGGAGCCGTGCCCCGCAAGGCCCTGAGCGCCGCAAACAAAGGCCCGGCATGCTCGGGCGTTTTGCCCACGGGCACGGTATCGGGGATGATGTAGGTTTCCATCTCCGGCGCAAGTTCGGCAAGGCGCTCCACCAGCGTTTTGCTCTTGCGGAACAGCCACCCTCCAGCCGGGGAGCGGCCCACCACAATTTTGCTCACCCCGCTCATGCGTGCGTATTCCGCTATCTGGGCGGGAACGTCCTCGCCGTGCAGGGTCACGATAACCGCACCCAGGTCTTCCGCAAGTTTCAGGTTGCTGCGCAGGGTGTCGCGGCTTTTGGCGTCACTACGGCGCGGGATGGCGTTTTGCACAAAAAGTGCGGTGAAATCAGCCCGGAAGGCCTCCACCATGCGGGCGGCGGTGCGGATAACCCGCGCATTGCTGGGCGCGCCTGAAAGGCAGATGAGAATGTGCTCCTTGATCTGCCGCCCTGCTTCCTGCCCATCGGCGGCGGATGCCCGCCGGTTGACGCGGTCGGCCATGCGGCGCAGGGCGATCTCCCGCAGGGCAATGAGATTGGCGGGCAGAAAAAAGTGTCCCAGGGCCCGCTGCGCCTGCGCCTCTGCATATATCTTGCCCTGGCGCAGGCGGGATACAAGCTCGTCTGGCTCCAGATCAACCAGCTCCACCTGATCTGCCCCGTCAAACACGCTGTCGGGTATGCGCTCGCGCACCACCACTCCGGTCATGGCGGCGACCACATCATTGAGGCTTTCCAGATGCTGCACGTTGAGTGTGGTCCATACGGATATACCCGCCTGAAGCAGCTCCTCCACATCCTGAAAGCGCTTGAGGTTGCGGCAGCCCTGCGCATTGGAGTGGGCCAGTTCGTCCACAAGGGCGACTTCCGGCTTGCGGGCCAGCACGGCATCCACATCCAGCTCGTTGAGCGTGATGCCCCTGTGTTCAATCCCCAGAGGCGGCACGGCCTCCAGACCCGGCAGCAGGGCCGCTGTTTCCGGCCTTGGGTGCGGCTCCACATAGCCCACAACAATGCTGTGCCCCTGCTCCAGAGCGGCATGGGCCGCCCGGAGCATGGAGTACGTTTTGCCCACGCCAGCCGCATAGCCAAAAAATATCTTGAGCAAACCTCTGGGCGCTTGGCGTGACGGTGTGCCCGCCACGTCAGCGAGGGGCTTGCCGCCCGGAGTCGCCTGTTGCAACTGTGCAAGCAGGGCATCGGGGGATGGACGTTTGTAGCTGTCTGTCATGGTTGTTCCCATGTTCGTATGCCGTGTGGCATTCAGCGGGGAGCAGCGGCCGAAGCCCCTGAAATACTACGCCCGTTGGGCAGCAGGCCTTCCAGCGCCAGATTGACTTCAAGCACGTTGACCCGCGCCTCGCCCAGCAGGCCCAGGGTGCGGCCCTGCGTGTACATGGCGATGGTGCGGCGCACTTCCGCAGCTGTAAAACCTGTGGCGCGGGCCAGCCGCTCCACCTGAAATTCTGCTGCGGCTGGTGAAATGTGCGGATCAAGCCCGCTGCCTGATTCCGTCAGCAGATCCACTGGAATGGGCTGTCCGGATTTTTCCGGATGCGCCAGCCGGATGCGTGCCGCGCGCTCCTGCAACGTTGTGGCGTATGCGGCTGTGGCAGGGCTTTTGTTGCTTGGCCCGGCGTAGAGCAGGGGTTTGCCATTGTCGGTATAGGTGGCGGTGTCTGCACTCACGGGGCGGCCCCACAGGTGGTTGGCGGCTGAAAAGGGCTGGCCCAACAATGTGCTGTACTGCCTGCCCCTGGCGGCAATGATACTGCCTTCGGCCTGAAAGGGAAACAGCGCCTTGCCCGCAAGGGTGAGTACGCCGGTATAGGCGCAGGTGAGGGCCGTCATGATGCACAGAAAAATCAGGGAACGGCGCAGTAATGTTGTGATCATCATGGTGCTTCTCCTCAGGCCAGCCCAAGGCCGACCAGACAAAGATCGATAAGTTTGATGGCGACAAAGGGGGCCGCAAGGCCGCCAAGGCCATAAATAAAGAGGTTGCGGCGCAGCAGCAGCTCGGAGCTTTCCTCCCGGTAGGGCACGCCGCGCAGGGCCAGAGGAATGAGGGCCACAATGATGAGGGCATTGTATATGGTGGCTGCCAGTATGGCGCTTTGCGGGCTGTGCAGGCCCATGATGTTGAGTGCGGCAAGGCCGGGGTACAGGCCCATGAACAGGGCCGGAATGATGGCAAAGTACTTTGCCGCATCATTGGCAAGGGAGAATGTGGTGAGGCTGCCGCGCGTCATGAGCAGCTGCTTGCCGATGCGCACGATATCCAGCAACTTGGTGGGGGAGGAATCCAGATCAACCATGTTGCCTGCTTCCTTGGCGGCCTGCGTGCCTGTGTTCATGGCAACCGCCACGTCCGCCTGCGCCAGAGCCGGGGCATCGTTGGTGCCGTCGCCCGTCATGGCGACCAGATGTCCCTTGGCCTGATATTCCCTGATAAGGTTCAGCTTGGTCTCTGGCGTGGCCTCGGCCAGAAAGTCGTCCACCCCGGCCTCGGCGGCTATGGCTGCGGCAGTAAGCGGGTTGTCGCCCGTAATCATGACTGTCCTGATGCCCATGCGGCGCAGTTCGCCGAATTTTTCGCGCACGCCGTCTTTGATGACGTCCTTGAGGTGGATCACGCCAAGCACTGCGGCATCGCGGGCAACCACCAGGGGCGTGCCGCCCTGGCGGGCAATGCTCTGCACCACTTCATCGCACTGGGTGCTCAAACGCCCGCCAAGCTGTTCCGCAAAAGCGCGTACGGCATCCGCTGCGCCTTTGCGTATGGACGACCCCCGCGCGTCAACGCCGCTCATGCGGGTATGCGCGGAAAAGGGAACAAAGACCGTATCCGTTTCAGGGCGTGGTGCATCGTCCTGCGGGAACAGGCTGTCTGCCAGTTGCACAATGCTGCGGCCCTCGGGGGTTTCGTCCGCAAGGGAGGCAATGCGCGCGGCCTCCGCCAGTTCCTGCCCGGTGTGCCCGTCCACAGGTATAAAGCTGACGGCCAGCCTGTTGCCAAGGGTTATGGTGCCTGTCTTGTCGAGCAGGAGTACGTCCACATCGCCGGCGGCCTCAATGGCGCGTCCACTCATGGCCAGCACATTGGCCTGATTGAGGCGGCTCATGCCCGCAATGCCTATGGACGAAAGCAGCGCGCCAATGGTGGTGGGGGCCAGGCAGACAAAGAGCGCCACCAGCGAGGTGACGTCCGCCGGGTTTGCCGCATGGTTCTGATCCGCCGCAAAACGGGCAAAGCACCACAGTGTGCCCGTGACCAGCAGAAAGATGACCGTGAGCGCCACCAGCAGAATATTCAGGGCTATTTCGTTGGGGGTTTTCTGGCGGGCGGCCCCTTCGACCATGGCGATCATTTTGTCCAGAAAGCTGCGGCCAACCTCGCTGGTAACGCGCAGCACCAGCCAGTCGGAAAGCACCGTGGTGCCGCCGGTGACGGCGCTGCGGTCGCCGCCGCTCTCTCGTATGACAGGTGCGGATTCGCCAGTGATGGCGCTTTCATCCACAGAGGCTGCCCCTTCTACCACGTCGCCGTCGGCGGGGATCATCTCGCCTGCCAGTACAAGCACGTGGTCGCCGGGTTTAAGCTCCGTGGACGAGGTCATCACAAAGGCTTCACGTTGCGCAGGGTCCGGCAGCATGCGGGCATCAACGCTCTTGCGCGATTTGCGCAGGCTGTCGGCCTGAGCCTTGCCACGGCCTTCGGCAATTGCTTCCGCAAAGTTGGCAAAGAGCACCGTAAACCAGAGTATGGCGGCAATTGCGCAGGCAAAGGCACTTTGGCCTGCGGCGGCGGGCATCAATCCCCACGCCCCTGCCAGTGCAAGTCCAGTGGTCATGATGGCGGAAAGATATACGGTGAACATGACAAAATTGCGCGCCTGAATGTGCGGGGCCAGCTTGATGAACGAGTCGCCAAGGGCCCGCTGAATCATCCGGCTGTTGCGCGGGGCATGTGCAGTTTTGGCTGACATGGCTGTATCCTCTATTATTGAGCGCTGATTAACGCGCCATTTGCAAATGTTCGGCCACGGGGCCGAGAGCCAGGGCGGGGAAGAAGCTCAACGCGCCCACCAGCAGCACTACAAATATGAGCAGAAAAACAAACATACCGTTGCTGGTGGAGAGCGTTCCGGAGCTTGCGGCCACGGTTTTTTTGCCCGCCATGTTCTCTGCGGCGGCAAGGATGGCTGCCACGGGCACAAAGCGCCCGGCGAGCATGAGCGCGCTCAGCAGCACATTCAGAAAAGGCGTGTTGGCGTTCAGCCCGGCAAAGGCCGAGCCGTTGTTGGCCCCGGCGGAGGTGGCGGTATAGAGAATCTCACTGAAGCCATGGGGCAGGGCGTTGTTCAGGCTTTCCACAACCTGAGGAACAATGCTCATCAAACCTGCCCCGATCAGGATGACGACCGGCGTGGTCAGGCAGACCACAACGGCCATCTTCATTTCAAAGGGTTCCACCTTTTTGCCCAGATATTCGGGCGTGCGGCCAACCATCAGCCCAGCCATGAAGACGGTCAGCAGCACAAAGGCCAGCATGCCGTACAGGCCGCTGCCCACACCGCCAAAGACCACCTCGCCCAACTGCATGAGCACCATGGGAACCATCCCGCCCAGCGGCGTGAGGCTGTCGTGCATGGCATTGACCGAGCCATTGGAAGCGGCAGTTGTGGCGGCGGCCCAGATGGCGCTGTCTGTTATGCCGAAACGCGTTTCCTTGCCTTCCATATTGCCCCCGGCCTGAGCCAGCAGGCCGCTGCGGGCCGCAAGATCTGTCTGTCCGGTCTGGGCCAGTTGCGGGGTGGCGCTCTGCTCTGCCCAGGCAGTGAAGCCGATGGCGGCGGTCAGCAGCAAGGTCATGGTGATGAATATGGCTACGCCCTGACGCATGTCCCTGATCTGTCTGCCAAAAGTGAAGCACAGCCCTGCGGGAATGAGCAGCAGGGCCAGCATTTCCAGCATATTTGCGAGGGGGGTGGGGTTTTCGTGCGGGTGGGCGGAGTTGACGCCGTTGTAACCGCCGCCGTTGGTGCCAAGCTGCTTGGGCGCAACCTGCGAGGCTTGCGGCCCCATGGGAACCATTTGTTCCGTAACGGTGCCCCCGTCTTCGGTTGTAAGCGGTTCAAGCAGGGCAACAGTTTTGTAAGGAGAAAAATTCTGCGGTACGCCCTGCCAGATGAGCAGCAGCGAAAGCACCAGGGAGAGCGGCACAAGGATATACAGGGTGGCGCGGGTGGCGTCTGCCCAGAAGTTGCCGAGACCTGAAACGGCTGGCGTGATGGAAGTCTCTGGCCCGCCGGATGTTTCTGTCTTCCGCGCGCGCAGCCCCCGGATCAAGGCGAACAGCACCGCAATACCCACAGCGGCGGAAACAAAGTTCTGCACCGTCAGGCCCGCCATCTGGGCCAGATAGCCCATGGCGCTTTCGCCCGAATAGGCCTGCCAGTTGGTATTGGTGACAAAGCTCACCGCTGTGTTCAGGGCCAGATCCCAACTCGTATCCGCTATCCCCTGCGGATTCAGGGGCAGGCTGGCCTGAGTCATGAGCAACAGCATAAGCGCCGCAATGCTCACTGTGCTGAAGGCCAGCACGCAGCCAAGGTAACGCTTCCAGCCCATCTGTTCCGCAGGGTTGATGCCCATGACGCGGTACAGGCCGCGCTCGCATGGGGCCAATATCTTTTGCAGCCAGAAAGGCTCTCCGTCCATGACCTTGCCCATGTAAACGCCCAGCGGCCATGCCAGCAGGGCGAGCAGTATGATGTACAGCAGGCATTGCCCGACCATGTTTTCCATAACGTCCTCCTGTGGGGCTTGAACCTTGCCCACGGGAACACGGTATGAAAAAGCGCATAAAATGGGTGTCAAACTTAG
>JASGGT010000008.1:0-37864 GCA_047602655.1 Desulfovibrio sp. | reverse complement strand
GAAATTCGGCCTTGCAATCATAGGGCTTTTGCCCGAGCAGGCCCGCCGCCACGCCGCGGTCGGAGCCGTGGCCCTTTCCCGTGGCCGAGAGGCTGCCATACAGATGCACCTTGACGGCGTCCGCCTGGGCAAGCTGCTCCTGCGGCAACTGGGCGCACAGATGGATAAAGTCATTGCCCGCCGACATGGGCGCAATGGTGTGCGAACTGGAGGGGCCAGGGCCGATCTTGAACATCTCGAACACGGTCACATCAATGGGATTGGCGCACACGGAGCCAGGCTTCCACAGGGGGTCAAAGCCTGCCCACGTGAGTGAAGGCAAGCACAGGCCCGCGCCCGTCACAGCCATTGATTGCAGGAAACGCCGACGATTACAGTACATACACGCATCCTCCTGAGTTATCTGGCAGATTGCGAAGCCTACTGCCGGGGCTTTTTGTACGAGACCGGGCCGATGGGATAGTTGGTGCGGGGCAGCCATGCATCGGGATAGCCGATGTTCTGGGCCATTTTGTCCGGGCTGTTGAGAAAGCCCTGACAGTGCCGCGCCACCAGTTGGGGGAAAAATTCCCGCCAGTCGCGCAATGCGCCTTCCGCCTGCGCCCGCAGGGCCTTGGCAAAGGCAGCCTGCGCCTGCGCCGGGGAGGACGCCGCCTTGGGGGCCAGTTCCTTTTGCAGCGCGGCTACGCGGGCGGCAAAGGCGGCTTCCATGCTGGCGGCTCTGGTCTGAATCTCCTGAGAGATCAGGTCGTAACGGATATTGGCGTAATCGCTCACCAAAGAATAGGCCCACCATGCGGAATCATTGGCAAAGCGGCGGGTGTCGCCCTGTTCGTAGCCTGCGGGCATGGGGGCGACCGCCAGCGGCACAAAGACAGATTCCGCCGCCGGAGCCAGCGCAACCCAGCACACCAGCGCCAGCGGTTCCGGCACATCGGGCCGATACTGGGCAATGGTGGTGTAGCCCACATAGTACATACCCATGGGACGTTCCCACGCGCCTTCAAGCTTGGTGGTCGGGCTTACGTCGCCGCTGGGGTCCTTGGGGCCGATAATGCGGTTGGGATTGCCAAACGGCCCCGCCGCAACGCCCTTGGTAAGGTCAAATTCCGTTCCCTCGTAGTGGTCGCGGTGCATACGCTTGATGTCGTCCAGGCTCAGCAGCTTGTCCGGCTTGACGGAAAAGGGATAGGCGCGTGTTGCGCCGCTTTCCACCCAGGCGGGCAGCTTCAGCGAAGGAGCCGCCAGAGAGAGCGCCCGCCACACGCGGCGCAGCGAATAGTAGGGGTGGTTATACTCGCCATCGCTCACCGTGGTCAGCCAGTCCAGAGGTTTGGAGGCGTCCTTGGGGCTGCGCATGTTGTACTTGTCCACCGCGGCAAACAGGGTTTTGCCGTACATTTGATCGGGGTTGCCGGGCGTGATGTCGCGGATGCGAAATTCGTTGGCCGCCACAAAAAACTGGCCGTCCGGCACGCGCTGGGCCACCCACAGGCCGCCGGTTCCCGCCGGGGAGGGTGCCATTTCCATAACCCAGGCTTCATTTTTATCAGCAACGGGCAGGGTTTCGCCCGTTCCGTAGTAGCCATACTGCTCAATGAGCGCGCCCATCAGCTCGATGGCCTCGCGGGCGGTTTTGCAGCGTTCCAGCGCCACGCGCGCCAGCTCGGACGAATAGAAAATGCGCTTGCCCGGCTCTGCCGTGCACGTATTGTGCGCCCCGTCCGTGCATTCGCCAAACATGAGGCCATGCTCGTTCATGATTGCGTAGTTGCCGTCAATATAGGCAAAGGTGTGTCGCACCTGAGGGATAAAGCCGATGGCAATCGTGCGCGGCGTATCCGGGTGGTTATAGCCCGGCGCGCGCTTTGGGTCGGAGAGGCGGGGAACAAGAAAAGTATTGGTGGCGGGATTTTCCTTCACCGCCACGGCGGAATCGTACACGGGGCGTTGCGCGCCTTCCGGCCAGTCGCGGGCGGGTACGTATACAATGGACTGGTCGTTGAGATCGTTGTCGTCAGAATGGCTTACCATCACGGAGCCGTCTGCGCTGGCCCCCTTAGTGACAATAAAGGTGGTGCAGGCAGGGGCCGCCTGAGGCAGCAGCAGGGCCAGAGAAACACAGCATAAGACGATCAGCCGCTTCATGGAACCTCCATAAAAAATCAGACCGTAACATCCCGCATGCTCAAACCGATACGCAAAGACGCCAGCGACCCCAACGTCAGACGCTGGAATGCCGCAAATCAAATCAGCAAACTGTTTTTCTTTTTTGTAGCGCAGGGGCGGCAGGGGCACAAGGATTGCGCAGGCCCAAGTGCTTTTTGAATGCAAAACAGTAGCAATCCGAGCCGAGAATTGTTATTGGTAATCCATTGTCATCTCCAGATCAGCATATCCCGCATTTGCAGAAATGCCGGGGTTCCCGTCCTGGTTTCAACGGCAGCAATTCCCCGCCCAGCGCTGTTTCAGGCGCTCACCCAATGACGGCATGAACCGTCACGGAGGTTTGTCCATGCTTGCTTCTCCCTACAAAGAATTCAAAGAAGCCCTTCTGGACTTTATTCCCAAAGACCGCATCCATACTGATCCCCTGCGCCTGCTGGCCTATGGCACAGATGCCAGCGTATACCGTCTGACCCCCAAGATCGTGGTGGACGTGCTGGACGAGGCAGAAGTGGTGCAACTGGTGGCCCTGGCAGACCGCATGCGCGTACCTGTGACCTTTCGCGCCGCTGGCACCAGCCTGTCCGGCCAGGCGGTGTCCGATTCTGTCCTTGTGCGCATAGGCAAAGGCTGGCGCAACTGGCGCGTGGGCGAAAACGCCGAACGCATCACCCTGCAACCCGGCATCATCGGCTCCGGGGCCAACAAGATTCTGGCGGAATTTGGCAAAAAAATCGGGCCTGACCCGGCCTCCATCGACAGCTGCCTTATCGGCGGCATCTTTGCCAACAATGCCAGCGGCATGTGCTGCGGCACCTCCGACAACTCCTATAAGACGGTTGTTTCCTCGCGCATGGTGCTGGCAGACGGCACCCTGCTGGACACGGCGGACGCTAAAAGCCGCGCCGCCTTTGCCAGAACCCACGCCCATATTCTCAACGGCCTTGCCGACCTGCGCAAACAGATCATGGACAATCCCGAACTTGCCGACCGCATCCGGCGCAAGTTCAAGATCAAGAACACCACAGGTTACAGCCTCAACGCCCTGGTGGATTACGAAGACCCCTTTGAAATTTTGCAGCATGTCATGGTCGGCTCCGAAGGCACGCTGGGCTTTATCGCCGAAGTAACCTACCGCACGGTGGAGGAGGCCCCCTTCAAGGCCTCTGCCCTGCTGCTCCTGCCCACGGTCAAGGCGGCCTGTGATCTGGCCTCTGCCGTGGCAACCCTACCCGTTGCGGCTGCGGAACTTATGGACAGGGCGTCCCTGCGCTCGGTGGAAGGCACCCCCGGCCTGCCCGAAGGGCTGGAAACCCTGGGCGACGACGTCTGTTCACTGCTGGTGGAAACCCGCGCCTCCACTCACGAACAGCTGGAAAAGAACATTGCCACCATCAATGCGGCATTCAGCAACGTGACCTTTGTGCGGCCCTACGCTTTTACCGACAAACCCGAGGAATTCACCAAACTGTGGCTCATCCGCAAGGGCATTCTGGCCTCTGTGGGCGGCATGCGGCCCGTGGGCACCTCCATTGTTATTGAAGACGTGGCCTTCACCCTCGACAGGCTGGGCGAGGCCGCCAAAGACCTGCAGGATCTTTTTGCCCGCCACGGCTACACGGTGGCCCCGCTCTTCGGCCACGCGCGCGACGGCAACCTGCACTTTGTTTTCTGGCAGGATTTTGGCGCTCCGGCAGAAGTGGCCCGCTACAAGGGATTCATGGAAGACTTCTGCAAGCTGGTTACGGAAAAGTACGATGGTTCGCTCAAGGCGGAGCACGGCACTGGCCGCAACATCGCGCCCTTTGTGGAACTGGAGTGGGGCAGCCAGGCCTACGCCATCATGAAGAGCATCAAGAGCCTGCTCGACCCCAAGAACATCCTCAACCCCGGCGTGCTGCTCAACAGCGATTCGCAGGGGCATCTCAAAAATCTCAAGCCCCTGCACCCCGCCGACGAACTGGTGGACAAGTGCATGGAGTGCGGCTTCTGCGAGTCTGTCTGTCCCTCGCGCGACCTCACGCTCACGCCGCGCCAGCGCATCACCGTCTACCGTGAAATCTGCCGCCTGCGCGAGGTTGCCCCTGATAGCAGCGAGCTGAAAACGCTGCAAAAGGGCTACGAATACATGGGCAAGGCCACCTGCGCCACAGACAGCCTGTGCCGCCCGCGCTGCCCCGCAGGCGTGGATACGGGCGTGTTCATCAAGAGCCTGCGCAAAAAGGACGCCGGTTCCCTCGGCAAGAGCATTGCCGGAACCATTGCCGACCACTTTGCGGGAACCTGCAAGGCCATGTCCATCGCGCTCAACAGCGTGGACGCCCTGCACCGCGCCCTTGGCACCACCATCATGCGCGACGGCTCGCGCCTTCTGCGCTGCCTGACCTTCAACAAGGTGCCGCTGTGGAACAAGAACATGCCCAAGGGCGGGGGCTCGGTCTATCTGCCCACCCCGTACTCCGGCAATACCAAGAAGGTCGTCTACTTCCCCAGCTGCATCGCCCGCAACATGGGCCCCGGCGAGGAACACAGCGACCGCCGCACAGAGCCGGAAGCCGTCATCAGCGTGCTGCTCAAGGGCGGATATGACGTCATTCTGCCCAACAATCTGGACAAGCTGTGCTGCGGCATGGCCTTTGCCAGCAAGGGCCTCGCTGACGCCGCCCACAAGAAAGAGCAGGAGCTGGAAAAGGCCCTGCGCCAGGCCAGCAACTACGGCGAATACCCCGTGCTGTGCGAAACCAGCCCCTGCCTGCTGCACATGAAGCAGACCCTCGACCCCGGCATCAAGCTCATGGAGCCTGTGCAGTTTATCCTTGAGAACCTCATGGATACGCTCAAGCTCAAAAAGCTGCCCAAGACCGTGGCCCTGCACGCCACCTGCTCCATGCGCAAGATGGGCCTTGAGGGCAAGCTGGAAGAACTGGCCCGCAAGTGCGCCGAAACCGTGGTTGTGCCGGATGGCATCAACTGCTGCGGCTGGGCGGGCGACCGTGGCTTTACCCATCCCGAACTCAACGAGGCCGCGCTCAAGGGCCTGCGCATGCAGGTAAGCACCTGCGAGGTGGGCTATTCCTCCAGCCGCACCTGCCAGATCGGCCTCTCGCTGCACGGCGGCATCCCCTATTATTCCATTGTCTATCTGGTTGACGAAGCCAGCGAATAAACAGCAAAGCGGGCGGCTCTCATGGAAGAGTCGCCCGCTGTTTTATGTGAAAGAAATGAGATGCCGTGCCTGACGGCTTTTCTTGTTACGACTGCCGTCGCTTGAACATCTTTTCCAGTTCGGCGGAGTCCCAGCGCAAGACGCAGGGGCGGCCATGCGGGCAGTATTCACGGTCGGGCGTTTCCAGCCACTGCTGCAACAGCCCGGCGGCCTCGTCATCCGCAAGGCGTTGCCCGGCCTTGATGGCCCCCTTGCACGACATGGATATGAACATGTCGGCCAGATCATCCTTGCGCCCGGCCAGGGCCTCGCGCAGAAAGTCCCTGGCTTCGGCGCGGGAGAGCACCGGGGGCATGGCGTTGACGCGCAGGTTGCCGCCGCAGACCTCAAGCGCAAAGCCTAGGGATTCCAGCCGGGGCCGCAGTTCAAAAAAACGTTCCGTTTCAGCGGGGTGCAGGGGCAGATCAAGCGGCAGGGCCAGCAACTGACCAGACCCGGCAAATCCCCCGCGCCGCAGGCGGGCATACAGTACGCGCTCATGCGCCGCGTGCTGGTCGAGCAGCAACAACGCGCCGGATGCATCCCGCAATACCAGATAGGTCAGCGCCACCTGTCCGAGGTAGGCAAACTGCCCCACGCTCAAGGGCTGGCGTTCCTGTGCTGGCGGGAAAATGGCTTCGCTGCGCTCGTTCGCCGTATCCGCAGCCTGATAGAATGCGTCATCGTGGGTTTCGCGCCCATAGACGCTTTCATTCGTTGATTGCGGACTTTGCGCATAGGCAGAGGCCGCTTCCGCAAGGCCTGAAATATCTTCCGGCGCGGCAACAAACAGGGTGCTTTCCTTCTGTGCGGGGGCTGGCTCATGGGCAGAGGCACCATCACTCTGGACAGCATCGCCCCACCAGCTTGTTCCCTTGTCCGAGCCTGCGGCGGATTCGGGCAACCGGGCCTGCCACGAGGATTCCTCGTCCGGCCTGTCGTCCCGCTCCTGCGGCTTGATAAGGGGCGGGTTGTCCAGCCTGCCCCAGAAACCCTGCGGACGCGAGGCTGCTTGTTGGGCAGAGGGCGCAAGGGCGCTTTCCGCAGTGTCGCCTTCTGACGCGTTCGGCCACAGATTTTCGGCCACGTCATAGGAGGTCAGCAAAGCCCCCTGCACGGCATGCAGCACAGCGGAAAACACGGCGGATTCATCCCGAAAACGCACTTCAGACTTGGCGGGATGCACGTTCACGTCCACTTCCGCCGGGTCCATCTCCACAAACAGTGCTACCTGCGGATAATCCCGGCTGGTCATGCGGCCCTTGTAGGCCTCGCGCACGGCAGCAAGCAGGCGCTTGTCCGTCACCGAGCGGCCATTGACGTAAAACAGCATGCGGTCGCCGCGCGGCTGGCTCACATTTGGCAGGGCAGCCAGACCGCGCACGCGGATACCGTGGCGGGTGCCGTCAAAGGGGCGCAGGGCCTCCACAATCAGCCGGGGCCAGAGCACGCCAAGGCGGTCGGCAAGGCTTTGCCCCGGCAAAAACCGCAGTGCCTCGCGCTCGCCGGAACTCAGGCTCAGACCAACGGCGGGGCGGGCCAGCGCCAGCCGGGCCAGCCAGTCCTGCGCACGTTTGAACTCCGTGGATGGGGTCTTTAAAAATTTCAAGCGTGCTGGTATGTTGGAAAAAAGATCGCGCACTTCCACCCGCGTTCCCCGGTGCAGGGCCGCCGGGGCGGAAACCGTCAGCAAGCCGTGCTCCACCTCAACCCTGTGCGCCTGTGTCTGCCCGTCCGGGTCAGTCACCGCAGAGGTTATGGAAAAACGGGAAACCGAGGCAATGCTGGGCAGGGCCTCGCCCCTGAAACCGTAAGAACTGATGTGCTCAAGGTCAGACAGGCTGGCAATCTTGCTCGTGGCGTGCCGGGTGACGGCCAGTTCCAGATCGGCGGCGGCTATGCCGCACCCGTCGTCCTGCACACTGATAAGGCTTTGCCCGCCGTTTTCAAGGCAAACGTCGATCTGCGCGGCGTCAGCGTCTAGGCTGTTTTCAACCAGTTCCTTGAGCACGCTGGCAGGGCGCTCCACCACTTCACCAGCGGCGATCTGATTGCGCAACTCAGGCGGTAGCAAACGTATATGACGATGTTTTTCAGACATAGGCCCAGTGTATTCGGGCGCGCTCCACAAGGCAAGCGGCCCCGCCTGCGGCGCATGCGCGGCTGTGCGTGGAGAATAAATTCCCGTGGCAGGGCTTGCCTCGGCGCACGCTGTGCTTATGTATGGAAGGCGAGGCTGCGTATGCGCGCGGCCAGGCTTCTGGCAACACGCGAAGCAAGCCGGGAGGTTTCTATGTACAGCAACACACTGAAAGCCATTGCCGAACCGCTGCGCGGCACTCCCGTGCCCGCGGGCTTTGACCCTGAACTGCTCTATGTTGAGTGCGCCCGTTGCGGCTCGCCCGTCATGTGGGAGCAGGGCAAGGCCACCCATATCCTCAGCCTGGCGGGCATTGACCCCCTCGAACTCGATTCTTCCTGCATGCTGGTCACAGACGGCTGCCCCATGTGCAGCGGCAAAGATCAGTATACGGTACAGATTTTCCGGGTCAGCGGCGATGCGCAGACGCGCCGTCCCCCATTCTTCGGCAACGCATAGCCAGCGCGGGTCTACCCCGCCCGCGTAAACCCTAGCAGAAGGCTGCCGGATCATGTGCCCGGCGGCCTTTTTGCGTTCTGACGCAGGCCGTACGGCACAGAAGCAGCGGACATGATTTTTCCAGCCCGGAGGGATTCTCCGGGCTTTTTTTGTTGCCCGGCAGGGAGGCGGAGCACAGTGCTCTGGCTGACGCATCATCAATTAACAAAAAACAACATTTTTTTGATAACATAGATTAAAAGTAAGAGTTAAATACACAAAATTACCCCACCTGTATTGACGATATCCCCCTTCAGGAGCATAACACAAAACAACAAATTTGAAACAAAATTAACACACAGTCGTCACACGCCGGAGTCGCCATGTTGCCAGCAGAACGCCGCAGAGAAATGGCCCGCCTCATCAAGAACCGGGGCGCGGTCAATACCCGTGAACTGCCGAAGCGCTGGGCATTTCCACCATGACCGTACGCCGCGACCTCAAGGTGCTGGAAGAACGCAACCAGCTTGAGCTCACCTGGGGCGGGGCTGTTCCCCTGAGCTTTGAAGCCAACGACATCCCCCGCGCCCGCAAGGCCGTTTCCATGCTTGAGGCCAAGCAGGCCATAGCCCGCACCGCCTGCCAGTTTATCAAGAACGAAGATTTTATTGCCCTGGATGCGGGCACCACCAGCCTTGAGCTGGCCCGCCTGCTGCCGACCCTGCCTCTCACAAGCCTTGGCGTTGTTACCCCTGATCTGGAAATAGCCCTGCTGCTTTCGGGCTGCGACCATATTTCCGTCTTTCTTTCCGGCGGGCTTATCGACCCTGTCAGCCGCGCCTGCAACGACAGCGATGCCGTGGCCTACCTGCGCGGCCTGCGCCTCACCATGGCCTTTGTGGGCACCAACGTATGGGATGCCCACCACGGCATCACCACCAGCACTTCCGCCAAAATGCATTACAAGCGCCAGCTCATGGCCAGCGCCGACAAAACCTTTCTGCTGGCGGATGCGTCCAAGTACGCCAAGTTCAGCCCCTGGCTGGTGGCCGGGGTGGAACGCTTTGACCACATCATCACCGACAGCGGCCTGACCGCCGAAGCCCGCGCCGCCCTGCATGACGCAGGCGCACGCCTGTGCCTCGCCGACTAAGCCCGCCGCCGTCACAAAATCACCGGAAGGTGTCTGTATGATCATAGCTGTTATCGCCGACGACTTTACGGGAGCCAACGACAACGGGGCGCTGCTTGCCGCCAAGGGCTTTTCCAGCGCCACCTGCCTGGGCCTTGCCCACTGGGACCCCAAAGAATTTACGCAGTGCGACGCCGTTTGCCTGAATGCCGAGAGCCGCCTTCTGCACCGCGAAGACGCCTATAAAGCGGTGTATGACGCCGTGACAGAATTCAACAAGGAAAAGCCCGCACTTGTTTCCAAGCGCATAGACTCCACCCTGCGCGGCAATGTGGGCGCGGAGCTTGAGGCCGCCATCAAGGCCATGGACGACACCCACGGGCACAGCCAAACCCTGGCCGTACTTGTGGCGTCCTACCCACATTCGGGGCGCATCTGCGTGGGCGGATACCAGATCGTGCATGGCGTGCCGCTGGAGCGCTCGCCCATCGCCAAGGACGCCGCCACCCCCGTGCACCACACGGCAGTGCTCAAGATCATCGCAGACCAGACCTCCCTGCCCTGCGGCTTTGTGCCGCTTGAAAAGGTGCTGGCCGGGCCTGACGCCGTGCGCGAAACCATTGAGGCCGCACGTGCCCAGGGTTGCCGCGCCGTGGTCTGCGATGCCGTGTCGGACGACGACATTGCCGTAATCGCCCAGTCGCTGGCCGATGCGCCCTACCCGCTGGTGTCGCTTGATCCCGGCCCGTTCACATCGGAGCTTGCCGCAGCGCGCATTGAAGCCCCC
Source organism: Desulfovibrio sp. (assembly GCA_047602655.1). Classification (GTDB taxonomy): domain Bacteria; phylum Desulfobacterota; class Desulfovibrionia; order Desulfovibrionales; family Desulfovibrionaceae; genus Desulfovibrio. The sequence goes on along the minus strand of JASGGT010000008.1, from coordinate 27,996 downwards.
CGCGCGGAATTTGAAAACCGCATCTTCCTTACCGTGGGCAGCACCAGCGAGCTGACCCGCGTACAGCTGGAAACCCTGCGTCTGGCCCACCCCTGCCACATCGTGTCCATGGATGTGCGCAAGGTGCTGGCTGGTGAGGCCGAATCACAGGCGGAATGCCGCCGCGTGCTGGAGGCCGTATTTGCCGCGCCCGAAGAAGCCAAGGTTCTTGGCGTATGCACCGCCGCCAGCAAGGAAGATGTTTTCTCCATGCAGGAAATGTCCCAGACCCTCGGCATCGCGCCCAGCGAAATTTCGCGCCGCATCAACATGGCTCTGGCCCATGTGGCACAGGAAGCCCTGAAAAACGAAAGCCTGCGCATCGGCGGCCTCTACACCTCTGGTGGTGAAGTGACGGTTTCCGTCATGCGCACGCTCAAGGCCGGGGGCTTTTCCGTGCGGATCATGGTGCTGCCCCTTGCCGTGTACGGCCACATCATCGGCGGCGAACACCCCGACCTGCCCATGATCACCAAGGGCGGCTTTGTGGGCGACAAGGACAGCCTTGTGGAATGCATGGAATACCTCTTCACCAAGATTTCAAGCCGCAAGCGGCCCGCCTGACGCGTTGCGCCGCAGTCAAGCCAGTTCATAACCAACAAGGAACAGATAGATGAAACCCCTGATTTGCGCCCCCATGGGCGACCCCGCAGGCGTTGGGCCGGAAATTCTGGCCGCCTCGCTGGCAGATGCAGCCGTCACCGACATGGCCAACGTGCTGGTGGTGGGCAATACCGAGATCATGCGCCGCGCCGCAGCCATCATGAAAGCGAACCTCGAATTCAACGAGGTGGATGCGGATCTCAACGGCTGGCGCGATGGCGCTGCCAACATCATCAACATGGACAACGTGGATCTGGCCTCCTTTGCCTATGGCAAGGTGCAGGCCCAGTGCGGCCAGGCGGCCTTTGAATACATCAAGGCCTCAATCGAGCTGACAATGGCTGGCAAGGCCGCCGCGGTGGCCACCACGCCCATCAACAAGGAATCGCTCAAGGCAGCCCATGTGCCCTACATCGGACACACCGAAATCTTTGGCGACCTCACCGGCACCAGGGATCCGCTGACCATGTTTCAGGTGCACAACCTGCGCGTGTTCTTCCTGACCCGGCACCTCTCGCTGATTGATGCCTGCCGCGCCGTCAAAAAAGACCGCGTGCTTGACTACATCGGCCGCTGCACCAGCGCCCTCAAGCTGCTGGGGCTGGAGAATCCGAGCATGGTGGTGGCCGGGCTCAACCCGCACTGCGGCGAGCACGGACTCTTTGGCAATGAGGAAGACGCCGAGGTGGTTCCGGCCATTGAAGAAGCGCGCCGTCAGGGCGTTAACGTTCACGGCCCCAACCCGGCGGACTCGGTCTTCCACTTTGCGCTCAAGGGCGCGTGGGACGCCGTGTTGTCGCTTTATCACGACCAGGGCCACATAGCGACCAAGATGGTGGACTTTGAACGCACCATCTCCCTTACGCTGGGCATGCCCATTCTGCGCACATCGGTGGACCACGGCACAGCTTTTGACATTGCCGGAACAGGCAAGGTCAGCGCCGTGAGCATGGTGGAAGCCATCCGCCTTGCTGCGGAATACGCGCCCAACTTCAAAAGGGCCTGATCTGCGGCAGAGGATGTGAACTGAGTACCGCATCCGGAGGACGAGCAGAGTAAAACAAGAGAACAAACCGTAAAACCGTCAACCGTTCCCCCAACTTTTACCGGCGCGGGCGCTGCCCGGGCCGTGTCGCAACCACACCACGGAGGTTGAGATGACTGCCGTCCAATCGTTCGGCATCGGCTATTCGATGACCATGCTCTGCATTTCCATCGCCATAGTCATTGTGCTGTGCATCTGCTTCAAAATACACGCATTTGTGTCCCTGACCGCAGCGAGCCTCTTTTTGGCGCTGACGCACCACATGGAACTGGCCAAGATCGTCATGGCCTTTGAAGGCGGCCTTGGCAAAACGCTGGGATTTCTTGCGCCCATTTTGGCTCTGGGGGCCATCTTGGGCAAACTGATGGAAGTCTCCGGCGCAGCCGAACGGCTGGCGCGAACGCTCATCAACATTCTCGGCCAGTCAAAAGCGCACTGGGCCATGATGGTTGTGGGTTACATCTGCGGCATCCCGGTTTTTCTCCAGGTGGGCATCATCCTGCTGACGCCGCTCATGTTCTCCATCGTCAAGGAATCCAAGCTGCCGCTCATTCAGGTGGGTATGGCCCTTGTGGTGGCCCTGACCACGGTGCACTGCATCGTGCCGCCGCACCCCGCCGCCATGGCAGTTACCGACCTGCTCAAGGCTGACGTGGGCAAGGTTATCTTTTTCGGTCTTCTGGTGGGCCTGCCCGCCGCCAGCATTGCAGGCCCCATCTACGGCAAGTTCATTGCCAAGCGCCTGCCCGCAGTGCCGCTGACCGGCGTTTACGCCAATACCGAACCGCGCAAGGAATCTGAACTGCCGCCCTTTGGCAGTTCGCTCCTCGTCATGCTGCTGCCCCTGCTGCTCATGATCGCCAAGACCGTGGTGGAACTGACCATCGACAAGCAGAATCCGCCCGCCTACATGCCCTACGTGAACTTTATCGGCACGCCAATGATCGCCCTGTTCATTTCCGCAGTGGTGGCCTACATCGTGTTTGGTCTCAAGCGCGGTTTCAACTGGGATCAGCTGGGCCGTTTCAGCGAACAGGGCATGGCCCCGCTGGCCTCCATCATGCTGGTCATCGGCGCGGCTGGCGCGCTGAACCAGATCATCACCGACAGCGGCGTGGGCGTTGTGCTCAAGCAGGTGCTTACCAGCATCCAGATCAGCCCCCTGATCCTGGCCTGGATTATCGCCATTGCCCTGCGCTTTGCCCTGGGCAGCGCCACCGTTTCCATGATGACCGCCGCCGGGCTTATCCTGCCCGTGCTCAGCAGCAACCCCGGCATTGACCCGGCCCTCATGGCCATTGTCATTGGCGCTGGCGCAACCGGCGCTTCGCACGTGACCGACTCCGGCTTCTGGTTTGTCAAGGAATCCCTCGGTATTCCCATGGGTTCCATGTATGCCACCTATACGGCCGGCACTACCATAGCCTCCGTGCTTGGCCTGTTCGGCACGTTGCTGCTCTCCACGTTCCTGTAAGAACCGCTGCGCCGGGGTCTGGTATTTCACAGGCCCCGGCGCTATCATAAATCAGTGCTCCGTCTTCCACCGCCACCCCCCAGCAAGGAATCAGCAATGAAGATCGTCATCGCGCCCGACTCGTACAAGGAATGCCTGTCTGCCCTGCAAGTGGCCCTTTCCATCGAATCCGGCTTTCGCGAGGTTTTCCCCGATGCGGTCTACGTCAAGGTTCCTGTGGCAGACGGCGGAGAAGGCACCGTGGAAGCCATGGTTGAAGCCACGGCAGGCCGCCGGGTGGACACCACGGTACGCGGCCCGCTGGGCAACCCGGTGGAAGCTTTTTACGGCCTGACCGGCGATGGCAAAACAGCTGTGATCGAAATGGCCGCAGCCAGCGGCCTTGCCCTTGTGCCGCCCAACTTGCGCAATCCCCTCAAGACCACCAGCTACGGCACGGGCCAGCTTATCCGCTCCGCGCTGGATGCTGGCGCGCGCAAGTTCATTCTGGGCATTGGCGGCAGCGCCACCAACGAAGGCGGCGCTGGCATGCTTCAGGCCCTTGGGGTGCGCCTGCTGGACGATCAGGGGCAGGAAATCGAACCCACAGGCATGGGCCTTGGCAGGCTTGCGCGCATAGATATGTCTGCCTTTGACGCCCGCCTTGCCGACTGCGTCATTGATGTCGCCTGCGATGTGGACAACCCCTTGTGCGGCCCGCGCGGCGCATCGGCCATTTTTGGCCCGCAGAAGGGGGCCACGCCCGAAATGGTGCAGCAGCTTGATGGATACTTGCAGAATTTTGCGGCCATTGCGCGCCGCGACCTCGGCGTGGACATGGCGGACATGCCCGGCGCTGGTGCTGCTGGCGGCATGGGAGCTGCCATGTTTGCCTTTTTGAAAGGGCGGCTGCGCCCCGGCAGCGAGATTGTGACCGAAGCAGTGGGCCTGGATGCGCACGTGCGCGATGCCGACATAGTCGTTACCGGCGAGGGGCGCATCGACGGGCAGACGGCCTTTGGCAAAACCCCTGTGGGCGTTGCCCGCGTGGCAAAGCGCCACAACAAGCCGGTGATCGCCATTGGCGGTTCGCTGCGGGCCGATGTGGACGCCGTCTTTGCCCACGGCATTGACGCGGTTTCAAGCGTGCTCTACCGCCCCTGCACCATTGACGAAGCCCTTACCGAGGGCAATGAAAACCTGCGCAGGGCCGCGCGCAATATAGCCGCCATCCTTTCCATGGGACTTGGCATTGGCGCTTCGGGCGCAAGGAAATAGCACATGTTGACCGCCTACAGGCAAAGCTGGCGCACACACCCCGGCTTCAATATTCTCTTTATCTGCGCCATGCTGGCGGCGTGGGGCATGTATGCCCTGCTGTACGCCACTGCCTTGCCCTGGGGCTCGAACCAAGCCAACGTGTTGGTCTTTGCTGTGGCTGCCCTGTGTATGCTGTTTATCTTTGTCACACCCCGATATGGCTTCAAGCCAACGGCAACGCACTACGCCATCATGGCGGCAACATTGCTGCCCTCGCTGCCCAATGGGCAGGAGATCATCCGGCAGAGCGGCCTGTTTTTCTGATGTGCCACCGCCCGCCACCGGGCGCAGAATGCAAAGACGGCCACACCGCAAAGGGTGTGGCCGTTTTTTATCATCCAGCCCTTGGGGAGGTCTGCCTCCGCAAGGTTTTCTGCTTTGCTCAGGCCTTCTTGGCGCGCAGGCCCGCAAAGGCCAGGATCACGCCCAGGGCAATGCCCAACGCCGCCGCAAACACCACCTGGAAGTGGGCGGGCAACATAAAGGTGATGGTGTGCGCGGGAATCCAGAAGAAAGGAATGGTCTTCTTGAGCACAAAGCTCCACATGGAATTCCAGTCGATGGTGCGGAACAGGGCCGCCACATCAGGCTTGGTGCACAGGCTGCTGAGCGTACCGCCGGTGGCCGCAATGTGCAGGTCGGTGAGCTTGTGGGTAATCATCAGCACCGGGGCGAACAAGGTATTGATGAGCACGCTGATGGAAAAAGACATGAGCAGCTTGGCGCCAAAGGTCGTGGGAGCGCCCGAAAGCAGACCCATCTCATTGAGCAGCTTGAAGGTACCCGCGCCGTACACGGTAAAGGCAATCTTGATGCCTATACCCAGCAAACCCCAGATAATCGCCTTGGGCAAAACGCCAAATCCGGGTCTGTTGTACACGCCCGTGGTAATACGCAGGGCAATGCATTCGCCAAGGGTAGCCAGAATGGCAAACTTGAGAAAGCTCATGCCAAAAGGATACTGGGCAGTCAGGCTGATAAAGCCTTCAAGCGCCCCGGGCCCAAAAGCCAGCCAACCGAACGCCGCCAAACAAACGCCTAAAACCACAAAATCCTTTTGACGCATACCCTCTCTCCGTATTCTCGTTGACGCTCAGGGACTGTTGACGCTGTAAGAAATTTTGTTCCCTGCCAAGGATGGAAGCCTTTTTATGAAAGGAGTGTAAATAGGTACTCACCTAAAATAAAAAAGATTCCTGACGCAGGCAAAGAGCAAAAGAACCATGGCGTAACAGACCCAAATCGGTTGGTCCCGCGCCGCACGTAACCACAGGCGGCGGGGAAGGATCAGCCATAGCCGCGCAAAGGCGCGGGCAATTCGCATCAGCCGAGCAGACGGAGGGGGGCTACCGTCAAGACCGGCTGCCACATACTAGTGGCATTTTTGCCCCGCGTAAACACCGGCCTTGCGCAAAACTGCACAGCGGCCCCGCTCCTGACCGCAAATCAGGCGCTGGGCCAGCGCACCGGGCGGATTTCCGGGCTGTCTTCGTGCAGTGCGCTCTGCGCCACGGAGCTTTCGGAAGATTCCATGGCCTGGGGCTTCAGCCCGCCGGAAAGCGCCGCCTGCTTGAGCACCTCGCGGGTGCGGGCAAACAGATTGCTGAGAATGGAGTTGGAAACCAGCATGCCGCTACGGGTCAGCCGCATGTAGCCCTGCCGGATGCGGATAAGCCCGTTTTCGTGCAGGGCCCGCACCAGCCGCTGGTGATCGCGCACAAAGTCGCGCCCGGTCATCTCACGGTATTCTTTTACACGCAGCCCCCGCGCCGTACGCAGGCGCAGCATCAAAAGCTCGAGCACGCGCGTTTCGGGCGTGAGTTCTTCCACAGTCTGGGCCAGTTTGCCCTCGCGGGTGCGAGCGTTCCAGGCGGCCTGACTTGAAGGATTTGTCCAGCGGCGATTGTTGATGGTGGACGTGGCCGAAGGGCCAAGACCAAGATAGTCTTCCCCCTCCCAATAGCCCATGTTGTGGCGGCATTGAAACCCCATGCGGGCGAAATTGGAGATTTCATAGTGCAGGTAGCCGTGCTGCTCAAGCATGGCAGCGCCTTCCATGAACATGATGTTCTGGTCGCGCTCTGGCGGCAGGGTCACACGGCCCTCTTCCACATCAAGCTCCAGCGGGGTTCCCGGCTCAAGCGTGAGGCCGTAGGCTGAAATATGGTCGGGGGTCATGCGGATAACGTCTTTGAGCGTTTGCAGCCACTGGCGCACGCTCTGCCCTGGCAGGCCCCACATGAGGTCAAGGTTGATATTGGCGCAGCCCGCCTCGCGCGCCAGAAAGGCCACATGCAGGCTGTCCTGCGCCTTGTGCGGACGGCCCAGCAGGCGCAGCATGCCTTCGTCCATAGCCTGCACGCCGATGGAAAGGCGGTTGACGCCCGCATCCAGATACTGGGCCGCGCGGTGCCCGCCGCGCAGGGATTCCGGATTGGCCTCAAGGGTCACCTCGGCCTTGGGCACGAGCCTGAAATACTTGCTAATGCGCTCCATGGTCAGGCCGATGATGCGCGGCGAAAGCAGGCTGGGCGTCCCCCCGCCAAAAAAGACCGACTGCACCTCGCTGCCGCCAAGCTGGTCGCCCCAGTGAGCCAGTTCCATAAACAGGGTGTCCACATAGTCGCGCACGGCGGGGGAGCTGGCCGCATCCACGCCGCGCCCAAGCGGGCTTGAATGAAAAGCGCAGTAGCGGCAGCGCGTGGAGCAAAATGGAACATGTATATACAGCAGCATAAGCAATCCTGTGAGTGACAAAAAAACAACGCTCCGCCTGCGTGTAAGGCCCTGCGGAACAAGGAAAAGCCAGTTTTGCAGCACGCTGGCGACAGCTTAGGGCGATTGCTGCAAGGAATATGCCCGCATCCGCTGCCGTGCCGGGAATTCCGCGCGCAGGCGGCTGCCCGCCCTTGGCAAAAACGCGGCGGCGAAGTATATTCACCAATTGGAACACGGCGCAAGCGCCCTGCGGCCTTCTGCCGCATCCTTCACCGCGCTGGCGGCCTGTACGCAACGCACTTTCAGGAGACGCAGCTCTATGGATATACGCTTTCAGAATCTCGGACCGGAACAATGGAAAGGGGACGTACTGCTGGCCCCCGTCTGCCAGGACGAAGCCCTGCTTGAGCAGATTCCTGAACTGGACAAGGTTGCTCCCTGGCTGGTCATAGCCCCTGCCCTGCGCGACTTCAAGGGCAAGACGGGTGAACTGGCCCTGCTGTATGGGCATCCCGACCTTACCGTTCCCCGGGTGCTGGCCGTGGGCCTTGGCCCGAGGGAAAAAGTCTCCACCGCCGACATCCGCAAGGCCATCGCCGCCGCAGTGCAACTGTGCCGCAAGCAGGGCTACACGTCCATAGTGCTGCCCGAACCTGCTCTGGCAAAACTGCCCGGAGGCCGTGAACGGCTGGTGGAAGAATGCGTATGCGCCGCCCAGCTTGCCCTGTACCGCTTTACGGCCCTTAAAAAGGCCGATGCTGACGAAACCGCCGACCCGCAGTGGCTGGCCGTGGCCTTTGACGGCCAGGAAGTGCCAGATGCCGCCCACGCCGCCGCCCGCAGGGGCGAAAACGCCGCCTGGGCCGTGAGCCTTGCGCGCGATCTGGCCACCACGCCGCCCAACTTGCTCTACCCTGAAATGCTGGCCCAGAAGGCGCAGGAACTGGCGCGCGAAAAAGGCTTTGCCTGCACCGTGCTGGACGAAACCGAGCTGGAAAAGGAAGGCATGGGCTGCCTCATGGCCGTGGGCCAGGGGTCGGGCCGTCCTCCTCGCCTTATCGTGCTGGAGCACGCTCCCGCCGGGCATGAGCAGGACAAGCCCCTGGTGCTGGTGGGCAAGGGCATCACCTTTGATACAGGCGGCATCAGCCTCAAGCCCGCCGCCAACATGCACCAGATGAAGGCCGACATGACCGGCGCCGCAACGGTGTTGGCCACGGTGGCGGCCCTCGCGCAGGAAGACGCGCCCCGCCGCGTGGTGGGTCTGCTGGCCTGCGCCGAGAACATGCCCGGCGGCCGCGCCATGCGCCCCGGCGACGTGGTGCGCGCCGCCAACGGCGACACCGTTGAAATCCAGAATACCGATGCAGAAGGCCGTCTTGCCCTGTGCGATGCGCTGGCCTATGCCCAGAAAACGTGGGTTCCGGCTGCTGTGATTGACATTGCCACCCTCACCGGGGCCTGCGCTGTTGCGCTGGGAACCCAGCTTGCGGGCCTGTTCAGCGACGATGCCGACCTTGCCGAGCGCATCCGCGCTGCGGGCGGCGCTTGCGGCGAAGAATACTGGCCCCTGCCGCTGTGGAAGCCCTACGTTGAATCACTCAAAAGCGAAGTGGCCGACATTTGCCACATGGGCCCGCGCGAAGGCGGGGCCATCAACGCCGCGCTCTTTTTGCAACACTTTATTCAAGAGGGCGTGCGCTGGGCCCATCTGGACATTGCCGGGGTAGACTGGGCCGCCAAGGCCACGCCCCTTGCTCCGGCAGGGCCCACGGCCTTTGGCGCGCGCACGCTGCTCGATCTCGCCAGGGGAGGCGTATAATGAAGGTATTTCTCATCGGAGCCGGACCCGGCGATCCGGGCCTGCTGACCATCAAGGGGCGTGACGCCCTGGCCGCCGCCGATGTGGTGGTATACGACGCCCTGGCAAACGACAGCCTGCTTTCTTACGCCCGCCCCGATGCGGAAAAAATCTATGTGGGCAAGGTGGCGGGCAACCACGCCCTGCCGCAGGATCAGATCAATGCACTCCTGGTGAGCAAGGCCAAAGAAGGGAACGTGGTGGCCCGCCTGAAAGGCGGCGACCCCTATATCTTCGGACGCGGCGGCGAAGAAGGCGAAGAACTGGCGGCTGCAGGCGTTCCCTTCGAGGAAGTGCCCGGCATCAGCAGCACCATTGCCGCCCCCGCCTATGCGGGTATTCCCGTGACCCACAGGGATTTTGCCTCTTCCGTGACCATCATCACCGGGCACGAAAATCCGGACAAGCCCGGTTCCGTGCACAACTGGAAGGCCCTTGCCGCCAGCGCCTCCACTCTGGTCTTTGTGATGGGCATGAAAAACCTGCCAGACATCGCCCGTAATCTGCTTGAAGCAGGCATGGACCCGCACACCCCGGCGGCGCTTATCTATCGCGGCACCACGCCCTCCAGCGCAGCCTTGTGGATACTCTGGCCCGTCTGCCCCAGGCTGCGGTAGAAGCCAAGTTCACCAATCCTTCGGTCATTCTTGTGGGCAAGGTTGCCGCCCTGCGCGACACCCTTGGCTGGTTTGAAAAAAAGCCGCTCTTTGGCCGCAGCATTGTTGTGACCCGCGCGCGCGAGCAGGCCAGCGGCCTCGCCCAGAGCCTCACTGCGCTGGGAGCCGAGGTCATCCAGTGCCCCACCATTGAAATCAGCCCTCTGGCCGATTATGCGGAACTTGATGCGGCTCTGGACAATCTTGCCAGCTACGGATGGGTCATCTTTACCTCGGTCAACGGCGTAAAACACTTCTGGCTGCGTCTGGCAAAGGCGGGCAAGGACAGCCGCGCGCTCGGCAATTGCAAGGTGGCCGCCATCGGCCCCGCCACAGCTGATGCCCTGACCGAACGCGGCATTACCCCTGATTTCATTCCCGAGCGCTATATGGCCGAGGGTGTGCTTGAAGGCCTGCTGGCCCTTGAAAACGGCAACGTGGCGGGCATGCGCTTTCTACTGCCCCGCGCCGCCAAGGCTCGCGAAGTGCTGCCCGAAGAACTGCGCAAGGCAGGGGCCGTGGTGGACGTTATTTCCGCCTACGAAACCGTACCTGCCGCACACAAAAGGGATGAAGTCCTCGAACGCATTAACGCTGGCACCCTGAACTGCGTGACCTTCGGCTCCTCCTCCACGGTGGAGAACTTCCTCTCCCTTATCCCGGCTGCGATTCTCAAGACACACCCGGAAGTGAAGCTGGCCGCCATCGGGCCGGTAACGGCAGAAACGCTGCAAAAAAATGGCCTTACCTGCAACATCATGCCCATGGATTACACCATCCCGGCACTGGTGGACGCCCTGAAAACGTACTTTGCGAGATAAAACATGCCCCTGAATATCGCCATACTGGCCTCCGGCAGCGGCACAAACGCTCAGGCCATGATCGACAAGGCCGCCCAGGGCGTGCTGGACGTGAACATTGCCCTGATCGTCTGCAACCGCCCCGGTGCGGGCGTTGTGAGCCGTGCGGAAAAGGCGGGCATTCCCTGCCTTGTACTGGATCACACGAGCTTTCCTGACCGCGCGAGCTTTGACGCCCGCATGGTTGAAGCCCTGCGCGAAGCCGGGGCCGAACTTGTGGTGCTGGCGGGCTATATGCGCCTGCTGACTCCGGTATTCCTTGAAGCGTTTGCCGGTAAGGTCATCAACATCCACCCGGCGTTGCTGCCCAGCTTTCCCGGCGTGCACGGCGGGGCCGATGCAGTCAATTACGGGGTCAAGGTTTCCGGCTGCACAGTGCATTTTGTGGAAGAAAAGGTGGACAGCGGCCCGGTGCTGATTCAGGCCGTTGTGCCGGTCAACGCTGGCGAAAGCGAAGACGACCTCATGAGCCGCATCCATGTTATGGAACACCGCATCTATCCTCAGGCAATCCAGTGGCTGGCTCAGGGGCGCATTGACGTGCAGGGGCGGCAGGTGCACCTCAAGCCCGGCAATTGCCCCCGTGCGCCGCACGATGGCGACTGGCTCGTATGGCCCCCGCTGGAACAGGGATTCTAACTGCTGCCAGCGGCAAGCTCCTGAACGAAATGATGAGGAGGCTCTTTGATCAAAGAGTCTCCTTTTTTTGATTGTTTTCAAAAAAGGCGGTCCTGAAAGTCTCGCCGCCGCTCCATCCTTGCATCCGCCGCCCTGGCGGATTTCATTACTTACAAAAGTTTCAAAACTTACAAATCAAGAATCCGCGTTGCTCTGGCGCGATTTGGTGTGTTATTTTTCACTATCAACAGAGCATACTTTTATTCTTTGCTCAATCAATCAGTTTTTTGCCGCCCTTTCCACCACAAGCACTTTTTTGCACAACCGCAGGAAATAACGGCAAATGCACCTACTTTTGAGGAAACCCTTATGACGCAGCAGTTTACCCGCAGAAAATTTCTGCAATCGGCCTGCATCACCATCAGCGCGCTGACGGTGAACATGAGCGGCATTGAAAAAGCTCTTGCCGCAGCCGCTGGTGTCGGCCCCCTGGCCACCTGCGACATCCTGATCATCGGATCGGGTGGCGCTGGCCTGCGAGCCGCCGTGGCAGCCCTGCAAAAAAATCCCAAGCTCAATGTGGTTGTGGTCAGCAAATGCATGCCCTCGCGCAGCGCCACCTGTATGGCCGAAGGCGGCATCAACGGCGTTACCGATTTCAGCAAGGGCGACTCCTACGAGCTGCACTGCTTTGATACCGTGAAGGGCGGCGACTATCTGGTTGACCAGGAATCCACGCTCAAATTCTGCGAGCAGGCAGGCCCCGCCATTCTTGAACTGGATTATCTGGGCATGCCCTTCTCGCGCACGGCTGAAGGCAAGGTCAAAGCCCGTCCCTTTGGCGGCGCTTCCAAGGTGCGTTGCAACTACTCCGCCGACAAAACCGGCCACATCGTTGCCCACACCTGCCTGGACGATGCCCTGAGCCACGGCGTCAAATTCCTCATGGATCACGAGCTGCTTGACGTGGCCGTGGACAATGGCCGCTGCGAAGGCGCCGTGCTGCGCAACATCCGCACCGGCGAAATCGCTCCTGTGCGCGCCAAGGCCGTGGTGCTTGCCACCGGCGGCTATACCCGCATTTTCTGGAACCGAACCTCCACCCCCTACATTGCCACAGGCGACGGCGTTGCCGCTGCCCTGCGCGCGGGCATTCCCTTCAAGGATGCCGAAATGGTGCAGTTCCACCCCACAGGCGTGGTGCACGGCGGCGTGCTGATTACCGAAGCGGCCCGCGGCGAAGGCGGCTACCTGCTCAACAACAAGGGCGAGCGCTTCATGAAAGCCTACGCCCCCGCCAAGATGGAACTTGGACCCCGCGACATCGTGGCCCGCGCCATCGAGACGGAAATCCGCGAGGGCCGCGGCTACGGTCAGGGGCTGGAAGCCTATGTGCTGCTTGACCTGAGGCACCTCGGCAAGGAAAAGATCGTGCACGATCTGCCGCAGATCCGCCACGTCGGCAAGCTTTTTGAAAATATCGACCTTGTGGACAAGCCCATGGTCATCCGCCCCACGGCCCGCTACTCCATGGGCGGCATTGACGTGAACACCTTTGACGACATGGCCACTGTTGTGCCCGGCCTGTTTGCCGCTGGTGAAGCTTCGTGCGTGTCCATCCACGGTGCAAACCGCCTTGGCGGCAACTCGCTGGCCGATGCCGTGGTGACTGGCAAAATCGCCGGCAACGGCGCGGCGGCCTTTGCCAGCCATGCCGATTTTGGCGCGGGCAAGCGCCTCACCGATCTGACCGCCCGCTGGCAGGATCGCTTCCGCAACACCACCAACGGCGGCGATGCCAAGCAGATGTACGCCATCCGCGAAGAAATGGGCGCACAGCTCTGGGACAACATGGGTATTTTCCGCACCCAGGCCAAGCTTGACTCCCTGAGCAGCACCCTGGCCGACCTGCGGTCGCGCTACGATGCCCTGCGCGTCCCCAACGCCAACCCCGTCTACAATACGGTGTTCACCGAATATGTGGAGCTGGGCAACATGCTGCAACTGGCCCAGGCCGCCTGCCTTGCCGCCTCCGAGCGCAAGGAATCGCGCGGCGCGCACACCCGCGAGGACTTCCCCAAGCGTGACGATGCCAACTTCCTCAAGCACAGCATGGTCAGCATGGACGACAGCGGCAAAATGCGCATGGGCTGGAAAGAAGTGGAAATAACCAAATTCAAGCCTGAGGAGCGGAAGTACTAATGCCCACTATCATCATTGACCGCTTTGACGGCAAAAACAGTTTTGAGCAGAGCTACAAACTTGATCCGGCGGACGTGGCGGGCAAGACAGTGCTCAACACCCTGCTGTTCATCAAGCAGACCCAGGATCCCACGCTGAACTTCACGGCATCCTGCCGCTGCGCCATCTGCGGCGCGTGCGCCGTGCGGGTCAACGGGCATGCGGTTCTGGCCTGCGACACCAAGATGGACGACCTCGCCCAAACTTATGGCTCGAGCACCTTACACATTTCGCCCCTGGCGAACTTCAAGGTTATTTCCGACCTCGTTGTGGATTGGGAACCCGCCATGGAAAACCTGCGCAAGGTGCATCCGGGCATGGTGGCGAAATCCGAATTCTCCATGAAGGAAGGCTGCCGCCAGAACCAGAAGGAATTCGACCGCATCATCAAGCAGTGGGACTGCATCCTCTGCGGCGCGTGCGCCTCTGAGTGCAACAAGCTCACCGCCGACCGCAGCGACTACATGGAACCCTTTGTCTTCACCCACGCATGGCGCGTGGCCAACGATTCGCGCACAAAAGATCCCCTGCTGCACGGCAAGCCCGCCGTGGCGGGCGGCCTGTGGAACTGCGTGCATTGTCAGGAATGCGCCAGCCGCTGCCCCAAGGGCATCAGCGCTGCCGACGACATCGCTGGCCTGCGGGCCATGGTTATGGCCAAGGGCATGACCGACGGCGTTGGCCCGGCTCACGCCAAGTCGTTCTACACCGATCTGGTGGAAGACTCCGGCCGCCTCAACGAAGTGCGCCTTGCCCTGCGCACCGAAGGCATCAGCACCATCGCCCGCGCAGGCATGGCGGTGACCCTGCTGCGTCAGGGCAAGATGAATCCGCTTGAGGCCTTTGGCGGCGAAACCATTGAAGGGCATGATGCCCTGGTGAAGATGATTCAGGCGGCCCATGCCGCAGAGAAGGAGTAGCCGTATGCAGACCGAATTCGCCTTTTTTCCCGGCTGCGTGCTGACTCAGGCCGCCAAGGAATCCAAGATGGCTCTTGAGGCCGTGGCCCCGAGGCTTGGCATAAAGCTCAAGGAAATCCCCGGCTGGAGCTGCTGCGGCGCTTCCCAGGCGCAGGATGTGGACCCCGTGGCGACTCTGGTTGCCAACGCCCGCAACATTGCCCTGGCCGAAAAAATGGGCCTGCCCGTGCTGACCTCGTGCAGCACCTGCCTGCTCATGCTGCGCCGCGCCAAGGCAGAGCTTGACGGCGGCAAGAAGGACCGTATCAACACCTTTCTTGCCAAGGGCAACATGACCTATAACGGCACCAGCGAAGTCACCAGCCTGCTCTGGGTGCTGGCGCAAAACGCCCAGACCCTCAAGAGCAAGGTGACCAAGCCGCTTACGGGCCTCAAAGTAGCTGCCTTTTACGGCTGCCACAGCCTGCGGCCCGAATCCGCCCTTGGCTTTGAAAGCTCGGTGAATCCCTCGAGCTTTGAAACCGTAGTGGCCGCCCTTGGCGGGCAGACGGTTCCCTTTGCCAAGAGGCTGGACTGCTGCGGTTTCCACGCCGTGTATCCGGCGGAAAAATCCGTCATGCGCATGACCAGCCAGATTGTGGACAGCGCGGCTACCTCCGGCGCGGCCTGCATCGTAACCCCCTGCCCGCTCTGCCAGATGCAGCTCGACATTTATCAGGAAGCAGCGCAGGATATAGCCAAGTCAAAAGCCCGCGTGCCCGTGCTACACCTTTCGCAGCTGGTGGGCCTTGCCCTGGGTATTCCCGGCAAGGAACTGGGCCTCGACTACAACGTGATTGACGCCACCAAGATGGGCTAACAAGCCCTGATCATAGTGACAAAAGGCGGCCCCTACCCCTGGCCGCCCCATGCGCGCCCCCTCTCGTGTCCCTACCCGAGAGGGGGTTGCGCGTTGCTGGAGCAGATTAACACTTGAAGGTCAGCCTACTCGCAAGCTGGCAACTATTTCGTTGTCTAACTGCTCAAAAAGATGGCGCATGCGCAGCAACGGACACCGCAGTGCGCATGCGCTCCGGCGCAGGACAGGCCTTACGCCAGTCTGGCGATGCGGCAGAGATCGCCAAAACCTTCCGCCAGAGTGGGGTGCGCGTGAATGGTACGGGCCACATCTTCAGCGCTTGCGCCCATATGGATTGCCAGCGCCGCCTCTGCTATGAGGTCGGTGGCATGCGGACCGCAAATATGGGCCCCGAGGATTGCCTGACTCTGCGCATCAATAACCAGCTTGAACATCCCGGCTATTTCGCCCATAGCATGTGCCTTGCCCAGTTCGCGCACGTGCAGCCGGACGCAACGCACATCGCGCCCTTTTGCCAGTGCCTGCGCCTCGGTGAGCCCCACGCAGCCGATCTCCGGCGTTGTAAAAATAGCCGAGGGCACAAGGGAATAATCGCAAGGGCCTGACTGCTGCCCAAGATTGGCGACCACGCATTCAGCCTCTGCGGCGGCCATGTGAGCCAGCATGATCTTTCCCGGGCCAAGAATATCGCCAATGGCGTATACGCCCGGCACGGATGTTTCAAGAAAGGCATCCGTCTGCACCCAGCCGCGGGCATCACATGCCACGCCCGCCGCCTCCAGCCCCAGCCCCTCCGTATCCGGCACCCGCCCAACAGTGACAAACACGCTTTCCACTTCAAGCGGAGGCGGCACAGATGAGCGCTCGCCGCTGGCGGCTTCTGTATGCAGGCGCACCGCACCGTTGCCCACTTCTGCCCGGCTGACAGTGACGCCCGTTTCGACCTTGATTCCGGCTTTTTTCAGTTCGCGGTGCAGCAGCTTGCTGATTTCTTCGTCAACCGCAGGCAGGGGCAACACACGGTTCTGCCCTTCAACTACCGTTACCTCTGCGCCAAACGCCCTGAAAATGCAGGCCATTTCGCAACCTATCACGCCGCCGCCCACAATGCAGACGCTTGAGGGAACGCGATCAAGATTCAGAACGTCATCGCTTGTCAGAATATGACGCTTGTCTGTGGTCAAAGCCGGGAGTTCCAGAGGTCTTGAGCCCACCGCAAGAATGACGGCATCGCCGTCAATCCGCTCTGTGCTTCCATTCTTTGCCGTAACCAGCACCTGCTGCGCGCTGAGAAGGCGCCCTCTGCCCCTAGCTACAGCAACATTCAGCTGCGCGCAGGATTTTTCAAGCCCCTGCGCCAACAGCCGGATGACGCGATTTTTACGCTCCAGGAGGCGAGCCATATCGATGGCAGCCTGCGATGAACCTGTGACGGCGAACTCGCCCATGTGCCGGAACTTGTCCAGAACATCCGCGGAGCTTTTGAACGTCTTGGTGGGGATACAGCCGGAATTAAGGCATGTGCCGCCAATAGCTTCGCTTTCCACAAGCGTTACGGCATGACCGGCGCGCGCCGCTGCAAAGGCCGCCGTATATCCGGCAGGCCCGCTGCCGATGATGGTCAGTCTTTTCATTAAATCACCCTCGCGCGTATTTTACGGCATCTTATGCCTGACTGTTTTGCGGCAACAACCGGGCGTACTGCTCCGCACACAGCAGAGGGTGCGAGCCTGCCGGGGCTTCTGGACGTACACGCGCGATCCAGCCCTTGCCGTAGCAATCCTGATTTATCAGAGCGGGGGTATTTTCCAGATCACCGTTGACCGCAGTCACGGTACCGCCAACAGGGGCAAACAAGGCGCTGACGGTCTTCATGGATTCCAGCGAGCCGAATTCCTTTTCGGCTTCCACAGGCGCGCCAACGTTGGGCACGTCCGCGTAGACAACTTCTTCGAGCTGGCTTTGGGCAAAATCCGTTATGCCCAGCACCAGTTCATCTCCCTCTTGCCGCACCCAGATGTGCTCCGGGGTATAAAACAGATCTTCGGGCAAGTTATACTGAGGCATAGTGTCTCCTGTGCATGAGGCCGGGAAGTCCGTGAACATACCGGCCTCATCTGTGTGTGAGAAATTGCCTGCCGCAATATTAAAAACGCAGGCAGTTCCGCTGTTCCGCCTCAACTAGGCCGATGCGGTCGGCAGAGGGTAGGCGTGGTGTTCGCCGTTGACCACAAAGCTGTAGTTGATGCGGCTCGCCACCTTGAGCATATTGGCGACGGAGCAGTATTTTACGGCTCCAAGCTCAAAGGCCCGCACAAATTTTTCCAGAGTGACGCCTTCACCGCTGACCGTGTATTCCACATTGATTTCGGTAAATATCTGCGGGATTTCTTCGCGGCGCACAGCATCGGCAGAGATTTTGAATTCCGTAAAGGGAACACGCATCTTGTTGAGGGCATGGCCCACCTCTATGCCCGTGCAGCCCGCCAGAGAAATAAGCAACAGCTCCATAGGGCGCACGCCTTCATTGTTGCCGCCGTAAATGGCGGAGGCATCCATAACCACAGGGCGGTTATCGGAATCCCTTCCTTCAAACAGCATGTTCCCTTTCCACTCAACATTGATCATAGGCATGGTAAACCCCTTTTAAATCTTGTCGCTTTGAATGATTGCAGGCGCAAAGGCAGCCATGCTGGCTTGCGGCGCAGCTTCATGCGGCGCAAGGGCTGAAGCATGCTCGCCGTGCAGGCATCCGGCAGCGCAAATTTTTGTAATGGTCTGCTCTAACTGGCAGAGGATTGTTGACGCTCCGTGCTGACAATGAGGGCAATCCAGACAAGAAGGACAAGCAGAAAAGCCGTCATGCCCCAAAGGCCTGTAGTATAGAGCCACCCGCCAGCCGAAACCAGGCAGACAAGCAAGGCCAGAGCTACCAGCAGCGCAGCATTGCGCAGCATGGCGGCTCCGCCCTGCGGCGTGATGATGTTCCAGCCGCGCTCGGCCAGAGAAACCACGGTCATGCCGATAATGTTGGCGGCCATGGCCACCCACACGGGATGTATCTTGAGATAGAAGCTGTTGACGGCCCAGCCGCCCATCCAGTTCCACAAAAGACCGGCGCCGCAGCCTGCCACCAGGGCGGTGACAGCGGCACGGGGCGTGGCAACGCCCCAGAACAGTGCTGCCACCATAGGAGCGAATGTTGCGCCGTTACGGGCTGTCCAGGCAAAGATATTCCACCACGCGGCCTGCTCTGAACGCAGATAGCCAAACAGAATCATGAGCGCCGTCAGCGCCAGCAAGGATATACGGGTAAAATGCACCAGCTTGGCGTCTGACGCGTCAGGGAACAAGGCCGAGCCGACATCCCTGCCAAGGCTGGTTGCGCCGGAGAACTGGCACGGAGCGCCCCAGCCAAGGGCGCATGCCCAGATGCCCAGCGTGAACATGCCAACCATGGGCGCGGGCAGGGTTTCCATAAGATACTTGGGCACAGCCACAAGGCCACGCGCATTGCCGGGCATGGTGATGGCCGCCGCAACGCCCACAAGAACACCCATGACTATGAAGATGATGTTGAATCCGCCAGCGATCAGCAGGCCCTTGCGGCCTTCGTCCGCTGTTTTGCACGACAGGGCCATCTGGAACGCGGCCTGTGCCAGCAGCACGTTGATCAGGAATGTGCCAAACCAGGCCAGAATGGTTTGCAGGCCAACGCTGGTCAGGCTGCCGTACTTGGCGTTTGTCTCCAGAAACGTTGCCAGCGCGCCGTATCCCGGATTAACTCCAATGGCGTAAATTGCCACCGCGAACATGCTCATGAACACAAAAAAGTTCGCTGTCTGGGTCATGGCCACAGACCACATGCCGCCCGCGCTCAAAAAGACATACATAAGCGCTGCGGTAATAACGACCGAGGCAAGCATGTCCAACCCTGTGAGGGCATTGATGCACGAGGCGAAAGCAAGCGCCGTAGCCACAGACCACATGGGAAACGTGATGGCCGTGATGGCTCCGGCTATGCCCTTTGCCGTGCGCCCGTATCTGTCGCCAATGAGGCCAGAAATGGTGACCATCATCCTTTTGCGGAACGGCCCGATCAGCACCAGTGCGATGATGAGCACGTGGGTCAGTTCCGCAACGCCGTACCAGATAGCTGAAATACCTGTAAAATACGAAAGTTCGAGGATGGCGATATAGGTTGAGCCTGAAAAGAGGCCTGTAATGCAAAAGGCCACGGTCCATCGGCTGAACTTGCGCCCGCCCACAAAAAAATCTTCGCCCGCCTTGGCCTTTTTCTTGGCTATCTGGCTCATAACAATGAGCAAGAGCGTATACGCAAGTGCGAGGCCGAACATCCAAAAAGCCGAAGATGTCATATTAACTCCTCATCATAACAGATGATTTTGCCGCAGTCTGGCGGCTGAACGGCAAGGGGACAGCCCTTGCGCATGGGCTGTACGACTGTAGCCCCTGCCGTTTGCCTTCTCTGTTTCAGACGCTTGCCACCGGGCCCGTGGCGGCAACTGCGACTGAATGCTTTCGTGGCTGGTTTTGCACAGCATCACTTAAACAAAGCTTTTTATTGTGAACATGCCTTAGCAATGTTTGTTCCAAAAAGTTTTATAATTATTATCAGCTAGATATAAAAAAGCCCGCATGGATTATGCGGGCCAATCTGGGCACAGGGACTCAGTAAATGAAATATGTAACAATTCGTTTTAATTGAAATAATAACGTTGGAATCCACTATAGGCTGCAAGAAGGGGAGTGGTTCAAAATCAAACCGCACGGTCCATTTTTAAACCGCAGCAAAAAAACGCACGGCTCACAGGAAAATGGCCCCGGAGTTCATCCTGGATACATCTTGCAACAGAAGGCTCCGTCACGTGGTTCATTCCTGGACCGAAAGACCGTGTTCCCGCATTTTACGCAACAGGGTGGGGTGGGATATGCCCAGCTTTCGCGCCGCGGCGCGGATGCTGCTTGTGGCTGCAAGCCCGCTTTCAATGCATTGCCGCTCAAACATCTTGATCTGGTCGCGCATGTTGCCAGAGCCAGCGGCGGCAGCTCTGCCAGCCGGAGCAATGCTCTCCCACACCGAGGCACAATGCCCGGCGGAGAAACTGGCAATGGTCAGCCTTTCCACAAAGTTTCCCAGCTCTCGCACATTGCCTGGCCACGGATAGGCCAGGAGCATCTGCTCTTCTTCCGGCCCAATCATGCACCGGGTAGAGTATTTTTTGCTGAAACAGGCAAGAAAATGCTGCGCAAGCGGCAGGATGTCTTCCTGCCTTTCGCGCAGCGGCGGAACCATCAGAGGAATCACGTTAAGACGATAATACAGGTCTTCGCGAAAGGTGTTTTCCCGCACCATCTTAAGCAGATCCCTGTTGGTCATGGCAATGATGCGCACATTAAGGCGCACGGGTTTGCGCCCGCCGATACGGTAGATCACACCCTCCTGAAGGGCGCGCAGCAGCTTGACCTGAAGGGACATATCCATTTCGCCCACCTCATCAAGCATGAGCGTCCCTTCGTTGGCGACCTCAAGCATGCCCACCCGGCTGGCATTGGCCCCGGTAAAACTGCCTTTTTCGTAGCCGAACAGTTCCGCTTCCTGAAGGTGTTGGGGAATGGTGCCGCAATTGATCTGCACAAGCGGCCCGTTACGGCGGCCGCTGTGGCTGTGGATGTGCATGGCGAGCACTTCTTTTCCCGTACCGGTCTCACCGGTAATAAGCACAGTTGAATCCACACTGCCAAGCCTCTCGGCCTCGCGCAGCAGACGCCGCATGGCTGGATTGCACGCAATGACTTTTTTGCCCTTGTGCGAGGCCTCCTGAAAGGCCGCAAGCCGCCGCCGGGTGTTCTCCGCCTCTGTCTGCAAGCGGGTTATTTCCGT
Organism: Desulfovibrio sp.; assembly: GCA_047602655.1. GTDB lineage: Bacteria > Desulfobacterota > Desulfovibrionia > Desulfovibrionales > Desulfovibrionaceae > Desulfovibrio. Next base: position 6,898 of record JASGGT010000008.1, on the reverse strand, counting down.
CATATCCTGAGCGGAAAGCACGCAGCGGAACAGCTTTTCCTTTTCGTCAAACAGGGGCGTTATGGTAAAAACCACCTGCTTGCCGTTGCAGTTTTCGAGCAGGGAGCTGTGAGCCTTGCGGTGAGCCACGGCTTTTTTCAGCAGATCGGCCACAACTTCCATGTCCGGCGAGGCAGGCGCGGCCATATTATCGCAGTCTGGCAGCAAGCTGCGGATTTTGTCGTTACTGAACAGCGGGGTTCCTTCGGCATCAAAAATCATGATGCCGTCAGTGGCGCAGTTGATGACCTCGCTCAACTCCCGGTTGTGGATATCCGCATTTCTGAAGGCCACGTATATTTTGTGGATCAGCTCTTTCTTGGTCAAAACACCCACAAGCCTGTCTTCGTGATCCAGCACGAGCATTCTGTCTATGGGCATGCTGCACGCCATGCCAAAAGTGTCATCGTTGCGAATGCTCACAAGGTTGGTGTCCATGACCTCGCTGATGGACGCATCAAAAGACTTTCCTGCGCGCACTGCCTGAACGAGACGAAAAATGGTAAGAATGCCCTTGACCCGCTTTTCCGCATCCAGAATAGGCACGCAGTTCACGCCATGACGCTCGTACACAGGGAGCGCGTCCTTGAGCTTGTGATCAGGGGTCAGGGTCTCCGGATTGTCGTGCATCACCTGTTCGACAAGCATTTTTTCTTCCGGCAGGGCAGGCATAGGTATCTCAGGGTAAAAGAGTGAACGCAGGAGCGGCAGGCGGGGGTTATTGCTGACTTTTCAGCAACAAAAACTTGCGGAACCCCACGTGCAGCATACTGAAGGTTGCAGAGCTGGGCAAGAAAGGGCCGCTGCCAGATGGAAACACAAAAAACCACAACGCAAAAAGGCCCTGACCAGTACGGTCAGGGCCTTCAGAACATTTTAAACAAAAACTGTCTTAGCCCCAGGCTTCCGTCACCAGGTCGTACAGTTTAACGGAGAGCACCTTGAGGTCCGGCTTGGTGTACTGCACGTCAGCACCAACAACCGCGCACTTTTTGGCAAGAGGCTCGTTGATCATGGAAGAGAAGATGGCCACGGGCAATTTTTTAAGAATTTTATCTTCCTTGATGAGCTTGCACAGGGCCAGACCATCCATGCCGGGCATTTCAATATCTGTGATGATGCCGTGAACAAAATCGGAAATGGGGCGTTCTTCTGCCTCGCAACGGTCGCGCAGCACCTTCAGGTAATCCCAGGCATCCTGCCCATTGACCTTCTGCGTCACAGTGAAGCGGCCTTCCTTGTTGAGCAGATCGAGCAGCAGACTGCGGATACTGCTTGAATCGTCCACATGGAGGATATTGTAAACTTTTTCCCCGCTGTGGCGCATATCGGAGGCGTCAAAGCGCATGGCCATGGCCGGATGCAGTTCGGCTACAATGGCTTCAAGATCGAGCAAAAAGATCACGCGCTCTTCCAGCCGCACCACGCCCGTTACCGAGCTGCGGCTCATATTCTGCAAGAACTGCCCCGGTGCTTCCACATCCGTCCAGCTCAGGCGATAGATGCGGTTGACCCCCGACACCAAAAAGCCCGTACATACGCCGTTGAATTCGGTGACGATGACCTTGGCGTCATCGTTTTCAATGGGCCCGCTGCCCAAAAACTGGGCCATATCAATCAGCGGCACAACACGGCCATTGCGGTGCAAAAACGCGCCCAAAAGGGCTTTGTGGCGCATTTCCATGGCCGTCACCGGCTGGCGACGGCCAATTTCAACCACCTTGGCCACATTAAGGCCATAGTGGGCCTCGTAACCGTCCTGGTTGACGAAAAATTCCACAATCTCCAGCTCATTGGTGCCGGTTTCCAGCAGGATGTTGGTCTGCGCCATGGAAAAGCTCTCCGTTGGGCCGGAGCCCGTTAATGTCGGACGGCAGACCTGAAACAGTTTGCTGCCAGCCGGTGAGCGAAGCTTACGCTGACTCTCTTATCGGTTGCTACGTGCAAATATTTAGCCGTGCAAGCCGAAAGACAGTTTTTTCATATTTTTTGCCGTACACCACGGAGGAGCACCGCCCGTCAAAGCCCATGCCCTGCTCATCAGGGGGGCAGGGGGCAAGCGGCCTCGTCAAGAGCTACAGCCCCTGAAACAGACGCGTGGACATGTAGCGCTCGCCCGTATCGCAGGCAATGGTAACGATATTCTTGTCCTGCATTTCTGGCCGCGCCGCAAGATCAAGGGCCGCGCGCACGTTGGAACCCGTGGATATGCCCGCCATTATGCCGTTTTCCATGAGCAGACGGGCGGTCCTTATGGCTTCCTCGCCATCCATCTGGATGATTTCGTCCAAAAGCGCACGGTCAAGGATGGCTGGCACAAAGTCAGCGCCAATACCCTGAATGAGATGGGGGCCGGGTTTGCCACCCGAGAGCACCGGCGAGGCGGCTGGCTCCACGGCCACCACCTTGAAGCCGGGGATGCGCTCCTTGAGGTACCGCCCGACGCCCGTGATGGTTGAGCCGGAGCCAACGCCCGCGACCAGCACGTCCATCTTGCCCACGCTGTCCTTGAAAATTTCCGGCCCGGTGGTTTTGTAATGGGCCACCACGGCCTGTGGATTGGTGAACTGGCCGAGAACAAAGGCATCCTGCTCATCGGCAATGCGTTTTGCAGCAGCCACTGCTCCGCTCATGCCTTCTTCCGCCGGGGTGAGCACAAGCTCTGCGCCCAGCGCCCGCAGCAGGTTGCGGCGCTCAACGCTCATGGATTCGGGCATGGTCAGTATGCAGCGAAAGCCACGCACCGAGGCAACCAGAGCCATGCCAATGCCCATATTACCGCTGGTGGCCTCCACCAGCACTCCGCCCGGCTCAACGCGCCCTTCTTCCAGAGCTTCGCCAACAAGGTGAAAGGCCACGCGATCCTTGATGGAACCGCCGGGATTGCGGTTCTCAAGCTTCAGCCAGACAGTGCCGGGCAGGTCGCGTGAAAGGTCGAGCCGCAGCATGGGGGTGTTGCCAATGGTTTGCAAAATGCTGGTTAACATGAAAACATATGCCTCACAGTAAAAAATGCCAGGGAATCCGGCTCTATGGCAGATATTCGCTTTACAATGGAAAAGTTTTGCTTAACTCTTTACATATAATCATAGAAGAATCCGTGCACATTGGCAATTTTCGTTCTGGCCGCCCCAACAGCCCATTCAGGGAGGATATCATGAAGATTCTGCAAGTAACCACCATGTTCATAGCCCTTGTGATTGCCCTGTCAGGAGGGCTTGCCCATGCCAAGGCAGACACCGTGGCGCTCTATACAGAAGCCGTGATGACAGGCGACGTCCCGGCCCTTGAAACCCTGCTGGCCCCCAACTACTGGCACATCAACGCCAACGGGCACATTGAGGACAAGGAACACTTCATCAATACCATCAAGAGCAAGGAACTTGTCATTGACCGCCTGACCTTCACCAATGCCCGCACGGCCCTGATCAGCGACGCCAAGCTCATCACCGGCACAGGCTACCTCAAGGCCAAGGCCACACCTGCCCTGCCCGAAGGTCTCATGCGCATCACCGTGGTGGTCATCACCAACAAGGGACGCGAACAGGTTGTGCTGTTCCAGGCTACGCCTGTGATCGCCACCGAAGACTGCAACGACGGCAACTGCAAGATCCAGTAAGGTTCAAATATATATCGGCCCACATAGGGCCATCAGGCCGGGGCATGTGAACCCGGCCTTTTTTTGTGCGGAGAATACCTGCGAAGAATAAAAAGCCGCCCCTGTTTTGCAGGAGCGGCTTTTAAACGTAACCCGGGGTATGGCGGGGCCGGATTTCGCGTGGTGGGAAATATCGGAGGCTGAAAGTAATCATCCGTGAGCTGTTACAGGCAGGCATCAAAACAAAGCGCATAATCAACAGGGTTTGTCCATAGCTTGCGGGGGCTCTAATCTCAAGGAACCCCCGCAAAACATCTTAATATTCAGATGCCTAGGCTGGCGAAACTTCAAAGTTAGCAGCCACCTTCACCCTGTCTCCCACAATGGCGGCCGGGATATTGGGGCCAATACCAAAGTCGCTGCGATTCACCTCGCCGGTGATGCTGAAAGACTGCGTTTCCTTGTTGTTGATGGGATTGGTGATGCGGTCGCTGGCTGTGATGTTGAATGTCACTTCGCGCGAGGCGCCGCGCATTTCAAGCAGACCAGTGATGGTTCCGGTACGATCCGGTCCAAGGCGCACAGACGAACTCTGGAAGGTAACTTCGGGGTGCTGCGCCACATCAAAAAAATCCGGCGAGCGCAAATGCTCGTCCCGCGCGTGCACGTGTGTATCAATGCTCGTGGCCTTGGCCGTCATGGTAAATACAGCGTCAGAAAGGTCGTCGTTGGCGGTTTCAAGGTCAATGGCAACGTCTGCAAACCTGCCGTTGATGTCGGTAATCATGAGATGCCGCACCACAAAACCAAGGTGCGAATGGTCGGGATCGTTCTTCCAGGTAGCCATAACAACCTCCCGCTTAGTGCAGGTTGCGCTCAAATCTATATTGCTGTTTTTAACGGCAACACCTGCCGAAAAAACGTACGTTCAAGCTATGATTTGTAGTTAAGGCTCCACGCTGCCGAGTCAAGTTGTTCCAGATGATTTATCAAAAAAAATTGCGCCGCTGCCCTTCATTGCCCGTGGCCCATGCGCAGAGCAGTTTGCGCAGGGCGTTCTGCGGCAGCCCCAAAGCTTGCCGCAGAACGCCCTGTCAACAACGGAATACGATTGCAGGCTAGAACACGCCCGGCAAACCGTGATCCCGCAAAGCCGCATCACAGGAGCCCAGATGATAGGTGGTGTGCGAGGCCAGCATGGCAATCATGGCCGCATAGGTGAGATCCCGGCCAATCTTTTTGCTCACGCGCTCCTGCACCCTGGTCAGATCAGCATTGGAAAGCGCTGCAAGCCGTGCGTCCACTGCGGCCTTTACGAATTTGCCGTAAGCCTGCATGGCTTCTTTGCTCACAACATCCTTGCCCTGCTCCTTGAGCATCAGCACGCCAATGCCAGCTGGCGCGGGCAAAAAGGCTTCATCATCTTTTTCAAGAATAAAGAAATTCAGCACGGCAATGGCGTGGGCCACCTGCTGCCACACGGGCCAGCCGCCGTTGGTTTCGGCCCAGATGTTTTCGGGGCAGGTGTCCATATACTGGGCCAGCAGGGCCCAGGCGCGCTGATAGGGTTCTTCAAGGGCGGCGACAATGTCTCTGGACATGGCTTTTCCTTTTTTTCAGGTTTGGCGCACAGCTTGCCTGTGCGTGAAGGGCCGCTCAAACACAAAATCGCCGCAGCGCCGCGACTGCGGGCATACGGCGGTTCCATGTGACAGCGTTGCAGGGCAAAGCCTGCCGCGCCATTTATTCGAAGCGGCTTGCCCCGGTGATCAGTACCATATCTGTGGGCACGTTTTCATGAAAGCCCACTGTCTTGGTCTTAACCTTGGCAATTTTGTCCACATTCTCCATGCCTTCGGTCACTTTGCCGAAAACGCAGTAACCCCAGCCGTCAGGGGTGGGGGAGCTGTGGTTGAGAAATTCGTTGTCCACCAGATTGATGAAGAACTGTGCGGTGGCGCTGTGGGGATCGCGGGTGCGGGCCATGGCCAGGGTGCCGCGCTCGTTCTTGAGGCCGTTGTCGGCTTCATTGGTCACAGGTTCGCGGGTGGACTTTTCGTCCATGCGCGCGCCAAGGCCGCCGCCCTGAATCATGAAGCCGGGGATAACGCGGTGAAAAATGGTGTTGGCATAAAAGCCGTCATCCACATATTTCAAAAAATTGGCAACGGTTTGGGGGGCCTTGTCGGCATAAAGCTCCACAAGAATGTCGCCGGAGGAGGTCTCCAGCAAAACCGTAGGATTGTCGGACATGGGTGCTCCTTGAATGGTTATTCTGCACAGCGGGCGTTCGCCCCGCCATTGGCGCGAATATAGGGTATGGAGGCGCGGATGACAATGCCCGTTTCCCGGTATAGGCTTCGCAACATGAACCGCAAGATTTCCAAGCCCCAACCGGCAACACTGCCGGGTATGCCGGAACAGGCCGCAACCAGCATTCATCTGCCGCCCCAGGATCACCTTGGCGACCTGCAAAACGCCCTGCTCGACTGGTTTGCGGCAAACCAGCGCCGCCTGCCATGGCGGATCAACTACACACCCTACGAAGTGTGGATTTCCGAAGTCATGCTTCAGCAAACCCAGATGGAGCGTGGCGTCAGCTATTTCAACCGCTGGATGCAGCGCTTCCCCGACATAGCAACCCTCGCCGCCGCCAGCGAGGAAGACGTGCTGCGCCAGTGGGAAGGCCTTGGCTACTATTCGCGCGCAAGGCATATTCTGACAGCCGCCCGCAAGGTCATGGCGGAGCATGGCGGCGTTTTTCCCTCGGAGCTTGAGGCCATCCGGGGCCTGCCCGGCGTCGGCCCCTACACGGCCGGCGCGGTGGCAAGCATTGCCTTTGGCGAACAGCTGCCCTGCGTGGACGCCAACGTGGAGCGCGTCATCGCGCGGGTCTTTGATGTGGACAGCCCTGTAAAGCAGAATCCGGCAGCGGGCATCATTCACCGCTGGGCCTTGCGGCTGGTGCCCGAGGGCAAGTCGCGAGAACACAATCAGGCCATGATGGAGCTTGGTGCGCTTGTTTGCAGCAAAAAACCGCGCTGCGCCGAATGCCCGCTGGCACAGTTCTGCATCAGCCTGCATCTGGGCATCACAGACCAGCGCCCGGTGCCTGGCAAGCGAGCCACCATCAAGCCCGTCAACGCAGTGACCGGAGTTTTGCGATGCGGCAACAGGATATTTGTGCAAAAACGCCCGCCTTCGGGCGTGTGGGGCAATCTGTGGGAATTCCCCGGCGGCCGGGTTGAGCAGGACGAAAGT
>JASGGT010000070.1:0-12534 GCA_047602655.1 Desulfovibrio sp. | reverse complement strand
CTTTTTCGAAAGTCCCCAGCGATGTCCAAACTGGCTGGGGGATTCATGCATCTTCCTAACTTTTCAGCCAAATAGTCGTGGCCGCAAGGCGCATGCAGATGCGTGTATGTGCGCTAATAAAATACTTAGTTAGTAGGTATTAAATGATATATGTCCATTTTTATTGACATAAATAGTGCAGTTGAAAATTAGCTGTGGTACTAAGCAAATAATACCATCTTACTAAGGTATCGGCGCGCAATGATTGTGCCTGGTCGTAGTAGGGAAACCTTTTTATGGCGCACTGCTATATACTTAAATTTGGGGTTAATTGCATGAAAAAATTGCTTATTCTTGGTGCTGGCGCTGGCGGAACCATGATAGCCACGAAGATGAGAAAGCTCTTGAGTGAAAGAGAATGGGAAATAACGCTGATTGACCGGGATCCCGTCCATCACTATCAGCCCGGCTGGCTGCTGATTCCTTTTGGAGTTGACACGCCGCAGGGTTGCGTTCGTCCCAAAAAGGATTTTATCAGCCGCGGAGTTAACTTCGTGATTGATACGATCACAGCTGTGGATCCTATCCAGCGCAAGGTCGAATGCAAAAACAGCACGCACACCTATGACTGGATTGTTGTTGCCTCCGGCGCAAGAATCGCTCCCGATGAAGTGCCCGGCCTTCTGGACGACTGGGGCGGCAAGATCCACAACTTCTACACCCACGATGGTGCTGCGGCGCTTGGCAACAAGCTGAAGCACTTCAAAAAGGGTCGTCTTGTTCTCCACATTTGCGAGACCCCCATCAAGTGCCCGGTTGCGCCTCTGGAATTTGTGTACATGGCCGACTGGTACCTGCAGAAGATGGGCGTGCGCAAAGATGTGGAAATTGAGCTTGTCACGCCGCTTACGGGTGCTTTTACCAAGCCTGTGGCAAACAACATTCTTGGCGCGCTGTGCGAGCAGAAGGGCATCAAGGTCACAACCAACTGGACTGTGGACAGCGTTGAAGCCGACCGCGCCGTTATCGCTTCCGTCACGGGCGATGAAATCCCCTACGACCTGCTGGTGAGCATTCCCCCGAACCTTGGGCAGGAATTCCTCATCGAATCCGAAGTCTCCGACGTGACCGGCTTCATCGATACGGACAAGGAACTGCTGAAGTCCAAAAAGTTCGAGAACATGTACATCATCGGCGACGCAACAAACGTCCCCGCGTCAAAAGCCGGGTCTGTGGCCCACTTTGAAGCCGACGTGATCGCCCAGAACCTGATGGCCGACATTGAAGGCACCGACAACTATTACAGGTTTGACGGCCACACCAACTGCTTTATCGTCACAGGTTTTGAAAAGGCCTCGCTCATCGACTTCAGCTACGCTGTGGAACCCCTGCCGGGCATGTTCCCGCTGCCCGGCGTTGGCCCCTTCGAGCTGCTGGGCGAAAGCCACATCAACTACTGGGGTAAGCTCATGTTCAAGTGGGTGTACTACAACCTCATGCTGAAAGGCCATGAGCTCCCGTTTGAACCCAATATGTATCTTGCAGGGAAAGATACCTCCTTGCTGAGAAGCAAGTAGACCGGAGGGATCATATGACACCTGAAGATAAGATTCTTGAGCGGCTGGAAGCCATTGAAGGCAGGCTCAGCGACCTTCAAGCGAGCAAGGAAAGCAGCAGCATGCTGCTGAGCGAGCTGACGCCCATTGGAAACCATGCCTTCCGCCTTATTGTTGAAGAGATGGAAACCCTCAACGGCAGGGTTACGCTTGACGATATTCTGGATCTGGGGCGAAAGGGCCTGCTGACTGTTCCCCGGCTTACGTGGCTGCTCGACCAGCTCGAGAACGCCACCGATCTGTGGAAGATTCTGCACCCTGCGTTTGCGCCGACCTTTCCGCACATCATCGAAAAGATGGGCGAATGGGAAAAGGATGGCGTGTTTGAAAAGATGTCTGCGTTCAAAAACGCCGGTGGCAACCTGCTTGGCTCCATGAGCCCGGAAGATATTGCCAAAACAGGCGAGGGTCTGGCCTTTTTGGTCAGCCAGTTGCAGCGCCTTGCCGACCCCGACCTGCAAGCCAAGGTCACGAACCTGATCGGCATGCTGGGCGAGATCGACACGGCCAACGTGAAGCCCACGGGCGTTTTTGGTCTTATTGGCGCTCTTGGTAGCGCGGAAGGCAAACAGACCCTGGGTCTGCTTACCGAACTGATAAAAGTAGCAGGCAAGTTCACGGCGCAGAGCGCGTCCAAATAACCGAAAGGTTGCCTGGACGGGGTGCCCGGAACTGCCCGTTATAATGTAAAGCCCGCCGAAGTTGTGCAACTTCGGCGGGCTTTTGCGTGAAGATTTCTTGGCAGGCCACCATGTAAAAGTGATAATATGCGCAAAGCGGCCGGGGATTCACCAAGAGGCAGTATCTGTGGTCAAAAAAGGCATAGCTGACAGCGGCTGTGCAACCTGCTATTCTCGCTCCAAGAAAAATTATGCGTAATCATCTGACCCGCCAACAACTCGAAGGCCTGACCCTGTGCTGGGAACAGTGGGAGGCCGAGGCTGCAACACGCACGCAAAAGACCATGCGGGCGCGTCTGCACCTGATCTTTTTGCTTATGCGCTATGGCGGCTTGCGGCTGGGCGAAGTGCTGGCGCTGGAGCCCCGTTCATCCATCGATACCATCACGGGCATGCTGCGCGTTTCTGGCTCCAACGCGCGCGAAATCTTGCTGCCTGTGAGCGCCATGCGCAATATCCGGCGCATTCTTGGTCTGCCGCAGGCGACGGAGCCTGATTTTTTGCAGTTTGACCAGAGCTTTCTGCGCAAGAAATTTTACGCAGTGGGCAGCCTGATGGACCTGCCGTCTGCCTGCGTGGGGCCTCGTGCCATACGCTATTCACGCGGGCTTGAGCTGCTGGAACTGCACGTGCCCATGCCGCTGGTGCTCAAGTTTTTGGGGCAACAGGACGCTGACCAGCTGCTGGCCTTCCTGAACTTTTCTGACGGCGAAGCGCGCAAGCTGCTCACCTCGCAGGCTCAAGGAAAAGACGCTTCGACAAGCGCCTGCCACGGCGGCGAGGCCGATGATGGAACCAATCTTTTTTGGGGCATTGTTACCCGCATATTCACCGGCATGCGCAAGGTATATGTGGAGATAACCACTTTTTCAGATTTCAGGCTCGCGGCGGCCTGTACACCGGAAGAAGCCGCCCTGCATGAAGTACACGAAAATCAGGTGCTGAGCGTGCGGGTAGACCCGGAGCGCATAGTTCTGAGCCCTGAAAAATCGTCCCTGACTCTTGCCAACTGCGTCAAGGGCGTGGTGGACAGCCTGCACTCGGACATGGTGGAAACCTTTGTCTGCGTTGGTTTGCCAGACGGCACAACCCTGCGGGCAACGGTAGACACCTGCACATTGGGCAACATGCATTTGTGTGACGGCAAAAAGGTGTATGCCCATTTTGCCTCCAGCGCGGTTCGGCTGGTGGCCGACTAGCTTTTTTTCTGATATCGGCCCGGTCCGCATAAGCCGGTTTGGTGCTGCCCTGATTTGCGCCTCCTTTGGCAATCTTTTATGTCCCGCTTTTTCATGATAGCGTGATTAATGTCGCGCTGAACAGAGTTGGTCTTTCAAGATTACCTCTTCAAAAGGAGTCTGATCCATGTTCCGTTTCCCCCGTTTTCTGCTCCTGGCCTGCGCTGCGGGCTACATGGCCTGCGCCGCGCCAGTTCTGGCCGCCGATACTCTCATGATGGCAACCACCACCAGCACGCAGGATTCCGGCCTGCTCGAATATCTGGAGCCTGTCTTCAAGCAGGAAACCGGCATTGAGCTTAAGTGGGTAGCTGTGGGCACAGGCAAAGCCCTTGAAATAGCCAAAAATTGCGATGCTGATGTGCTGCTGGTGCATGCGCCTTCGGCTGAGCTTGAATTCGTCAAGGCCGGGCATGGCGTGGACCGCCGCCAGGTCATGTACAACGACTTTGTGATCGTTGGCCCTGTGGCCGACCCCGCTGGCGTGAAAGGGCAGACCACTGCCGAGGCGCTCAAGCGTATTCTGGATACCAAGTCGGGCTTTGTGAGCCGTGGCGACCAGTCCGGCACGCACAAGGCGGAGCAGAAGCTGTGGCAGCAGAGCAACATTGTGCCCGACAAGGATCCCAAGTATTTTTCAGCCGGGCAGGGCATGATTTCTACCCTGAACATGGCTGCCGAAAAGCAGGCCTATGCCCTCACCGACCGCGGAACCTGGATCACCTTTGCCGACAAGATGGGTGACAAAAATCCGCTGGCTATCGTGGTTGAAGGCGACAAGGCCCTGTTCAACCAGTACAGCGTCATCACGGTCAATCCCGCCCAGTGCCCCAAGGTCAAGACCGATCTGGCCAAGAAGTTTGAAGACTGGTGGGTTGCCCCGGCCACCCAGCAGAAGATCGCCGGGTATATGCTCAAGGGGAAGCAGCTTTTCTTCCCCAATGCCAGCAAGTAGCGCATCCCGGCAACGCAGGCATGTAACACGCATTCGCCCGGGGCCGGTGGTGTGCCCCGGCTTCGGGCGAATGCTATTTTGACCAGCAACGAGCGGCAGCAATGGATTATCTTATCAACGGTTTCAGCAGCGCCTTGTATCTGCTCACGCATATGGATGCAGCCACGCTTTCGGCAATTTATGCGACCATTGCGTCTACCTGCTATGCCATGGCGGCAGCCCTGTTGATGGGTGTGCCGCTGGGTTTTCTGCTTGGTCATTGCTCCTTTCCCGGAAAAAGGGCTCTGCGGCTTGTTTCAGATACCTTGCTGGCCTTTCCCACGGTGCTGATCGGCCTGCTGGTCTACGCCTTTATCACCGCGCGCGGCCCACTAGGCGAATACGGTCTGCTGTTTACCCTGCCGGGCATGGCCATCGGGCAGGCGGTGCTGGCCTTGCCCATCGTGGTTTCGTGGACAGCACAGGCGCTTGAAGACCTTGATCCCCGCTGTCGCGAAACCCTGCTCACGCTGGGGGCCAACAGCAGGCAGCTTGCCATGTACGCGCTGTGGGAGTGCCGTTACGCCGTGGGTATGGTTTGCGTTACGGCCTTTGGCCGCGTGATTACAGAAGTGGGCGTGGCCATGATGCTTGGGGGCAACATTCGTTACGCCACCCGCACCATGACAACGGCCATTGCCCTTGAAACCAGCAAGGGCGATTTTGCCCAGGGTATTGCCCTTGGCCTTGTGCTGTTGCTCATGGCCTTTGTGGTCAATCTGGCGCTTGCCTTTTTCCGGCGCAGGGGGCGGGCATGAGCGCCAATTTGTATGAAGCCTGCAACATTGTGCAGCGCTATAATGGACGTGAAGCCCTCAATATACAGTACCTTGCTATTGAAGAGGGTGAGGCAGTATTCCTCACCGGCCCCAATGGCTGCGGCAAATCAACCCTGTTGCGGCTGCTGGCCTTTCTGGAGCGCCCGGCTGCTGGCGAGCTGCGCTATGCCGGTGGTGCGGAGGGCCGCAAGGAGGCAACCCTGCTCTTGCAGGATCCCTATCTGCTGCACATGAGCGTTTTCAATAACGTGGCGCTTGGGCTGAAATTCCGCAACCAGACGGGAGAACTGCGGCAAGTCTTTGAACGCTGCATGCAGGCCGCAGGCTTTGACGATCCCTGGAATTTTGCGGATCGCGGCCCGCGTGAGCTTTCTGGCGGGGAGCGTCAAAGGGTTGCCCTGGCATCGCGCCTGGCCCTGCGGCCAAGGGTGCTGCTGCTTGACGAGCCAACAGCCAATGTGGATGCCGCAAGCGCACGGGCCATTGCCCTGGCCGTAAGGAACAGTACGGCAGAAGGCATGACTGTTGTCTGCGCCACGCATGATCCGGCCCTTTTGCGCGCCCTTGATGCAAGGGAAATCAAACTTGGCACAGCGTGGGACATGGACGCCTTCGCCTGATTTTTTTTGGTATTTTTCCCCGGCCTGCTTCCTTGCATCCCCGGTTTTTCCCGCCCCTTTTGCCGCAAGCCGTCCCGGATGCGGAAATTTGTTGTTTTTTGATAACAATATTTTATATTTCGCAATATTGAGAGAAAAAATCCCTTTTTTGTCTCTATTTTTTCCAGCCAGGGCAAAAAGCGCGTCATTTTTTTTGCGGGCTTGCACTTTTTTTTCTCACGATGGTATCGAAGGATAAACACAAACAGGCGTAACTGCGCCTTGTTTAAGGAGGCTCCATGTTCCGTTTTTTGCGCGTCAATATGGCAACCAAGACCTGTGTTTTTGAAGAAATACCTCAAGAATACGCTGGCCTTGGCGGCCGTGCGTTGACTTCTACCATCGTTGCGCGTGAGGTGCCCCCCACCTGTACGCCCATTGGCCCCCACAACAAGCTTGTTTTTGCTCCCGGCCTGCTGGGCGCTACCAACAGCCCCAACGCCAACCGTATTTCTGTGGGCTGCAAAAGCCCGCTGACCGAAGGCATCAAGGAATCCAACGCGGGCGGTCAACCCGGCGGTCACCTGGCCCGTTTGGGCATTCTGGCAGTTATTGTGGAAGACATGGCCAAGGAAGGCGAATGGTGGCAGCTCGAAGTGAGCAAGGACCACGCCAGGCTGATTCCCGCCGAAGTGGCCGGGATGAACAACTTTGATGCTGTTGCCAAGCTGGTGGAAAAGTACGGCAAGGATTGCAGCTACATCACCATTGGCCGGGCGGGCGAATTCAAGCTCACCGCGGCTTCCATCGCCTGCACCGACCGCGAACTCCGCCCCATGCGCCATGCCGGGCGCGGCGGCGTTGGCGCGGTAATGGGTTCCAAGGGCCTCAAGGCCATCATTGTGAATCCCGAAGGCGGCAAGAGCCAGCCTCTGGCTGATGAAAAGGCTTTTCGCGAGGCTTCCAAGCGCTTCGCCACGGCGCTTTCCGAACATCCCATCACCAGTAAGGGACTTGCCGAATACGGCACCGCCGTGCTCGTCAATATCCTGCACGAGGCGGGCGGTCTGCCCACCGCCAACTTTACTGTTGGTCAGTTTGACAAACATGAGTCAGTTTCTGGCGAGCTTTTGAACCAGCTCACCAAGGAACGCGGCGGCGAGGGCAAGGTGGCCCACGGCTGCATGAGCGGCTGCATGATCCGTTGCAGCGGCATTTTGCCCGACAAGAAGGGCAAGTTCCAGAGCAAGTGGCCCGAATACGAAACCCTGTGGTGCTTCGGCCCCCACTCCGGCATTGGCGATCTCGATGCAATCTCCAAGTACGACTACATGTGCGATGATATCGGCGTCGACACCATCGACGTGGGCGTTGCCGTGGGTGTTGCCATGGCTGGCGGAGCTATCCCCTACGGGGATACCAAGGCTGTGCTTGATGTCATGAACGGCATCAGCGATGGCTCTCCGCTTGGTCGTATTGTTGGTTGCGGCGCGGCCACCACGGGCCGGGTGTTTGGCGTGCGGCGCGTGCCTGCGGTCAAGGGCCAGAGCCTGCCCGCTTATGACCCCCGTGCGGTCAAAGGGCAGGGCGTCACCTACGCCACCTCGCCCATGGGCGCTGACCACACCGCCGGTTACGCGGTGACGGCCAACATCCTCAACTGCGGCGGTACGGTTGACCCCCTCAAGAAGGACGGTCAGATCGAGCTTTCACGCAATCTCCAGGTGGCTACCGCCTCTGTGGATTCCGTGGGCCTGTGCCTGTTCACTGCTTTTGCCATCCTTGATGTGCCGGACGCCCTGCCTGCCATTGTGGACATGCTCAATGCCAAGTTTGGCTGGAAGCTCACTGGCGACGATGTTGTGACTCTGGGCCAGCGCATTCTTTCCACAGAAATCGACTTCAACCGCCGCGCTGGCATCACCCAGGCTGCGGACGTGCTGCCCGATTTCTTCACTGACGAAAAGCTGCCCCCGCACAACACTACCTTTGATATCACCCACGAAGAACTCAAGACTGTCTTCAACTGGATTGAGGAAAAGAAGTAGGGTTGCCCTTATTGGTCTCCGCTCCGGCTGGCTCGGAGCGGAGACCCGAGATTTTGTTTTACGGTGGCGCCATAGCGTGTGCCCCGGCTGGCTTGACTGTTTTCGGACAGGGCGGGCATAACTGGACAAGACCTCATGAGGTCAAGGAGCGTCCATGAAACTGACCGTTAAGCTGAGCACCACTTTGCGTGACCATGTGCCGGGCTACGTGCCGGAAACAGGCCTGCAGGTGGAAATGCCGGAAGGAAGCACTGTGGCCCAGTTGGCGCAACATCTGGGTTTGCCGCCGCAAGACATAAAAATTGTCATGGTCAACGGACGCCAGCAGCAGGTGAGCGATCTCATGCGCGACGGAGACCGTATTGCCTATTTTCCGGCTGTCGGAGGAGGCTAGGCCCGTTGACCATGACAAGATATGATCTGCACCAGTTCTTCAGCCCTTATATCCGGGCAGAATATCAGACACAACCTGCTGGCAATGGGCAGGTGACACTGTTCGTGAGCCTTGAGGGCTTGCGCCTTTGGGCTGCGTCTCAGGCTCTGACGTTACGTGCCGCCATGATTTATCTGCTGGGGCAGAACATCTGGCCGGAGCGTTTTCGCCGGAATTTCGGGCTGGTCACAGCGCAAGAAATGATGCGGCTGTTGCAAAGCCGCGTGCTTGTGCTGGGCTGCGGCGGTCTGGGGGGGCACGTGGCCGAACTGCTGGCCCGCTCCGGCGTGGGGAGCCTCCGGCTGGTGGATAATGATGTGTTTGACGAGAGCAATCTCAACCGCCAGCGATTCTGCTCCGAGCGTGTGCTGGGGCAGCGCAAGGTCTGCGTAGTGCGCAATGGCCTGGCGGATATTGCCAGCCACGTGGAAACAGAAGCACTGGAATTAGTGGCAGATGCGGGCAATCTGCCCGATCTTGTGGCAGGCATGGACGTGGCCCTGGACTGCCTGGACAACATCAGCGCCAAAACAGCTCTGGAGCGGGCAGCGCTCGCTGCTGGCGTGCCCTTTATCCACGGTTCCGTATTGCGCGAAGAAGGCTTTTGCTACGCCAACTCAGGCCCGCAGGCGCGGCTTGAGGAGCTTTACCCGCAGGGGCAGAGCAACAGCGAGCTTGAGCATGCACGGCGCGAGGGCGTTGGGGCGCTGGCCCCGGCTTCGGTTGCCTGCCTCATGGCCAAGCTGGCTCTGCGGGCCATCTTGAGCCGCACCGCCAGCAGCGCGCTGTTCCACCTCGACCTCTCCGTGCCGGAGATGGAACGTTTTGACTGGGCGGGCAAGTCCTAGCCGTTCATTCCGCTTTTCGCCCTATTTCCCGGCGTATTCCCAGATAATCTGCCCGGTCTTTTCCGTGCCATAACCGCCCATGCTCTCCACGGTCTGGCGGAATGCCTCACTGCGGATAACATCCAGCAGAGCCTGAACCGCATCCCCATCAAAAAAACGCCGGGGAATGACCAGATCATATTCCTCAACGCCAATGGGCGTGAACGGCAGGCCCAGCGCATTGGCTGCCGCCCGCACTGCAAGGCCAGCATCCACCCGGCCGGAAAGCACGGCGGCTGCCACGTTCATGTGGGTGTATTCCTCGTCGCGGTAGCCGCTGATACTTGTGGGCGCGATGCCAAGGCAACTCAGGCGGTAATCAAGCAGCACGCGGGTTCCGCTGCCTCGCTGGCGGTTGATGAAGCGCACCCCCGGCTTGGCGAGGTCTTCGATGCTGCCGATGCCAAGGGGGTTGCCCGGCGCGGTCAGAATGCCCTGTTCCCTGTCCACCAGACGCAGCAATACGGTGGGTTCTTCCAGATTATCTTCAATTGCTTTGCGGTTATAGACGCCGCTTGCCGGGTCGAGCAGATGACTGCCCGCCAGATGGCACTGCCCGCGCTTGAGCGCCATGATGCCGCCCAGCGAAACCACATGGCGGAGGTGAGGCGGAACTGCGGATGCGCCTTGCGCAGCATGCTGTCCAGCAGGTCAAGCGTGTTGTCGTGACTGCCGATGGCAAGCAGCGCGCCCGCAAGGGCCGTGGCGGGGCGCAGCAGCTCCACAGTAACGGGGTCCCCGGCATTGCAGCCTTCGCTGTCGCGTGGAATGCGGATGATGCCATCTGCCCGGCTGAGGCTGGTTATGGTGCCTGCGCCGCGCGGCAGGGGCACGGCCACAACCGTATCGCCCACGCAGCCCAGTTTGACCCGCAGCCGTTCTTCCATGCCGGGGCGCGAGGGCAGGGGATTGCAGGGGACAGCCGTGATCTTCTGTCGCTCGCTCATGGCGCGTTTCTGCCACAGGGCCAGCAGGGGCAGAACAAATTCCTCCATGGATATGCCCGCAGAAACAGGATATCCCGGCACCCCCACCACTGGCTTGCCGTTGACCACCGCAAGCACCGTGGGTTTGCCCGGCATGACTGAAATACCGTGCGTCACCACCGTGCCCATCTGCCCGAGCACATGGGCTGTAAAATCGTGGCTGCCAGCCGAAGATCCGGCATTGAGAATGACCATGTCGGCAGTTGCAATGGCGCTGGCAATGGCGGCCCGTATGGCTTCAGGATCGTCAGGAACCACAGGCAGTGTGGCGGCTTCGCCCCCGGCCTCCGTAATCATGGCCGAAAAAATCAGTGAATTGAATTCTGGCAGCACACGGCCTGCGCGCAGGTCTTCCTCTCGCGCATCCACAAGCGGCACAATTTCCGACCCGCTGGGGATGATGGAAACGCGGGGGCGGCGGAATACGGGCACTTCAAGCGCGCCGCCTGCCGCCAACGCGCCAAGGTCGTAGGGGCCGATGCACGTGCCGGGCGGCAGGATGATCTCTGTAGCCACCATGTCTTCACCCATTTTGCGCACGTGCTGCCAGGGAAAGGCCGCCTTTTCTATAACAGCCCACTGCGATTCGCCGTGCGTGTCCTGCACGGTTTGGGTGTTGATGTTCTCCATCATGACCACGGCATTGCAGCCATGCGGCAATGGGTGCCCTGTGTTGATCCAGTGGGCCTGATCGCCGATTTTGAGACGCAAGGGTGTGCGAGCAGAGGCGGTGAAGGTATCCTCCGCATGTACGGCGATGCCGTCCATTGCTGCGCCGTGAAAGGCAGGGGATGACCGCAGGGCAGCTACGGGCCTGCTGAGCACGCGGCGCAGGGCCTGCGCCAGAGGGATGCGTTCCTCGCCAAGGGCGAAAGCCTTGGCGTCAAGGCATGAAAACCAGTTGGCGCGGGCTTCTTCCGGGGGCAACAGGGTCAGATAGGTATTGCGCTTCAAGATGATTCTCCCGGCAATAGTGCCAGATGCGTATTGATCTAGCGGAAAAGTTCCACCATTACGGTATCGCCTGCATCATAACCTTCGCGGTTTTCAGGGCAGACCATGAGGCCGTCTGCCGCAGCAATGCCCGAAATAAGGCCCGATGCGCCCATGATGGGTTCCGCCTCGTATAGCGGTTGTGGGGCTTTGTCTGCTTGCTCCCGCCTGGGGGGCTGGCTGGGCAGGGGGCGCAGTTTCACGCGCAGATAGTCGCGCCTGCCCTGTGCGGAAGCTACAGAACGTGTAAGCACAGCGGGAACCTGCGGCTGTTTTGCGGAATCGGCATGCCCCTGAAGATGCTCCAGCAAGGGAGCAAGAAACACGCGCGCGCAGACAAGCGCGCTGGTGACATGGCCGGGCAGGCCCACAAGGCAGACTGTGCGCCCGTTGACGACGGCCCGGGCCAGAATAAAGGGCTTGCCTGGGCTGATGGCGACACCGTGCACAAGCAGCTGAGCCTGAGGCAGGGACTCAAAAATTTCCACGGTGTGGTCGCGCATGCCCGCAGAGGAGCCGCCGGAAACCACCACAACGTCATGCATTTCTGCAAGCTGGGTTACTGCTGTTTTGAGTTTTGCGGCGTCATCGTTGACAATCCCGGCTCTTAGGGCCTGTGCGCCAGCCTCGCGGCAGAGGGCTGCTATGCTGTGAGCGTTGATATCGCGGATCTTGCCCGGCGGCGGAGTCGCGGAACTTGGGACAACTTCGTCGCCCGTAGAGAGTACTGCAACCAGCGGTTTGCGGCGTACCTCCACATCCACCACGCCAAAAGCCGCCAGCAGGCCAATGTCCTGCGGGCGCAGGCGGTGCCCGGCTTGCAGCAGCAAGGCTCCTGCGGTTGCGTCATCATCGCGAAAAATAACATTGTCGCCCGGGGCCTGACTGCGGGTAATCTCAATGAGGTTGCCTCCCGCAGGGCGGGAGTATTCAACCATCACCACGCAATCCGCGCCCTGTGGCAGCATTCCCCCGGTGAGAATGCGAGCGGCCTGCCCCTCTTCAAGCTTGATATCCGGTACTTCGCCCATACGGCAGTCGGCCACGCATTCCACCAGAGCGGGGTTGCCCTCCTGCGCGCCAAAAACATCGCGGGCGCGGCAGGCAAAACCATCAACGGTGGAGCGGTCAAATCCGGGCAGGTCTTCTGTTGCCGAGAAGCATTGGGCAAGGCTGCGACCAAGGGCATCGTCCAGCTGGACGCGCTCTTCACCCAAAAGGGGAAATGCCCGAATATGCTCAAGTACCGATTCAACTGATTGCAAGGTCAAAAAAGGCTTCACCCGGCCCTCCGGTTCATGT
>JASGGT010000069.1:0-12758 GCA_047602655.1 Desulfovibrio sp. | reverse complement strand
TGGTGTGCGCGGCGTCATAGCCCTGTTGCCAGCCGAGCACGCAGTCCAGCTCGGGCAGCTTGGCCTTGATGGCTTCCTTGAGTTCGGCAAGGGCGGCCTTCTGCCCAGTGCCAAGGGAGCGCAGGGAGGTCAGCGCCATGTCGGCTATTTTGAGCAGCGGTTCGGGATCTTCCAGCTTGGGCGCGGGGCCGAGCTTGTGGATGCGGTCGGTAAAGACCGTGACCACCTGCTGCCAGCGCTGGCCTTCGGAGGCCGAAACCCAGGTGTATTCAAAGCGGCGTTCGTCAATGCCCAGCACGGGCAGGAACTGCTTGAGCACCTCAAGGCGGCGGCGGGCGTAGAAGTTGCCTGCGGCATAGTGGCAGTCGCGGGGGTGGCAGCCGGAAACCAGCACGCCGTCCGCGCCGTTGAGCAGCGCCTTGACGATGAACAGCGGGTCAATGCGGCCCGAGCAGGGGACACGGATGACGCGCAGGTCAGTGGGCTGGGTGGCACGGGCCACACCGGCCGTATCCGCGCCGCCATACGAACACCAGTTGCAGAGAAAACCTACAATTCTCAGTTCTTTGCCGTTTAGCACTGGCATAAGGCGTTTACCTCCGCAAGGATCTGGTTGTCAGTAGCGTGTGAAAGCTGGATGGCCCCCTGCGGACAGGTGGACGTACACAGGCCGCAGCCCTGGCACACGGTCTCGATGACCTGAGCCTTGCCCTCGCCCCGGAATTCCACTTCCTTGATGGCTCCGAAGGGGCAGCAGCGGATGCATTTGCCGCAGTTGACGCAGCGGCGGATGTCCACCTGGGCGATCTGCGGGTCGCTTTCAAGCTTGTCCTTGGAGAAGAGCGCCAGCACCTTGGCAGCAGCGGCGGAACCCTGGGCCACGGAGGCGGGAATGTCCTTGGCCCCCTGGCACACGCCCGCCAGATACACGCCGGCGGTATTGGTTTCCACAGGCTTGAGCTTGACGTGGCTTTCCATGAAGAAGCCGTAGCTGTCGTAAGAAATGCGCAGCTTTTCCGCCAGCTGGGGCGAACCCTTGCTGGCTTCGATGCCCACGGCGAGCACCACCAGATCAGCCTTGATTTCCACAGGCTGGCCCAGCAGCGTATCCACGCCCATGACCGTCATCTGGCCGTTGCCGTCGGGGTAAATCTGCGACACGCGGCCACGGATGTATTCCGTGCCGTATTCTTCCATGGCCCGGCGGGTAAACTCGTCGTACATCTTCCCTGGAGCGCGGATGTCCATGTAGAAGACAAAGGACTTGGAATCGGGAATGTGGTCCTTGGTCAGGATGGCCTGCTTGGCCGTGTACATGCAGCAGAAGCCGGAGCAGTAGGGGCGGCCCACTGATTTGTCGCGCGAGCCGACGCACTGCACAAAGACGATGTTCTTGGGTTCCCTGCCGTCAGAGGGGCGTTTCACATGCCCGCCCGTGGGGCCGGATGCGGAGAGCAGGCGCTCGTACTGCAAGGAGGTGATAACGTCGGGGTATGCGCCGCCGCCGTATTCCTTGTAGATCGTCCAGTCCATGAGGTCATAGCCGGTGGCGGCAACAATGCTGCCCACTTCTTCGGTGATGACTTCATCTTCCATGTCGTACTTGATGGCCCCGGTGGGGCACACCTTGGCGCACACGCCGCATTTGCCCTTGATGAGCTGGCGGCAGAACTGCGGATTGATGACGGCCTTCTTGGGGATGGCCTGCGGAAAGGCAATGGTGATGGCCGTGGTGTTGCCCGTCAGTTCATTGAAGGTATCGGGCGTTTTCTTGGCCGGGCATTTCTCTGTGCATGCGCCGCAGCCCGTGCACAGGCTCCAGTCCACATAGGTGGTGCGCTTGCGGATCTTGACCGTAAAGTTGCCCACATAGCCCGAAATGTCTTCCACTTCGGAATAGGCGTAGAGCGTAATGTTGGAGTGCTGGGCCACGTCCACCATCTTGGGGCCGAGAATGCAGGCCGAGCAGTCAACGGTGGGGAAGGTTTTGTCCAGCTTTGCCATCTTGCCGCCGATGGTCGCATCGCGTTCCACCAGCACCACCTGAATGCCGCCGTCGGCGCAGTCAAGCGCGGCCTGAATGCCAGCCACGCCGCCGCCGATGACAAGCACGCGTTTGTTGACGTCAAAGCTCTTGGCCATCAGAGGCTTGTTGTTGCGCAGTTTTTCCACCGCAAGCTGCACCAGTTCGGCAGCCTTGTTGGTGTTGGCTTCCATGTCTTTGCCGATCCACGAAACATGCTCGCGGATATTGGCCATTTCGAGCATGTAGCGGTTCAGCCCCGCGCGTTCCACCGTGCGGCGGAAGGTGGGTTCGTGCATGCGCGGCGAACAGGAGGCAACGACCACGCCGTCAAGCTTGTGCTCGTGGATGGCAGCCTCAATGGCCGCCTGCCCCGGTTCGGCGCAGGTGTACATGGGGTCGTCGGCATAGACCACGTCCGGGTAGGTGCGGGCAATGGCCGCCACCTTGGCGCAATCCACGGTTCCGGCGATGTTGCTGCCGCAGTGGCAGATAAAGACGCCTATTCTCATTACCTGCCTCCTTCAGCGGCCTTGGCCTTCTGCTCTGTGGGTTTGGCCGCTTCTTCGCGGCGCAGCTCGCCCAGTTTGCGGATAAGGCCGTTGGCGCTGACGCACAACTTGTTCAGGCCCAGCTCTTCTTCCGGCAGATCAAAGGCAATGCCCATCATCTGGGTGAAGTAGAGCACCGGCATGCGGAACTTGGTGTCCATGGCCGCGCTGGCCTGATCCTGGCGCAGGTCAAGGTTCATCTGGCAGAGAGGACAGGCCACCACGATGGCGTCCGCGCCGAGGCGGGTTGCCAGCTCAAGGATGCGGCCCGAATTTTTGGCCGTCATGGGCCGTTCGGGAATACCGAACGACGCGCCGCAGCAGGCTGTCTTGAGCGGAAAATCCAGCATCTCCGCGCCGCAGGCAGACATCATTTCTTCCATGAGCGTGGGATTTTCCGGATCGCCGAAGTTCATTACTTCCGCCGGGCGGCTCATGAGGCAGCCGTAGTAGGCCACGAGCTTGAGGCCCTTGAGGCTCTGGCGTACGCGGGCGGCGATGGCGTCCATTTCCATCTGCGCGGCAATGCCCTGCATGACGGAGGTGACAGGCGGAAACTGCTTGGCCGAGGGGCCGTCCAGCAGCTCGTCAACGCGGCTGCGGAAGGCGGGATTTTCCATGCGCTTGGCAGCCATGCGCAGGTTGGAAAGGCAGCTGGGGCAAGGCGTGAGCAAAACTTCGGCCTTTTGCTGGGCGGCAATATCAAGATTGCGCACGCACAGCGCGGCGGAAAGTTCCGTATCCACGGCATGGGCTGGGGTGGAGCCACAGCAGTTCCAGTCGGGAATATCCACAAGTCTCATGTCCAGGGCTTTGCACACAGCCTGGGTGGACATTTCGTAATCTTTTGAAGAACCCCTGGCAGAGCAGCCGGGGTAGTAGGCAAAATTCATGGGCGCACCCCCTCGCGCTTGGCGCGTTCCTTGTAGCGCGTAAAGATACGGGTAACCGGCCCTGCCCCGCCCGGCAGAATATGGGGCTTGAGCCCCAGCTTGCCCTTCTTGAGGGCTTCGGGCGCGAGGTCAACGTCGGTGAACACGCGGAGCGAGCGCATCATGTAGAGTGCCATGGTGCCGATTTCGTGGGTGCGGCCAAAGGTGCGCACCGTATCCAGGAAGGAAAACCAGAATTTCTCCACCTTGGGAACGGCCACGCGGCCTTCCTTGCGGGCCATGTGGCGCAGGGTCTCCATGACTCCGGCCACATCGATGTTGTTGGGACACCGCTGGCTACAGGTGGAACAGGACAGGCACATCCAGATGGAACGCGAATCAAGAACCGCGTCCTTCAAGCCCAACTGTACCGCCCGCATGATCTGGTTGACCTGCATGTCGTAAACGAACCCTGCGGGACAGCCGGCAGTACAATTGCCGCACTGATAGCAGGTGGACACTTTTTGCCCGCTGTGCGCATCCACTTCCTCCGTAAAGGCGGGATCGCGCAGGCGGTTCAGGTTAATGGCTTCGTTCATGGGAACTCTCTGGTTAGAAGCTGATGGGGTGCCGCTGTGACAAGACTATCTACAACGCTACAGCAGAAAAAGTCAAAAATCTAGGCTCGCACCCCAGCAAATTATATACTGCGTCTTTACTACGCTTTGTTTTCGGCTTTCGCCGCCAGCGATTGCGCGGCTCGCAGGCCGAGAAGATAACTCTCAACGCCGAATCCGCACACGCTGCCCGCGCACACTGGCGACAGCACAGAATGGTGCCGAAATGCCTCGCGCGCGTGAACATTGGACATATGAACCTCCACCACAGGCACAGGCAAGATGGCCAGGGCGTCAGCAATGGCATAGCTGTAGTGCGTCCATGCGCCCGCATTGATAATCACCGCGTCAACGCCCTCGCCAAGCGCCTGGTGGATGCGCTCCACCATCAGGCCCTCGTGGTTGGTCTGAAAGCATTCCACAGTCGCGCCCAGTTCCTGGGCAAGCGATTGCAGGGCTGCGTCAATATCCGGCAGGGTGGCCGTGCCGTACTGCGAGGGGTCGCGCTTGCCAAACATGTTCAGATTAACGCCGTGCAGCACCAGAATTCGCATGGAAGCCTCGCTTTTCATGTCGGTTTATTGGGGCTGTTGCCCAAGGGCGGCCTCAAGGGCGCGGCGTGATTCGGGCGGCAGGCCCTGCCCTGTCCAGAGGCGGAACTGCGCATCGCCCTGACCAAAAAACATTTCAAGCCCCGATATGCAGCGGCGGCCAGCAGCCCGGCCCTCGCGCAGAAAACGGGTTTCGAGGGGGTTGTACACAATATCGTAGGCAATGGGTGTTGCCCTGGCAGCACCGTTGGCGGGAAGTGCCCCGGCCAGTGAGAAATCGTAGGGGGTATCATCCTCCGCCTTGCCGCGCATGCCAAGGGGAGTGGTGTTGACCACCAGCAGGGCCGAAGGCTCGTGCCGGTCTTTCCACAGCAGGGGCGTAAGGCCGAATTCTTCTGCCAACGGCATGTGTGATTTATCGGAAGGAGTGGCCACAAAGATTCTGGCCGGGCGCTTTGCATTGCCCGGCGACGCAAGGCCTGCGGCAACGGCCCGGGCCGCGCCGCCCGCACCCAGCAGCAGCACATCCGCCCCGTCAAGGGGCATATCCGCAAGCGGAGCCATGAATCCAGCCACATCGGTATTTTCGCCGCAAAGACGGTCGCCCTTCCAGTACATGGTATTGGCCGCGCCCACCTGACGGGCCAGGGGGCTGACTTCGTCCAGCAGGGGCAGAAGGCCAACCTTGTGCGGGATGGTCACAGAGCAGCCGCGAATATCAAGCAGGCGCACGCTTTCCACAAAGGCGGGCAGTTTTTCGGGCGGCACCTCCCACTTCTGGTACAGTGCGTTGATGCCCAGGGTCCGGAAGCCCGTATTATGCAACAGGGGGGAAAGTGTCTGGGCCAGCGGCCAACCGGTGACGCCATAAAGGGCCGTGCCTTCGGCGGGGAATGCCGCATCGCTCATGTGGAGTGCGCTCCTGCTGGAAATATGGTAAAAAACGTGTATTTTCAAAGGGTAATCCACAACCAGAGGCAACACTGTACCCTATGGAACGGTATGGAGCAATGCTCCGCCGCATGGAGTGCCCGGATAATCCCAGTATCCGGGTACGCTTTGCGCCCATTGCCGTGCAACAACGTCAGCAGCTTATGGAAGACGCGCCAGGGTCTGTCTCTAACTCCATGACTTTGGCCAAGGGCAAGGAAAAAGGCTTTGTTACGACTTGACGCAGCCAGTTGGACAAAAGAATTCGTTAGAGACAGCCCCAATGCGAAAGGCCCCGGTTGTACCGGGGCCGGAAAAATCAGCTCGAATCTGTGGGGTGTGCCGCGCCGCACTCTCGTGCGACGTTAGAGCATGTAACCTTTTCAACGTTGAAATACTCTAAGACCTCTTGAGTTCCATGGCCTTTTGCAGCATCTGGTCAGCCGTGGTCACAACCTTGCTGTTTGACTGAAAGCCCCGCTGGTTGACGATCATGTTGACCATTTCCTGGGACATGTCCACGTTGGAATTTTCAATGTTGTAGGCACTGACCTTGCCATAGTTTTCCGTACCTGCAACGCCCATCGTCATGGCCCCGGAATCCTGGGTGGCGGCAAAAAGATTGTTGCCTTCGCGCCGCAGCCCGTCTTCACTTGTGAAGCGGCTTATGGGTATCTGCCAGAGGTTCATGCTCTTGTTGTTGGAAAACTTGCCCACAACTGTGCCGTCGGCAGAAATGCTGATGCTGTTCAGCGAGCCTTCGGCATATCCGTCCTGGGTTCTTGTGCGCGTCACCGGGGAAGACGATGTGTAGTTGGTTGTGGCGTCCGCTGCGCGGGTGTAGGCATTGCCCATGCTGGCAAGCGCCGTGGGGTCTGTACCCACGCTGGCGGCATTGCCGGGGGCGTTCTGCCAGCCGCCCGTGGCCGTGATGCCCAGGTTCACAGTGACGGGCGCGCCGTTCACCGTCATCTGGGGGATGCCGTCCTTGGAGAGCGTGGCTGCGTTCCAGTCTGCAAGGTTTGTGCTGCCCGCAGTGGAGGGGGTGTAGGCCGACATGCCGGTGAGCTCGCCCTTGGTGTTGAAGCTGAGGGTGCCCGTCATCAGGGGTTGGGCCGTGCCGCCCTTGGCATCGGCATCCGAGGCAATGAGGTATTCCACAGTGGTGCCGGGCGTGGTGGAAGGCGCGCCGTCAAAATAGATGGTGGCCGAGTGGGCCGTGCCATCGGCGCCGTACAGGGTAATGCTCTGCCCGTATCCGTAGCTGGAACTGTTCATAGGCGGAGTGTTTGCGGCATTGTACTGGCCGATGAGGCTGAAATAGGGGTTGACGGCGTCGCTGGACGCGTCCGTGGACTGCCCGACATTAAAGCGCATATCAACAGCCGTGGTGGCCTTGGCGGGCATCTTGGCGAATCTGTCAACGGTGACCTGGGCCAGGCCGCCCTTGGTGCCGTCCTCCGCGTACTTGTACCCCATGAGGGCCATGCCCGCAGGCGTGCGCCAGACTCCCTGATTGTCGGGACGGAAGTCGCCCGCTCGGGTGTAGTACTGCTCGCCGGTCTTGTCCGTTACCTGAAAGAAACCTTTGCCGCTGATGGCCATATCGGTAACGGTATTGGATGACTCAAGCGCCCCCTGATTGTAGCGTGTGAGCACTGCGTCCAGCTGTACGCCCTGACCTACCTGCCCAAGGGCCACCTTGGAGTTGGTCTGAGCATCCCACCAGTCGCCTATGCTCCCCTGCTGCGCGTAAAAAACGTCAGAGAACAGAGCGGTTTGCTGCTTGTACCCGATGGTGCTCACATTGGCGATGTTGTTAGAGATAACGTTCATGCCGCTACTCAACGTTTTCATGCCTGTGGCGCCGATATACAATGACGAATTCATGCTCTGCCTCCTGTCGGGAGGGAATAATTTTCCCCTGCCCGGAAACGATGCCCCAAAGGGCAAGACGTTTCTGCTGTGAAAACGCCTGCCGTTGCGCCGCCCGTGTGCGCGGCGCGCCTTGTCTGCCGCGCATATGGGCAGGCAAGGAAAAAGGGCGGGGAGGAAAAATCTTCCTCTCCGCCCTGAATAGAAGCAGAATCCGTGCCAGCCGTAACGCTTTTCGCGCTACAGCAGCGCGCTATTTTTGCAGCGGCAGGCCTTGTTTCTGCCAGCCCGTAATGCCCTCGTTCATGTGGAGGATATTGGTTATTCCCTCTTTTTCCATGACATCGTAGGCTCCGGCAGAACGGTTGCCCGTGCGGCAATAGAGCAGAACGGGCTTGTCCTTGGGCAGGGCAAGTATCTGCGAATCAAAGGATGCGCCGAAAAAGTCCATGTTGACTGCGCCTGCAAGGTGCCCCTCGCGGAATTCCGCCGGGGTGCGCACGTCAACAATGGTCAGCCCCTGTGGAGGATTCTGCAACAGGGCTTCGGCGTCCTTCACGCTGATATCCTTGGCGGAAACCTGAACGGCAGCCAGCAGGAGGAAGCATGCGAGCGCCGACATCAGGCCGTAAAGCCTGCCGTGCGATGGCGTTGCGGAGTGGGTGTGCGTCATTTCTGCCACCTGTAATGGTTTGCGATCGGGCTGTGGGCCTGCCAACGATACTATTTTACTGAGGCACGGGCCTTGGCGAAGCCATCGGCTGCCTTGCGGATCACTTCTTCGCCCACGCAGAATGCCAGGCGGAAGTAGCCGGGGCTGCCAAAGCCGGAGCCGGGAACCGCCAGCACGCGCTCTTCGACCAGCCTGTTCACAAAAGCCACATCGTCCCCGCCGGGAGCCTTGGGGAAGAAATAGAACGCGCCTGCGGGCATCTGGAATTCGTATCCGGCGTTTTTGAGCACCTCGGCCATGGCTTTGCGGCGGGCGGCGTAAACGCCCAGGTCAACCTGACTGCCCAGGGCGGCGGCCATGATGTGCTGGCCCACCACGGGCGGGTTCACAAAACCGAGAATACGGTTGGTGAGCGTGAGGGCTGCCATGAGCTCGGCCTTTTCGTGCAGCAGTGGCGACACGGCGGCAAAGCCCACGCGCTCGCCGGGCAGCGAAAGATTCTTGGAGAAAGAGCTGATGACCACCGCGTAAGGATAGAGGGGCAGCACCGAGGGCACTTCCGCACCGTCATAGGCGAGGAAACGGTAGGGTTCATCAGCCACCAGCCAGATGGGCTTGCCGTATTCCTGGCTCTTGTTTTCCAGCAGCTCGGTCAGGGCCTTGAGATCCTTGCGGCTGTATATCACGCCGGTGGGATTGTTGGGCGAGTTGATGAGCACAACGCGGGTTTTGGGGCTGATGGCTTCTTCAAGCGCGGCAAGGTCGGGCGCAAATGTGTCGGCCTTGCTCATGACCGCGCGGAAGGTGCCGCCGTGGTTGGCCACATAAAAGCCGTATTCCACAAAGTAGGGGGCAAAGCCCAGCATTTCTTCGCCGGGATTGATGACCGCGCGCAAAAAGGCGTTGAGCACGCCGGCAGCGCCGCAGCCAAGCAGCACATCATTGGCGGTAAGCGTCACGCCCTGTTCCTTGCTGAGGTGGGCGGCCAGTTTTTCCCGTGCCCAGACAAAACCGCCGTTGGGCATGTAGCCAAAGGCAAAAGGCTCGCCAGCGTGTTCGGTGAAAGAACGCAGGCCGTCCACAACAGCAGGGGGGGCTGGCAGGTCGGGGTTGCCCAGGCTGAAGTCATAAACGTTATCCGCGCCAAAGCGGGCCTTGAGCTGGCCCCCGGCCTCGAACATGCGACGGATCCACGAAGAGTGTTCCAGATACCCCGTAACGCTGTCTGCAAGAATGGACATATACTGCTCCCACTGTTGTTGTATTCGACCTGACTATTGGTTATGCTTCCAAAAGCCGCATAAAGCAAATGTCATTTGGAGGCCCTGATGCGTTTTGAAATTTTAGGCAAAGCCCGGCGTGCGCTCTTCCCAATGCTGTGCGCGGCAGCCCTGCTGCCCGCTTGCGCCTCCAAGGAGACGCAGGAAATTCCGGACGGCATGGCCGTTACCGTTACCTTGCGCGAAGTTCATCGCTGTTCCCGGATATCGCCTGAAATTCAGGTGGCACAGACTCCCGGCAACACTGATTACTATGACGTGCGCCTGGTGGAATTTACCAGTGATGGCCAGGATCTGTTCCTTGGCGGTGGCGAGTGGAACAACGACGGAAGCGGCATTATCCCCGAGGGCGGCCTGACGCGGCACTATCGTGGCCCTTGCCCGCCTGCCGGACAGTCCCGAAACTATGCCTTTATTGTTTCGGCCATGAATCGGCAGAACATGCAGCCCCTTTCTGTGAGGCTGTTCCGTTTTACCCAGGAATAACCTTCGCTGCCGCGCTTTTTGTCCGCTATTGCGGAGTGGGCATAGCGGCTCAAACGGAATTTCCGTCCCGTTGCAGGTATGCTGCGCGGGGCGGATTTTTTGTTTCCGCAGCACCAAACCCAGCCGGGCAGAAAATTCGGGTCCGCTGTTCGCTTTCATCCTGTAGAGTTTAGCATTGCTGCAGGACATTTGCTGTTTGGCTCCTGCCTCGTGCAAAGCCTTTATGCCTAACTTGCCCTTGTAAACGCCAACAGGCGCTGGGGACGATATCTCGCCGCCAGCGCCTGTTGTTTATTCTTTTCTAATAGTCGTCTTCGTCTTTCAGTTCAGGCGGCACAGCCACAGCGCCAGTGATAATGCGGCGTCTGGGGGCGGCAGCCGGAGCTTCCGGCGCGGCGGAACGGCGCACTGCCGGTTCGGGCAGGGTGTTGTACAGCGCCCAGAAGGGAGGGTACAGCCCGGTCATGATGCCGGGGTTGCCCAGCTTCTGGTGGGGGCTTGCACAAGCAGCCAGTGCAAGGGCCATTGCCCAGACCGGATCAGGGGCATTCCAGCCTGTGCGCGGGCCTGATTGTTCTTTTTTGCACAATCTGCCGTTTTCATCCAAATCCAGACCCACAGCAGAAAGAAAACTTTCAACCGTCGTGCGGTCTGTTCCAGAGGGCAGGGCGGGCAGAACGGCCTTGTCGCCCCTGAGGGCTGCACAGGCGGCCAGAGCCACCGGCAGCGGTGCCCAGGCAGCGGGGAATCCGGCGGGCAGATCGCCCTTTGCGTACTGCTTCAGGGGCGCAGCTGCGCGTGCGCAGACTTCGCCGCCGTTTTTGCTGGCTTCGTAGCGCAGTTCAAGGCCAAGCTGCTGCAAAAGGTCCCAGCCTGCTTCAGCGGCGGGCAGGGCGGGCCACTGGCCGCCAAGCACGGCTTCGCCGCCCAGAGCCAGGGGCAGGGCCAGAAGAAAGAGCGCCAGTTCCGGCTCCATGCCAGCCTGAGGCTGGGCAGGCAGGCTGAGCGGGCCGGGGTTGACGCGCACCTTGGCGCCTTCCACCTGCACGTCCGCGCCAGCAGCGCGCAGAATGGGCAGTATACGCGCAACAATGAGCCTGTGCTCGGGGTGCGAGCCAAGATCAAGGGTGATCGCCCTTTCGTAGCCCGGAGCCGCCAGCAGGATGCCCTCGGCCAGTTCGGCGGGCACATCGGCAGGCAGCTTGACGGAATCAGGCAGAATGCCCGAGCACTCAAGGCGCGCGGGCAGGCCGTCGCTCTTGGGCACCACATGCACGAGGCGCGCGCCCAGGGTGGGCAGGAAGTGCCGCACGGAGGAAAAATCAGCCAGTTTCAGGCTCGCATCGCCGGTAAACTTGGCGCGCGAGGGGCGGCCAAGATAGTGCCCCAGCAGCATGAAGAAGTTCCAGGCGCTGTCGCCCGTGTGGATAACCTTGTCAGACGCGCCAAGCGGTGCAGCCGGACGGGCGGAAACGCCCTCGTCCTCGCGGGTCAGCGAGGCTCCTGCCTGGTTGAGCATTTTGACGCAGTCCACAATGGGATCGTTCATGAGGCTGGGCGCGATATGCAGGGGCTGGCCCGTGGCGGCGGCCAGCATCAGCCAAGCGCGCGTGGCCCGGCAGGCCAGAGGCGCGGGCATGCTCAGCCGCACGTGCTTGGCGGGCGGCGCAAGGTTGAAGGCTGTGCGCGGCGGTTCCTGAGCTGCTGCGCCGCCGAGTTCGCCGCCATCATCCGCGCCGTCTGCGCGGGCTGAGGCGGGGCGGGGCTGAAATTCCACTTCCTGCATGAGCGAAAAAAAGTGGCCCGAAAGGCGTGCGTCTCGGCTGATGCGGGAAACCGAGGCTTCCCACGATTCGCGGATGGTTTTTTCTTCCGCGGAGTCGAGCCGGGGCTTGTCGCCGCGCATGCGGACAAGAATATTATTGCGGCGAAGCAGCAGCCGCAGGATATCGCGGTCGATTTCGCAAACCACTTCGCGCAACGGCTTGCGGGCGCGCGCATCGCCGGTTTCGTGCCCGTTACGGGGGCCGCGCGGGGCGCGTTGGCCCCGTGCTTCGCGCGCATCGCGGGGAGCGCGGGAATCGTTGGAATTGTCGGTCATGCCTTGTCCTGTACTGATAATGAAATTTGGATAGGAGGGGTCCGCCCGTGGCGCAGCATTGAAAAAACAACAGGTTGCCGACTCATGGCTCGTTTTGCCGCGGGGGCTTCCCTTATCTGCCCAAGCGTGTTAGCTTGAAATGGCTTCTCTTGCAAGGGTTGCGCATTGGGCAGCTCTGCGTGGCATGATCCGGTAATTTTTGAAATGGTTGTGACGCGAGAGGGGCGAAAAAGCGAAATAGATTTTTTTTCACAAGGCAGTTAAGATTTTGAATTTGCTGTAAATCCACATGACGTCTCTGTGAAGTTTCCACGAATTTTTGCAGAGGGGGGTTGACTCAAAGGCTAAGTGCTTGTTACTAATTGCGCAAGCCATACGCCCAACCTTCGTTGTGGAGGCGCTCGGCTAACCCCGGCGTGACGGATTTGCCGCGCGCCTCGCCGAACCCGGCGGGTTTTTCTGAAACACTTTTAAAAGAGTTGGAGGATACGTATGCCGACGTTTGTCGATCCGTCCAAGTGCGACGGCTGCAAGGGTGGCGAAAAGACGGCCTGCATGTACATTTGCCCCAATGACCTCATGATTCTTGATTCTGAGGAAATGAAGGCATACAACCAGGAACCCGAGGCCTGCTGGGAATGCTATTCCTGCGTTAAGATCTGCCCCCAGGGCGCCATTACGGCCCGCCCCTATGCAGACTTTGCCCCCATGGGCGGGACCTGTATCCCCATGCGTTCGGCTGACTCCATCATGTGGACCGTCAAGTTCCGCAATGGCAACGTGAAACGCTTCAAGTTCC
>JASGGT010000068.1:0-12844 GCA_047602655.1 Desulfovibrio sp. | reverse complement strand
ATTAAACGTCTTCCTCGCTATAGTAGGTCGTTTCAGAAACCTTCATGGGCATGATGATAACCGTATAATCGGCATCATCGGCGCCGCGGATACCGCAGGGGCCTTCAGAGCCGGTAAGCATCATGTCGATCTTTGCAGAAACAAAGTGTCCCAGCACGTCAAGCAGGTTGCGCGTGGGGAAGGCAATGCGTTTTATATCGCCATTATAAGCAACTTCAAGGCTTTCATTGGCCGACCCCACATCCTGTCCCTGGGCGGAAAGCAGAGCTTCCCCGGCAGAGAGATCCATGTAGGTGCAGCGGTCGCTCTCGGTATTAAAAATGAGAATACGGCCAAGCGCTTCAATGGCTTCCTTGCGGGCAAGAGTCATGGGGTGCATGTCTTCGCTGGCAAGCTTGCTCATGAAGATGTTGTAATCGGGGTATTCGTGGGCTGCACGGGGCAGGCTGAGCGTTTCAGCGCCATCCAGGCTGCGCAGATAGAGGCGCTTGTCGGTAATGTTCAGTTCAATCTCATCCACGCCAAGCCATTTTTTGATGTCCGCCAGATATTTCTTCTGGATCAGCATGCCTGATTCGGGCAAACGCTCGGCCAGTTCGTCATGGGTAAAGGAAACAAGGGCAAACTGGTGTCCATTGAGACCGCACACATCTATGCGACCGTTGCCGCGCGGCTTCATGCACAGGCAGGCAATGGCGTCCATGGCGTCGTCGTCGCTGATGCAAAAGCCCACCTTGTCCAGAATGTCCTGCAAAAAGTCTCCAGACCAGGTGACTGCGTTTTCAGCAGGAAAGGCAGAAAAATTCTGAAACCACTCCGCTCCGCTCACAGGCAGTTTGTAGGTGCGGCGTCCCTGTTCCAAAAGCAGATTACCAGAAGCTTCATCAAGGGTGAGGTGCAGAACACCCGTGGGCAACTGACGCACAAGATCCACAAATGCCCTGCCCTGAACGCCTATAAGGCCAGGCGCTGCAACCTCGGCAGGATAACGCCCGGTAAATTCAATGTTGGCGTCAGTGGACATGACTGAGAGGCTCCCTTCTTCAGCCTTAAGCCATATGGAGCGCAGATACTGCGCCCCCGCCTTGGCAGGAATGATGGCAGCTGCCTTCAGCAGGCCTTCGATGATCTGCTCTTTGTTTACAGTAAGTTTCATATGTTTTTTCCTTACTATTATAGTCGTCTGTGTCTTTGTTCTTAAGACAGGTAACTTGCTAGTATCCTTGAAAATTCAAGTGAACACTCCAACAACGTCCAAGGAAACGCCGGGAACATTTTCCCGTTTTTTCGCCCGGTTGGCAGGCTGCTATTGTGCCTTGAGCTCCAGTTCTGTCACTAGTTGTTGGAGCGCTTTGTCACTAACTAGAATTTTCTTAATCTTTTTAATGGCATATATGACGGTACTATGGTCTTTTCCGCCAAAGGCCCGCCCAAGTTCAGGGTAGGAGAGACCCAGCTTGCGCCTGCATATATACATGGAAACCTGCCGCGCCAGCACGAGGTCTGGCCGACGGTTGCCGCCAAGCACGTCTTCGGGCCGCAAATTCATGGCCCGGGCTACAACGCCAAGAATTTCCAGGCAGCCCGGCGTTTTGTCGGCCACGCCCGTGCGCACAATGTTTTCAAGGTCTGCCTGCGACAATTCGCAACCTGTAACGGAACAAAAAGCCGCCACCTTGAGCAGCAGCCCCTGCAACAGGCGAAACTGCGAACACCGCTGGGCAATGAACAGCAGCTGTTCCCGCGTGAGGTTCATGTGCCGTTCCTTGCTCATGGCCTGCAGGTAGCGCATGCGCACGTCAAGATCAGGCTCCATGAGTTCTACCACAAGGCCGCTTTCAAGGCGTGAGCGCAAACGTTCGTCCAAAGCCTTGAGCGCTTGAGGCTGACCCGTGCAGGCAAAGACCATCTGCCCTGGTTTGCCGTCTTTCCCGGCGCTACGCGGGCAGGCATCCATGCAGGATACCAGTTTGCGTTGCCAGGCCGACTGTCCGGCAAGGTCCTGAATATCATCCAGCAGCAGAACATCGCACTGTTGCCAGAAAATTTCCGGCCTGCGCACCCATGCCGGATTGTCTGCGCAAAAGCGCGAAGCCTCGGCAATAATCACACGACTACGTGTCTGCCCTTCTGCCAGGGTTGCTGCCATGGACCGCAAAATATGGCTTTTGCCTGTGCCGCTGTGCCCACAGAGCAGAAAGGGATTGTAGGCCACATCAGCGCGCCTTTCTGCAATCTCCTTGGCGGCAGCCAGGGGAAAGGCATTTTTTGCATTGGCAATAAACGCTGTGAAGGCATCATTTTCAATTCTGGGCGCTGCGGGGGTATCCGTGCGCACCATAAAATTTTGGCTACCCTGATCGGCAGTTTTCTGCTCCACATGAGGGAGCGACCATTTCTGCGTGTGGCCCAGGGAGGGTTGTTCGTAAACTATTTGCGGAAGCTTTTTGTCGGCAAAGCGGCAGGAAAGCGCCTGTTCAAAAAGATCGCGCTTTTGCTGGTTGAACCACGCGGCAAAATAAAAGTGGGGAAAGCCAACGGTTAGTGTATCGCCTTCATGACGCAGGGTAAGGGATTCCAGCCAGTCTCCCCTGTCGTTGGCCTTTTGCTGCGCCAGTATGTCCCGCAACTCGTTTTTCAGCATAGCGTATTTGGCCTGTCCATAGGCCTGTGGATAACTGTTCCCTCCGGGGCATAGCGCCAAGACATGCCAGCATTTCAGGCAGGGCCCACAGGCCTTGTATGCCGGATTTGGCGCGGTTCTCGCCATGAAGGAACAAAGAGCATGCATACCATAAAGCTTAATATGAAACAAGTGCCGCCATATTCGGGGCCTCCCGGCTTCCGTCCGCCGTGGAAAAATTAAGCGGACAGACGGTGCGGGTCACGACATGAATAGAGTTTTTATAATATACTGCATTACCTGTTAAAAACTGTGTAAAACCTTAGTCGCCGTTAACGCGGCTGGACAAGGAACACCACGGCAGGTATACGTTTGCAATGTTTTTGCACATGAAGACTCGCTGGATACTGGTCGCGGCCTTGTTTCTGCTTTTTGCAGGTTTGTTTGCCTGGGAAAAGGGGTGGCTTCCGTTTAATCAATCGCAGGCAGACATCCCCCTTGCGGGCGAGCAATCTGCTGCTGATCAGGCAGCGCCTGACAATGCCGGGGAGTCCCCTGACAATGCATCCAAAACTTTGGGGACTGAAGCAGCCTCCCAGGGGAAGACGGAGGGCGACGGAAAAACCGGGGCAGACCTGGTGCAACCCGGTGCGCCGGATGCTGCAAATCCAGATGAAGAATCTGCCGCCCCCGGCGAGGAAGTAGTCAAGGGCACGGTTGAGAAAGGCGATACTGTTACCAAAATTCTTGCCGGTTCAGACAGCCAGGCAGTGCAGGATTATATAAGCGCCGCGCGCCGTGTTTTTTCCATGCGGGCTTTTCGCGATGGCCAGCCCTATGTGGTCGTTACCGATGCCGCCACAGGCAAGGTAAAGCGTTTTGAATACGAAATAGACAGCCGCCGCCGTCTTGTGGTGGAGGGCATGGAACAGCCCGTGGCCCGGGTGGAGGCCATAGAATATGTCACCCTGCTCACTACCATGAGCGCCACCATTGACGATAATCTTTTTCAGGCTGTGGCCGATGCCGGGGAAAGCCCGCAAATGGCTCTGAAGCTGGCAGAGCTTTTTGGTTCGGAAATCAACTTTATCCGTGATCTGCAAGAAGGCGATTCTTTCTCGGTGCTGGTTGAAAAGCGTTACCGTGAAGGTGAATACAAGGGCTATGGCCGCATTCTGGCGGCGCATTTTACCAACAAGGGCAAAACGTTTGAGGCCTATCTGTTCCGCGAGGGAAACAAGGCCGCCAGTTATTATAACAGCAAGGGCGAAAACGTCCGCAAATCGCTGCTGCAGGCTCCCCTGGCATTCACGCGCGTGACCTCGCGCTTTACAAAAAACCGCCTCCACCCCATCTTGGGGTATACCAGACCACATGAAGGTGTGGACTACGCCGCGCCCACAGGTACGCCCGTCAAGGCCGTGGGCGAAGGGGTTGTTACGCAGAGGGGTTGGGCTGGCGGCTACGGCAATCAGGTTATTGTACGCCATGGCGGCGGATTGGAATCTTTGTACGCGCATTTGTCCGGCTATGCCCGGGGTCTGCAAACCGGGCAGAAGGTGCGCCAGGGGCAGGTTATTGGTTTTGTGGGCATGACGGGCCTTGCCACGGGGCCGCATCTTGATTTCAGGCTGCGGCAGAACGGCAAATTCGTAAATCCCGCCAAGGCCATCAATCCCAGAGGCGAACCGGTCAGCAAGAGCGCCATGAGCGCCTTTGAAAAGGTTATGGCTGTGGAGCTGGCAGCGCTTAAGGGAGAAAGGACCTTCCCCGAGTATACTGTGGACAGCATCGTGGTCGACAAGGTGGATCTGCCGCAGCCCGAAAAATCTTCCGAACCGGAACAGAAACCTGAAAAACGCAAGAAAAAGCACAGAAACTAGTTTTTTAGAGCAGGTTACGAATGCAATAAGGTAACTGCTCTGCAAGGATTTTCAGGAAAATCCTTGCCACGAAATGCGCGCAGGCAGGCTTTGCCTGCCGTAAGCGAGCATTTCAAGTGTCAACGTGTCAACTACTCTAGTTCGTTAAGTTTTTTCGAAAAGCCCCGCCCACGTTTCATTGAAAGGGAATGCGGAGCTTTAGGGTGGAATTTTCGCGCGGGAGGGCTTTATGACATATTATGATCCAGCCTCCGGGCTTTCTGTCATCGTGCTGCCCGGCTCACCCGGCAACCCGGACTTCATCACGTATTATCCCTCCATTATCAGCGATTCCACGGCTGCTGCTGAAGCTCTGCTTGCGGAAGAAAGCGCCAAATCCTTCATGCAGACCCAGTGGCGGCTTGCCGCCTCCAACATGGTGGGAATTGGCGTTATTGCCAGCGGCTGGGCCTGACAGTTTTTTGCAACTTGTTAATATAACAATAATTATTTTGTGCATTATGCTTAAGATACAGCATATTGGCCAATTCGCACGCTGACAAACAACGGCAGCTTTTATCCAGGCAACAGCCAAACATGGCTGAAAGTTGCACTGTTTTCCTCTCTTTTTTGCTGCAAGTAGCTGAACACGGCCTGTTTTTGGCCTTGGCGGTTGCATTGTGAAGCGCGAAACGATACACAAATTCTCATGTCATCGCGCCGTCTTCTTTTTCTTACCCCCGCTCAGGCAGTTACTGCCGTCTTTCCTGCGTTGCGAAATGCGGGCTATGAGCTTGGCATTGCAGAAAATCTCAAGGGCGCTTCTGTTTTTATAAAAAAATCCGGCCCGGACGTTATTTTTTCACGCCCCTCATTACCGGGCTTTCGTGTGGAAGATCTGCTTGCCGTAGGCGCGGAAGATCCCAATTTTCCTCCGGTCATTGTTATCACCGACAAGGGCAGCCCTGAAGAGGCCGAAAGGCTCATGGGGCTGGGCGCGCGTGACTACTGGCTTGAGCCGCTGGATGTGGATCGCGTGGCCGCTGTGGCAGGCCAGAAGCGCAAGGCCGCCGCTGTTCCGGCAGTATCCACCCTTGGCGGGCACAAAGCCCGTCACGAAGGCTCCGGCCCGCGTATTGTGGGCGAGCATCCGGCCATTGCCCGTGTGCTGCAACTGGCCCGCCAGGTGGCAGGATCGCGCGCTACAGTGCTGATTACCGGTGAATCTGGTACTGGTAAGGAAATGTTTGCCCGCTATCTGCATGCCATGAGCAAGCGCGCGGAACAGCCCTTTGTGGCCGTGAACTGCGCGGCCCTGCCGGAACACCTGCTTGAGAGCGAGCTTTTTGGTCACGAGAAGGGTGCGTTTACCGGCGCCATTGCCCGCAAGCCCGGCAAATTTGAGCTTGCCGATGGCGGCACCCTTCTGCTTGACGAAATTTCTGAAATGGATCTGGCCCTCCAGGCAAAGCTGCTCCGTGTGCTTCAGGAGGGCGAAATAGACCGGGTGGGCGGCACCGAAACCATCAAGGTTGATGTGCGCGTGCTTGCCACCACCAACCGCGATCTTGAAGGCTGGGTCAAAGAGGGCAAGTTCCGTCAGGACCTGTATTTTCGGCTGAACGTTATTCCCCTGCGCCTGCCTTCGCTGCGGGAGCGCGGGGACGATGTGCTGGAACTGGCCAGATTTTTCATAGGCATGTACACGCGTGAATACCAGTTGCCTGCCGCTCCCCTTTCTGAAAGCGCTACTGCCTGGTTGCAGCAGTATGATTTTCCCGGCAATGTGCGCGAATTGCAAAACCTGATGGAACGGGCAGTGTTGCTGGCTAATGGCAGGCCTGTTGAGCCCTGCCATTTTCTTCTTGAAAATGAAGACTGGCCGCTGTTTGATGAAGAAGCTCCCCAGTCGGCTGCACTGGTGGAGGAAGCGCATGCCAACGCGTTGGCGGCCTCTGCGGCTGTTCAGAATGTTGATGTGCCCAACTCCGGCGAGTATGCGCCGGCACCGGGCGTATCGGCTGGAGACAGCCGCATGCAGGGCGCTGTGATTCCTCTGCATGAGATGGAGCGCATCATGATTCTCAAGGGGCTGGAGGTAACCTCCGGCAACCGTACTCAGGCAGCTGATCTGTTGGGTATCTCGGTGCGCACGCTGCGCAACAAGCTGAATGAGTACCGCGCAGCCGGGCACCCCATTGACTGATCTTGTCCAGATAATTTTTGCAGACAGATATAAAAACGCCCGCTGATGCGGGCGTTTTGCGTTGCATGCTTAATTCAGCGGTGGGTGCGCAGGGGGCCTTTTGCAAGACTACCCCTCCCCCGCAAATACCCACCGTGAAAGATACTAGCTGTGGATGTCGCAGCAGCTTTTGGCGAGTTTGTCATAAAGCCATGCCATGTCCATTGAGCCGTGTTTTTCAATGGATTGCAGCTTTTTTAGACCAGCTTCAGTAATTTTGCGGGCCTGTTCCGCCACTGAAGCTGCCTCCTGCCGCCGGATGGACACAATGCCGTCCGCATCCGCCACGATCAGATCGCCGGGCTGAATAACCACATTGCCCATGCTGACAGGTACGTTGATCTCGCCGCATGCGTCCTTGTATGGGCCGTTGGGTGATACCGCCCGCGCAAAGACGGGAAAATCCGTCTGCCGCAGGGCTTCGGCATCGCGCACTGCGCCATCAATCACAAAACCTGCCAGACCGCGCGCCTTGCCAAGTGCCGCCACAATTTCGCCAGCTACGGCTCTTTCCGTATAGCCTGCGCAGGATACCACCAGCACATCGCCGGGCCGCGCGTTGTCTACGGCGTAATACAGCAGCAGATTTTCGCTTGCTGGCAGATTGACGGTATAGGCGGTACCCAGAATGCGGCTGTTGTTGAAGGGCTTGAGCGCTGACGGCAGGGCGGCGTTGCGGCCCAGGGCATCGCAGATATCCGCAACAGCCAGATCAGCGTACTGGAGCACAACATCAGGAGAAAGGCGGTCAATCTGACAGTTGATGGCGTAACGCATAAGCATGTTCCATGGCGCAGGGCGCTGTGTATGAACGGCCGCCTGCCCTTCCGAAGACGCATCGAAAGGGCAGGCGGCTCGCTTGGGTATGGAGAGGGTCTATTTGCAGGGTTCGGCTTCTGTTGCGACCATTGAATCGGCAAGTTCATTACGTGCATCAGAATCGTTGAGCACATGGTCTACGTCTATTTCGCCCCGAAGCACCTTGTTGGCCCGGTCAAGGTCAATGGATTTTTCCCAGCGTCCGATGGCCACAGTGGCCACGCAGTTACCGATAAGGTTGACCACGGCGCGCATTTCGTTGAGCACGCGGTCAATACCAATAACCAAAGTCATGCCCACCACGGGGATGATGTTGGTGGCAGAGAGTGTGGCAGCCAGGGCAATAAGAGCCGCACCGGCAACGCCAGCGCCGCCCTTTGATGTGAGCAGCAGCACCAGCATGAGGGTGATCTGATGGCTGGTGTCGAGGTGAATATCCATGGCCTGCGCGATGAAGGATGCCGCCATGGTCAGGTAGATGGCCGCGCCGTCAAGGTTGAAGGAGTAGCCGGTGGGGAACACCAGGCCAACCACGGATTTCTTGATGCCCAGGGCTTCCATCTTTTCCATGCTGCGGGGCAGCACGGCTTCTGTGCTGGCAGTACCGAGGGTGATGAAAATTTCATCCTTCATATAGCAGATGAGCTGCCATATGTTGATGCCCGAAAATTTGCAGATGAGGCCCAGCACCACAATCACAAAGAGGCCGCTCGTCACATAGAGGCACAGCACAAGCTTGCCCAGCGAAGCCAGCGCGCCAACGCCGTACTTGCCGATCGTGAAGGTGATTGCGCCAAAAGCGCCCACAGGAGCCAGCTTCATGATAAGGTTGACCACGCCCAGCAGGGCCGTACTGAAGCGTTCAAGCGTGCCAAGTATGGCTTCCTTGGGCTTGCCGGACATATGGGAGAGGCTCATGCCAAACAGCACGGAGAACAGCAGCACCTGCAGCAGGTTACCCTCTGCAAACGCGCCGATAACACTGTGCGGAATGATTCCCATAACAAATTCCATGGTGGTCTGCGCCTTGGCGTGGGCAAATTTGCCCAGTGAAGAAGCGTCCATGGTGGCAGGATCGGCATGTATACCGGCGCCTGGCTGAACAAAATGCACGACAACCAGGCCGATAAAAAGAGCAAGAGTGGTAACTATCTCAAAATAGAGCAGTGTTTTACCGCCCACACGGCCAACAGCTTTCAGGCTGTCCATGCGCGCAATACCCACAACGACAGTGCAGAAAATCACTGGCGTAATGATCATTTTGATAAGATTGATGAACGCATCGCCAAGGGGCTTGAGTTTAACAGCAATATCCGGGGAGACAAAGCCGAACGCAATACCCAGGGCAATGCCTACAAGAACTTTGAAATATAGAGAAGAAAATACTTTTTTCGACATATCCACCTCAGTATCAGGCAAGGGGGGAAAATGGGTGCCAAGAAAAACACGGCCAAATACCAGATTTGTGAAAATTTTAGCTAATACAGCTTTAAAAGAGGCCGGCCTGCCCTGATGGTGCCGGTCGGCCTCTTTTAAAACGTAGCTTAGGCGCTTTCGTACAAACGGGTCATGATGAATTCTCTGTGGCCCAGCACTTCAGCGGCGGTGTTACGGCCGTTGCAGGTGCGGAACAACATTTCGAGCAGCTTGTCGCCAGCGGCGTCAAGGTTCATTTCGCGGCGAAGGATGCCGGAAACGTCCACGTCGATGTGTTCGTTCATGGTGCGCACGGTGCGGGGGTTGGCCGAAAGTTTGATCACAGGCAGGATGGGGTTGCCGATGATGTTGCCCTGGCCCGTGGGGAAGAAGTGCGCCACAAAACCGGAGGCAGCGCAAAGGGTGACCATTTCGGCAGCTGCGGAAGAGGAATCCATGAACCACAGGCCGGGGCCGGTGGGCATTTCAGCCTTGTCGAGGCAGCCGATAACAGGGGCTTTGCGGCCTATCTTCTGGATGTTGCCAAGGGCCTTTTCTTCGATGGTGGTCAGGCCGCCTTCAATGTTGCCCTTTGTGGGCTGGGAGTCGCTGAGGTCGTTGGTCTTGTGGTCGTCCACAACCTTGGCGTAGCGGTCAAAGAATCCCTTGAACTGGGCGCGAACTTCAGCGTTGGCGCAACGTTCCATCACCAGGTGTTCGCCGCCGGTGATTTCGGTGGTTTCGCCAAACAGCGTGGTGGCGCCCTTTTCCCACAGCTTGTCAAAAGCGTTGCCAACAGTGGGGTTGGCTGCAATGCCGGAGGTGGTGTCGGACTCGCCGCACTTGGTGGAAACCCACAGTTCGTTCACCTTGCATTCGGTGCGCTGCAATTCGGTGGCAAAGTGCGTGAACTCTTTGGCCTTGCGGGAAGCGCTGCAAATGGTCTCAAGGTCGCCGTGCTGCTCGATGGCAAAACCTTCAACAGGCTTGCCGGTCTTGGCGATGCCGTCCACAACGCGCTTGGTCCACTGGGGCTCGATGCCGATAACGATAACGGCGGCAACGTTGGGGTTGGAGCCCACGCCGATCAGCGTGCGGAAATGCAGGTCAAGGTCTTCGCCGAACTGAAGGCGGCCATAGGCGTGCGGAAGAGCAAGGGTGCCCTTGACGTTGTTGGCCACGGCTTCGCAAGCGGCGTTGGAAAGGTCGTCCAGGGGCAGAATGATAACGTGGTTACGGATGCCCACGCGGCCATTTTCGCGGCGATAGCCCATAAATGTCTGTTGCATCAGATTACCACCTCTTGGTTTTGACGTTGTGGACATGCAAATGTTCGCCGCGCTTGATGGGCTGCACAACTTTGCCAATGTCAGTGCCGTACTTTATTACGGTATCGCCCACAGCAAGATCCTTCAGTGCAATCTTGTGGCCGATCGGA
This sequence comes from Desulfovibrio sp., assembly GCA_047602655.1. Lineage (GTDB taxonomy): Bacteria > Desulfobacterota > Desulfovibrionia > Desulfovibrionales > Desulfovibrionaceae > Desulfovibrio. The sequence goes on along the minus strand of JASGGT010000068.1, from coordinate 2,441 downwards.
ATGTCGCTCAGCGTTTCAAAGTCGATGCTCTGGTTGCCGTCCATGACCCAACCGTTAAGCTTATCGCCTTTCTTCACCCCTTCGACAACGACAACGCCGACGCTATCGCCGGGTTCGTGAACCACAAAATGGGTTACCATACCGTTCTCCTTGAATAACAATGGTATAAAAAATGTTTTGTATGGCAAAACTTAATGGCATTATGCGAAAAACAAGAGTTCCTCTTGCGGCATTATGAGTATGCATATGTGGATTATTTTATCCACATATGTAAATACAAATCTTTTTTATGCCTTTAAGCCCTGCTGCAAGAGTTATAGCAATTGGTGTGCCAAAATTAGCGATCCGAATTATTAGGCGAGAAATATGGATTTTTTTCACAATCTTGATTGACCGCTCAACTAATGGCTTGATTTATTGGCAGTAATGATGATATTTGGGCAAAAAATTGCCCATATTTAGGCGGAGACCATGGAATACAAAATTACGCCCAATGGATTGAGCAGCCCCTCCCTCACCGTAGGGCAGGTGGTGCACCATCTGGCGCGCATCGTGGCGGGAAAGATCGACAGAAACGCGTTTTTTCAGATACTGTCCAAGCAGCTTCGTGTGCTCTTTCACTATGACCGGTTTTGCATCAACCTCTATGATGCCGAGCGGGAATTTCTGAATCTGTTCACCGCTGCGGACGGAACCGTGGTAGAATCGCTTTCAAATACGCGCATAGCCCGTAATACTGTTGCCGGGCTTGCCATTTCATCGCGCAAGCCTGTGGTTATCAATGATCTGGCGGCCCATAATCTCGGGGATGGCCCCATGCCCCTTTCATCGGTAGGCCTCAACGCAACCATTGCCCTGCCCCTCATAATCAACCGCGAAGTCATAGGCACGCTGCACGTTTCTTTTGTAAAACAGCCAGACAATATCGTTGAGATTCTGAATTTTCTCATTGAACTCACGCCCGTGCTTACGACATTTCTTTTTGCGGTGCTGGCGGAGGAGCGCGTGGCAAAGGGCAGGCCAATGTCAGAGCAGCCCAGCCGCATGCAGGATAACTCTGGCACTATTCTGCTGGAAACCAAGCTGCTTGAAACCCCGCCCATGGCCCGCACCATGGCTATTGTCAGCAAGGTTGCCAAGCTGAACATTCCCGTGCTTATCACCGGGGAAACAGGCACGGGCAAAAGCATGATGGCGCGTTGGCTGCACCGTCACAGCCCAAGGCGTGAAGAAAACTTCGTCAAGGTCAACTGCCCTTCCATCGCGCCGACCCTTTTTGAAAGCGAAATGTTTGGCTACGCCAAGGGGGCGTTTACCGGGGCCACAGCCAAGCGCATTGGGCGTATAGAACTTGCCCAGCATGGAACCCTGTTTCTGGATGAAATTGGCGAGCTCGCGCCGGAAATGCAGAGCAAGCTGCTGCTGGTCATGGAAGAAAACTCGTTTGAGCGCGTGGGCGAGGCAGAGTCAACAGGCGTTGATATCCGCGTAATTTCGGCCACCAATATTGATCTGGCAGCGGCCATGGCCGAGGGCCGCCTGCGCCGGGATCTGTATTATCGGCTCGGTTCCGTGGTTGTGCGCATGCCTTCGCTGCGGGAGCGCAAAAGCGACATCCCCCTGTTTGTGGACCACTTTATTCACCAGTTCACCAAGGAGTACGAGATACGTCCTCCCAGGCTGAGTCGTTCGGTGGTGCAGGCTCTGCACGGGCACTCGTGGCCCGGCAACATCCGTGAACTGCGCAATGTGGTGAGCCGCATGCTGCTGCATTCACTGGACTCGGCGGTAACGGAAGATTTTGTTTTGGAAGCCCTACACCAGTGGGAACCTGAAACTGTGGAAAAACAGCCCTGCGAATCTGCTGGTCCCGCAGCTGGCGAAAGCCCTGTGAACGTTGCGGCCCAGATATCAGACGGCGCAAGCCGTGGGCTGGCGCCAGCGCGCCTCCCCACGCTTGAAGAAAACGAGCGTGATCATATTGAACGTGCGTTGCGCCAGTCCGGCGGGCGCATTTCCGGACCGCGAGGTGCGGCGGCGCTGCTTGGCGTGCCGCGCTCTACCCTGCAACACAGGATGCGCAAACTGGGCATGGACAGGTAACATTTTTTGCTCCTGGGCCTCGGTGCCGCAAGTCAGTAGGTGGCTATTTTCTTTCGTACTGTTCCTGTTGTTGAGTTTCCCACAGTTTGCGCTTATGATGCCTCCCTATCTTTTGGGAAATACCGCATCTCGGAGTAAGCATGCTTGAGTATATCCGTTCCAATTCGCAGTCTCTTGGCGTCAAACTGGCTTTTGGCCTCATCATCCTTGTCTTTGTTTTCTGGGGCGTGGGCAGTATGAAAGACCGGGGCGCGGGCAATGTGGTCGCCATGGTCAACGGCGATCCCATCACCGTGCGTGACTTTGAACTTGCCTATCGCAATGCGGAAGAGTCCGTG
>JASGGT010000067.1:0-12946 GCA_047602655.1 Desulfovibrio sp. | reverse complement strand
AAGCCAATAAAGTCGGCAAAAAAATTCTGAATGGGGCCGGAAACAGACACAAGGGCTATGCGCTGACCGCTCATCAAGCCGTTGCTGCCAAGGGCTGCGCCAAACACGCCGACACCCGCCAGCAAAAGCAGTATCAGCCCCCAAAAGATGACAGGATGCCGCTTGCGAAACGGCCGCCGCAGCAGATCCTTCCACACGGTTGCCGGAACCTGCGCCAGCGGGCAGGCGCAGGACTGCGTCACAGATGGCGATGCGGATGACGCAACGGATGAAGACGCGGGCGTATCCGCAGGAATGGCAGCAGGCGTGGCTTCAGCATGCCCGGTTTCGCTGCCGGCAGACATGGACAGGGGTTGATCTGTATTCAATGAAAATTCCTGATTGCTCATAATACTCTTTGACCTGATTGTAGTTGTGATGGGCCTTGGCCCGATGGTGGGAAAATTCGCAGGCTGGCGGCGCTCTCGGCGGGATGGGCGCATGCCCTGTTCAATGGCTTGGGAAATGTTTTATGGCAAGGGCTGGGCACAGGTTGGGCTGACGGCAGAGACCGGAGACTGGCGCGGAGCTGGATTATTCACGCAGGTTCATGGGGCGGCAAACTATTTGTCTGGCTCATGGCGCGCATGGCACAGCCCAAGGGAGCCTGTATTTTTCAGGCACAGCCTGATGATCTGTTGCTCTGGCGCGCCCCGCAAGCTACAGGGCGCGCCTTTTATACTCAACGCTGCATGGGCTCTGGCCAGAATTCCGCAGCCATTTCACGCAATTTGAACTTCTGGATCTTGCCGCTGGCAGTGAGCGGAAATCCCGTTATTGTTTTGATGTACTTGGGTATCTTGTACCACGACACCTTGCCTCGGCAAAAATCACGCACGTCTTCCGGCAGAATTTCCACACCCGGCCGGGGGATAATGAAGGCCGCGACCTCTTCGCCGTATTTGCGGCTGGGAACAGCCACAACCTGCACGTCCAGGATGCCGGGCATGCCCATAAGGAACTCTTCAACCTCGCGCGGATAGATATTTTCGCCGCCACGGATAATCGTATCCTTGATGCGGCCTGTCACGCGCAGGTAGCCGTTTTCGTCCATAACGCCCAGATCGCCGGAATGCAACCAGCCCTCGGGGCTGATGGCCTTGGCCGTGTCATCGGGCATATTGTAGTAGCCCTTCATGACGTTGTAGCCGCGGCAGAGAATCTCGCCCACCTCGCCGCGCGGCTGTTCCTCGCAGGTATCGGGATCGCCCACGCGCACTTCAATGCCGGGCATGGCGCAGCCCACGGTTTCACAGCGCAGCGCCAGGGGATCGTGGATGTCCGACTGGGTCATCACCGGCGACGCTTCCGTAAGCCCGTAGCAGATGGTGATTTCCGTCATGTTCATGTCGTCCACCACACGGCGCATGAGCGGCTCGGGGCAGACGGAACCGGCCATGATGCCGGTGCGCATGTGCGAAAGGTCAAAACGCTTGAAGAGCGGATGCTCCAGCTCTGCCAGAAACATGGTGGGCACGCCGTACACAGCCGTACAACGTTCGCTGTCGAGCGCAGCCAGCACCTTGAGCGCGTTGAACGACTCAAGAATAACCATGGTCGCGCCGTGGTTCACGGCGGCGGAGACGCCAAGCACGCAGCCGAAGCAGTGGAACAGCGGCACGGGCAGGCACACCCTGTCATCCGGGGCCGAAATTCTGGTGGCGGCCAATCCAGTACCCGTTCAGGCCCACGCCCACATGGGTCAGCATGACCCCGCGCGGAAAACCCGTGGTGCCCGAGGTATACTGCATGTTGATGACATCCCACGGCTGGAGCAGGGCCTGACGGGCGGCGTATTCCGCCTCGTCCACCATGACGGAAAGGGCGAGTATTTCCGGCACGGAATACATGCCCCGGTGCTTTTCCGCCCCCAGAAAGCACACGCGCTTGAGATGCGGCAGGCTTTTGCACACAAACCTGTCGCGCGACTGCAAACGCAACTCGGGCGCAATGCGGTAGAGCGTGTCCAGATAGTCGTGGTCGCGCACGCTGTCGATAAGAAAAATGTTCTCGCACTCGGAGTGTGTGAGCAGATAGCGCAACTCATGTTCTCGGTAATTGGTATTTACCGTAATGAGTATGGCCCCGATTTTTGCCGTGGCGAATTGCAGGGCCACCCAGTAGGGCACGTTGGTGGCCCATACGGCGACCTTTTCGCCTTTCTGCACGCCAAGAGCCATCAACCCTTTGGCAAAATCGTCCACCAGAGCGCCAAATTCGCTCCAGGTCTGGCGATAGTTGCGGTCAGGGTACACCAGTGCTTCATTATCGGGAAAACGCGCCACAGTATGGTCAAGCACCTGCCCCAACGTCCATTCGCGCAGTTCAAACTGCGCCTGACGCTCACGAACTTTTTCTTCCATGCATCCTCCCAGAGGCGTGTTGCGGCAAGTGCGCCGCTGTTACGCGGTGTGCGGCCTGAAGGGCCTTGAATCGCGCCCTGGCAGACCAACAGAAAGTGAACATGCCTTAGGGATTGTATGTCACAGCCAGAAACTCCACAGGCTCGTCGCCCGCTGCGCCCACGTAGTGAGGCACAATGGAATTGTAGTAAATCGTTTCGCCGGGCTTGAGCACGCGGGTTTCGCGCCCATAGACCACAAGCAGTTCGCCCTTGAGCACGCAGATAAATTCCTCGCCCTGGTGCGAGGTGGTCTTGCGCTCGCCGCTGTCGGGAAAAATGCGGATGTGGAAGGGTTCCATGTTGCGGTCGTTCTTGCCCTTGGCCAGCGCATGGTAGGTATAGCTGGGGCGGGGTACGCGCCCTGTGTGCAGGGCCTCATCAGCCTCGGCCTCGCCATTGATGCTGCTCACCACCGGGTCGCGCGAAAACTGGTCGTCCAGAAAGGTGCCAAGACGCACGCCAAGAGCGCGGGCCACCTTTTGCAGAGGGCCGATACAGGGATAGATGGCGTCAGACTCCAGCTTTTCAAGATAGTCTTCCGTAAGGCCCGTATTCTGGGAAAGAGTTTGCAGGTCAACTTCGCGCTCTTCGCGAAATCCACGGATGCGGGAACCAATGGTACGCACGGGGGGCATAGACGCTCCTGATTGCCGGATATGCCGGGTTGGATGCCGCTCTGGCAGGATGACTGGCGGCAAGCAACCCACTAAATACCGAAAAGCCCGTACGCTCGCAAGCAAACATGCGCTGTTGAGCGATCATACAGTGCCCCTGCTGACACATTTTACTCTTTGGGCTATGATGAAAAACATGAGCAAACAACCGTTGGTCAGAAGGGCTTTTGTGGCCTCCGGGCAGGTGCAGGGCGTGGGCTTTCGTCCCTTTGTCTACCGACTCGCCGCAGAGGGCGGGCTTACAGGCACTGTGGGCAACACCTCTGAAGGCGTACGTATGGAGTTGCAGGGCGCAGGGGCGGAAGTGCAGCGCTTTGGCCGCCGCTTGCGCGCCGAACTGCCGCCGCTGGCACGGCTGACCGGCGTGGACGAGCACGACCTGCCCATTGTGGAGGATGAAACTGCCTTCCGTATTGTTTCCAGCTCCGGTCAGGCTGCGCACAGCGTGCTTGTAAGCCCGGATATGGGCATATGCGCCGACTGCCTCGCCGACATGCGCGATCCGGCCAATCCGCGCTACCAGTACGCCTTTACCAACTGCACCAACTGCGGGCCGCGCTACACCATCACGCGCTCCATTCCCTATGACCGCGCCGTCACGTCCATGAGCTGTTTTCCGCTTTGCCCCCGGTGCAGCGGAGAATACGCCGACCCGGCAGACAGACGCTTTCATGCCCAGCCCGTGGCTTGTCCAACGTGCGGGCCGCGCCTGTGGTTTGTGGATGCGGAGGCTGCCGGCACGGAAAGCACCGCACCGAGCGCAGAAAATCAACGGCAGGCTCTGGAAAAGGCCGCGCAGACCCTGCTCCACGGCGGGATTCTTGCGCTCAAAGGGTTGGGAGGCTTTCAACTGGCCTGCGATGCGCGCAACGCCCAAAGCCTGCAAGAGCTGCGGCGGCGCAAAACACGCCCGCACAAGCCGCTGGCCCTCATGGTTGGCGATCTGGCAACAGCCCGCGCCCTGTGCGACCTTACGCCGGAGCACGAGGCCCTGCTGCAAAGCCCGGAAAAACCCGTTGTTCTCTGCCCCCGCCGCAGCGTGCCGCAACATGACGCAGCCACTCAGGAGGATGCCGCTTATTTGCCTGACGAGGTCGCCCCTGACACCGGCAAGATCGGCATCATGCTGGCCTACACGCCCCTGCATGCCGTACTTTTCAGCCGCCTTGCGGAGTGCGCGCCCTTGCCGCCCGTGCTGGTCATGACCTCGGCCAATGCCGGGGGCGAACCAATTTGCCTTGGCAACCGCGAGGCTCTGGCCCGGCTTGCCCATCTGGCGGACGCATGGCTGCTGCACGACAGGGATATTCTGATACGTGTGGACGACAGCGTGGTAACGCTCCAGCCGAGCCTGCCCAGTCCGGATGCTCACGGCACGCCTGCGACCGCAAACCAGCTGGCCGAACCGCTGTTCTATCGCCGCGCCCGAGGCTATGTGCCGCGCCCGGTTTTTCTGCCCAAGGCGGAGCAAAATGCCCCTTGCGTGCTGGGAACAGGGGCGGAACTCAAGGCCACCATCTGCCTGACGCGCGGAGCCGAGGCCTTTGTGGGCCAGCATATCGGCGACCTGGAGAATCCCGCCACCCTGAGTTTTTATGAGGAGGTGGCCGCGCATCTGGAAAGGCTGCTGGAGGTGCACCCCGAGGCGCTGGTGTGCGATGCGCACCCCGATTTTCTTTCCACCCGCTATGCCGAGGCCCGTGCAGAACGCGAGGGCCTGCCCCTGTGGCGTTTGCAGCACCACGCCGCCCATGCCGCTGCGGTGCTGGCCGAAAACAGCCACTACGGCCCGGCGCTGACCCTCTGCCTTGACGGCACGGGGCTTGGCGACGACGGCACAATCTGGGGTGGGGAGCTGCTGTTCATGGAGCTTGAGGAGGCCCGGTGGCGCAGGGTGGGCCGCCTGGCCCCCTTTGCCTTGCCGGGAGGAGATGCGGCGGTACGCCAACCCTGGCGCATTGCGCTGGCCCTGCGCAATCTGTGCGAGCAGGCAGAAATTCCCCTCCCGTCACCGCACACCCCATGGCTGCCGGAACAGGCGCAGGCCGCTGCCGCTGTGGCAGAAATGTTGCGGCGCGGCATCAACTGCCCGGGCACATCCAGTTGCGGACGTCTTTTTGATGCAGTAGCCGCACAACTGGGGCTGTGCCTTGATACAAGCTACGAAGGTCAGGCCGCCATCCGCCTTGAAGATGCCGCCAACCGTGCCCCTGAGCATGTACGCGCGGCGCTGGAGGGCAAGGCACGCGACAAGGACGTGGCCGCCTTGGTCTGGCCTGTGGGCATTGCGCTTCAGCACGATTTGCTTGAAATGGACAGCGCTGGCCTGTTTGCTCACGTTGCCCAGGCGCAGGCGCAGGGAATGAACGCCACAGAAGCTGCGGCGCGCTTTCACCTCAGCCTTGCGCGGGCGCTGGCTGGTATGGCGGGCCGTGCAGCCCGCAAACTGGGCGTGAAGTGCGTGGGCCTCACCGGCGGCGTATTGCAGAATGCCACGCTGGCGCGGCTGCTGCCGCTGGCGCTGGCGGAGCAGAACCTCACAGCCCTCACCCACCACGAACTACCGCCCGGAGACGGCGGGCTTTCTCTCGGGCAGGCCGTGTGGGGCAGACGGATGCTGACAAGGGCGAAACACTGACCACCGGCAGGGAGAAAAGCCAGCACCGCAACCCGTCGACGGTATCCGCGCCTATTTGAATCCCGCTATGGCCCTGCCCTGCTTGAGCACAATGCGCCCCAGAGGCAGATCGCGCCACCAAAGGCCGGCTTCGCGTCCGTTCAGACCTGTCTGGCGGCTTTGTCCGCTCAGCAGGGCCGCAATATCGGCCACATCATCCAGCACCAGATTTGAGGCAGCGTCCGGCGGCGACTGCATGAGCACACGCAGACGCGGCGCTGCATCCAGCGTTCCGCCGCAGAGCTTGCCCAACAATGAACCCTGCCATACACAGCCGGAGGGCAAAAGAGCCGTGGCCTGCGGCGGCACAAAACGCACATGCTCGCCGTACAGCACCGCCCGCCCCGAGGGCAGCAGGTCAGGGTTGCAGGTGGCGCCCGCAAGGCTTTCCGGCGGCAACGGACTGCCCGAAGGACGCTCCACGGGCTTTCCCGCCGGGCCATCACCGCGATTACGCCCGGCACGCCGTCCATTGCGCTGGCCTGCGTTCTGCATCCCGGAGGGAGCAGAAGCTGGTACTGCAAAAGCAGTTTCCTGCGGCTCAGACGCGCGGCTTTCAAAGGGCAAAACCGCCGCATTCGCGTTGCCCGGCTTGCGGAAAAGAGCCACATAAAATCCCTGAGCCTGCGAGCGTGCGCCGTCCACGCGCAAGGTGCCTTCACCGCCGGGCAGTTCCTCCCACACAAAACCGGGGATAGGAGCAAGATGTTCGCGCTCCAGCCCCAGCTCCTGCTCGGCAAAGCGCACCTGCGCCTCGTTTTCATCCACATTGGTCGTGCAGGTGGAATACACCAGCCGCCCACCGGGACGCAGCAGTGAGGCCGCATGGCGCAGCAGACGGCGTTGCAGCCCGGTGAGGCTGTCGAGCTTGTCGCCCTGCCAGAGCTTGAGCACCTGCGGATGTTTTTCTGCGGTTCCCCATCCGGAACAGGGGGGGTCGAGCAGGATGGCGTCCCACGAGCCGGGGCGCAAAGGCAGGGCATCGCCGCTGTAGGAGCAGGTGGCGGCCTGTATCAGATTAAGCTGGTGCAGGTTGGCCCGCAGGGTGCCAAGGCGCGTGGGCGAAGGCTCGTTGCCGAGCACAAAGCCATTGCGCCCCACAAGCTGGGCCAGAAAGCCGGTTTTGCTGCCGGGGCTTGCGCACATGTCGAGCACGGCGCTGCCCACAGCGGGGGCCAGCGCCAGCGGCGGCAACATGGATGAACGGTCCTGAATGTAAATATAGCCGAAAAATGCAGCAAGCGAACCGCCAAGCGGACGCGGCTCGACCACAAGGCGGCGGCACAGGGGAGAAAAAGGTTCCGGCTCAAAATCATACCCCTGGGCGCGCAGCAGGGCCTCCACTGCGGGCACCTGCTCCGGGGCGCATACTAGGCGGAAAGAACGGATAAGAGTTTTCGGCATGGCGGCATATTATTGACAGTACGGCCTTCCCGCAAGGAATTTATCTGTTGCGGCGCGCTCCACAGGCTCCTTGCGTCTTGCACGGCGCTGCAAGTGTGCGTATAGTGCGCCAGTGCGGACGTGCCGGACTGCATTTGACTGTCGGTACCGGTTGACCGCCACAACGGCCCGTGGCCGTACTTTACCGGGTATTTGCGTGAATACTCAAGGAGAATGGAATGAAATTCGCCATGCGACTGACTTTTTCGGTCTGCCTGATGCTCGTCGCCGTTGCTGCGGGCGCTGCCAGCGCCGCCGCTAAAAGCGCTGTGGTATTGCCCTTTGTGGTCAATGCCCCCCAGAGCTACGCTTACCTTTCCAAGGCTGTTCAGGCTACCATTCAGGGACGCCTTGACCGCCCTGGCGTGCTTGAAGCCCGCACGGGGCAGAACAAGGCCGCCAGCCAGGCAGAAGCCCAGCAGGTGCTCCGCTCTTCTGGTGCGGACAACGCCGTCTGGGGTTCTGTGAACGTCATGGGCAACGACTGCACCGTTGTTATGAACAGTGTGGACAAGGCAGGCAAAACCTGGAGCAAAACCGCCCAGGCTCCTGTGAGCGAACTGACCACTTCTGTGCAAAACCTGACCTCGTCCCTGAGCCAGGAAGTATTTGGCATTTCCTCCGCAATGCGCACCCCCGGTTCCACCGCCGCTGGCTCCCCGCGTGGCGCAACCGCCAATGGCGACATCGTCACCAACGAAACCGGTCAGCAACAGGTGTACCTGAACCCGCAGTTCCGCTATCAGGGCGCTGGCGCTGAAGACGGCTCCCGCCTGCGCACCCAGCGCCTGGCTTACAACATGGTCGACATGGCCGTGGGCGACTTTAACGGCGATGGCAAGAATGAAATCGCCATCCTGAGCGATCACGATCTGCGTATCTACAGCTGGCCTGTCAACGGCCAGCTCAAGCTGATTGGCGAAACCGTGGTTTCGCGTTCCAACAACAACTTCTCCATGCGCGCCATCGACCTCAACCGCGACCGCAGCATGGCCCTTGTTGTGACCACCACCGAAGAATCGAGCAACCGCCCTTACTCCTTCATATACAGCTTCAAGGGCAACAAGTTTAGCACCATTGCCGAACGCGTCCCTTACTATATGAGCGTCATGCGCGTGCCCCCCACATACAGCCCCACCCTTGTGGGTCAGGCGTGGGATTCGCTCAAGCTCTTTGCTCCCGGCGTGCGCATCATGACCAAACAGGACGGCAAGTACAGCCTCGGCACCCGTCTTGACCTGCCCAGCGGCGCCACCGTGTTCAACTGCGTGTGGCTGCCCGCTGGCAAGAACGGCAAGGGCGAACAGCTTGTCATGCTGACCGATGATGAGCGCATCAAGCTCTTCCAGGGCCACGGCAACTCCCTGATTCACACCACCATGGAACGTTATTCCGGCTCTGCCACGGGCATGGATCACTACAAGGGCATGCCGGGCCTGGGCGTGGACAAAGCCTACCAGTTGCCCAGCAAGTACTACGCCCCCATGCGCCTTATTGCTGCCGACATCGGCAATACCGGCGACTACACGCTGCTGGTCAACAAGCCCATATCCACTGCGGCGCAGTTCTTTGACCGCTACCGCTTCTTCCCCCAGGGCGAAGTTCATGCCCTGTACTGGGACGGCGTGGGCCTTGGCCTCAAGTGGAAGACCCGCCGCATCCGTGGTTCTGTGGCAGAAATCGACCTGGCTGACGTGAACAACGATGGTATCCTTGATCTGGTGGTGGGCCTGAATACCTCGCCCGATCTCGGCATCGGCAGCCGCCAGTGCATGATTACCGCCTATCCTCTGGACGTTTCGGCAACCAATCCCAACGTTCCTGCTGACTTGAGCGACTTTGAAATAAGCCCCAACTAGCGGGGTACACGGCCCTTCGCCAACGCGAGGGGCCGTTTTTATCTGCGGCGCAGAACTGCGGATATGGAGCAACGGCCTTGCCGCGGCTCTGGCAATAGCCAAATTAAAGCGGCAAAACCCACTGGGGTTTTGCCGCTTTATGACCAGTTTACTAAAACGGAAAAAGTTTTTGGAGTAAGGAGACAGCATGCGCATCCTTGTGATCGGCTCCGGTGGCCGCGAACACGCCCTGGTTTGGAAAATCCTGCAAAGCCCCGAAGTCAGCGCCATTTTTGTTGCGCCCGGCAACGGCGGCACCAGCAGCGAAGGGGCAGTCAACGTGCCTGTGGCTGTGGACGACCTGGACGGTTTGCTGGCCTTTGCCCGCAAGGAGCACATCGACCTGGTGATCCCAGGCCCCGAACTGCCCCTGACGCTGGGCATTGTTGACCGTATGCGCGAAGCTGGCATTCCAAGCTTCGGGCCGGATGCCTATGGCGCGCGCCTTGAAGGCAGCAAGGCCTTTGCCAAGGAAATCATGAACCGCGCCAAGGTGCCCACCGCCCATTGCGAAGTGTTCAGCGACGCGCAGGCGGCCCGCGACCACATCAACAAGGTGGGCGCTCCTCTGGTCATCAAGGCGGACGGCCTCGCCGCGGGCAAGGGCGTCATCATCGCCCAGACCGTGCAGGAAGCCCTTGACGCCATTGACGAAATCATGACCGAGCGCGCCTTTGGCGATGCTGGCAACCTTGTGGTGGTGGAAGAATGCCTTGTGGGCGAAGAAGCCTCCTTCCTCTGCGTGTGCGATGGCACCCGGGCGGTTCCCCTGCCCTCGGCTCAGGATCACAAGCGTGTGTTCGACAACGATGAAGGCCCCAATACCGGCGGCATGGGCGCTTACAGCCCCGCCCCGGTGCTGCCCGACAGCATGCTTGAAGAAATGGCCGACCTCACGGTGCGGCCCATCCTGCGCGAGCTTGCCAAGGACGGACACCCCTTTGTGGGCGTGCTGTACGCGGGCCTGAAGATGACCGCCGACGGCCCCAAGGTGCTGGAATACAACGTACGCTTTGGCGACCCGGAATGTCAGCCCCTGCTCATGCGCCTAGATGGCGACCTGCCAGCCATCATGCTGGACGCAGTACGCGGCAAGCTTGACCCGGCAAGCCTCGGCCAGACCAGCCAGACCGCGCTTGGCGTTGTTATTACCGCCAAGGGGTATCCCGGCTCCTACGCCAAGGGTTTGTCCATTGAAGGTATTGAAGACGCGGACAGCGTACCCGGCGTAAAGGTTTTTCACAGCGGCACTGCCGTTAAGGACGGAGCGCTCGTTTCCAACGGTGGGCGTGTTTTGTGCGTCACCGCGCTGGGCGATGGTCTGGCCGCCGCGCAAAAGGCCGCCTACGCCGGTGTGGCCAAGGTGCGCATGCAGGATGGCTTTCATCGCACCGATATTGGCGAAAAGGGCATCCGCCGCCTGGCCGGAAAATAGCAACGACCTTATTTTGCAAGAATATTCCGGCGCACTGCGCCGCACCACAGGAAGGTAAGACTATGCCGCAAGTAGTCATTTTGATGGGGTCAAAGTCTGACGAAGAAAAGGTCAGCCCCTGCGTGGATGTGCTGAAAAGCCTTGGCGTGAGCTGCGCAATCACCGTCAGCTCCGCGCATCGCACGCCTGAACGTACCGAAAAACTGGTGAGCCAGTACGAAGCCGAAGGCACAAGCGTGTTCATCTGCGCCGCAGGCATGGCCGCCCATCTGGCTGGGGCCGTTGCCGCCCGCACCACGCGCCCTGTAATTGGCATTCCTGTTTCCAGCGCCGCTCTGTGCGGCATGGACGCGCTGTTTGCCACGGTGCAGATGCCTCCCGGATTCCCGGTTGCCACCGTTGCCACCGACAAGGCTGGCGCACGCAACGCCGCATGGCTCGCCGCCCAGATCCTGGCCGTTTCCGACCCTGCGCTCAACGAACGCATTACCGAAGCCCGCGCAAAAATGCGCGAAGAAGTGGAAAAAGCCGGGGACGAAATTAGCCGCAAATACGCCTAACGCCGTGCCCTCGCAACGGGCTGGCCTTGCGCTGTTTTTACCCCTTGCTTTGTTTCGGACGACATCTGTTGTGCACAAACAAGAAAGGCCTGCAAGCTATGCTAGCGGGCCTCTCTTATTTTTGTATATTGCGCTGCCGCGCCAACTCAATGAACAGACTGATCACACGAGCGCCTCTGCTCCGTAATCAAGGCCCACAGAGCACACCCGGTTGCGTCCTTCCTGCTTGGCGCGGTACAGGGCTGTATCTGCCGCCAGAATAAGGGCATCGCAGATTTGCGTGCTCTCCATGCCCTGCGGGGCGCCCGGTTCAAATACTGCGGCGGCAACACCAACGCTAATGGTCACATTTATGGCTGCGCCGTTGAATGGCACCTCTATCATGGCGGCAACCTGGCGCAGCCGCTCCGCGAGAGCTACGGCCTCGTCCTGCCCCATGCCTGGCAGCAGCACAGAAAATTCCTCGCCGCCATAGCGCCCAAGCAGGGCTTTGTGGCCAAGCGTGTCTTTCAGCGCGGCAGTGACGCCGCGCAGTACCTTGTCGCCCGCCAGATGCCCATGATCATCATTGACGCGTTTGAAGTGATCGATGTCCAGCAGCATAAAACCGAGCTTGCCGCCAGCCTCCTGGCAGCGGTCAATCTCGCGCTGAAAGGCCTCCATAAAAAACCAGCGGCTGAACACCTGGGTCAGCGCGTCCTGCGACGCGATGCGCTGCATTTTTTCCAGCAGCTCCTTGCTCTCGGTCATATCGTACAAGGATACAATGAGGCCGGAATCTTTTTCCGACGCGCCAACCCTGGCGCAGGAAACCTTGTAGAAACGCAGCCCACCCGCCACAGGCAGCGCAATCTCCATTTCTTCATTCTGCACGAGCGCCGCAATATCAAGAGAACTTTGTTCAGGAAATACATCCCAGACAGCCAGCCCCACGGCATCCTCCGACAGAGCCGGAAGAATGGACACTGCGCTGTCGTTGAAGTCCACCACGCGCAGCTTGTCGTCCAGCACCAGCACGCTGGCGCTCATGGTTTTAAACACCTTGTCGCGCGCTATGGGCACGAGGTCGAACATGCGCAGACGGGACATGGCGAAGCCGCTCAGCGGCAGGGCTGCCGAGAGAATGAAGGGCTCAATATCAATACCGTAGGGCGCAACGCCCAGAGTCTGCAAAAAATTGCCTATCCAGAGGCTCAGCGCGCCAATAAAGATGGTCCTTGCCTGCCGTCTGCGATAGCCCGTTGCGTTGCCGTAGGAGAAGGCAAACAAAGCCAGTCCGGCAAAGGCAACAAGCATCTTGTAAACAAAATCCACATAATACCACCAGCCCTTCTGCGTTACTGCCACAGGAAATGGGCCGTTGGCATCCACTACAAACGTTTTATAATGGAAGTGGTGATATTCATTTGTATAGAGCATCACAATAGTCGTTAGCGGCACAATAAACAGCAAAGCCATTACAACCCTGCTCTTTATTGAATAATTATTGTAATAAACGGCAAAAAGAAACCAGAACACTGCAATAAGCGGTGCCCCAAGATATTCAATTTTTAAGGAAAGAAAAATTGTTTCAGGCGTACTTGATGCAAGCTCGAAAATGTACCCGACAGTGTACATGAAAATGCTCATGAACAAGAACAAGAAGGCCGCGTATCCGTTTGAGCGCGCGATTCTGGACGAATAGCAAACGGCATAGAGCATGCCAGCGCACGATATACTCAGAAAAAGAATACAGGCAGCTCTAATGATCACGGAATATGCCTGTCGAAGTCTTTGCGGACCGATGAGGCGATGCAGTTGATCCGGTTGTTGTAGG
>JASGGT010000066.1:0-13017 GCA_047602655.1 Desulfovibrio sp. | reverse complement strand
GCCTTGTCCTTGCCCGCGATGGTGGGGGCAGTGCCGTGGGTGGCTTCGTAAAAGGCCAGGGTGTCCGACATGTTGACGCCGGGGGCCAGCCCAAGGCCGCCCACCTGCGCCGCCAGCGCGTCAGAGATGTAGTCGCCGTTGAGGTTGGGCGTGGCGAGAATCTGGTACTGCTCGGGGCGCAGCAGCGCCTCCTGAAACATGGCGTCGGCAATGCGGTCTTTGACCACCAGACGGCCAGCCACGGGTTCTTTTTCCGTGCAAGTCAGGTCGCCAAATTCCTGCGCGGCTACATCGTAGCCCCACTGGCGGAAGGCGCCTTCAGTGAACTTCATGATATTGCCCTTGTGCACAAGGGTGAGGCTCTGCTGCTTCTGGTCAAGAGCAAAGCGCAGGGCGCGGCGCACCAGACGCTTGGAGCCAGCCTCGGTCATGGGCTTGATGCCCACGGCGGCGGCATCGCCCACCTTATTCACGCCCAGTTCTTCGCGCAAAAAGGTGATAAGCTTGCGGGCTTCGGGGGTCTCGGCGGCAAATTCCACGCCAGCGTAAACGTCTTCGGTATTTTCGCGGAAAATGACCATGTTGACGCGCTCGGGGTGTTTGACGGGAGTTTCAAGCCCTTCAAAGTGACGCACCGGGCGGATGCAGGCGTAGAGATCAAGCCCCTGGCGCAGGGCCACGTTGAGGCTGCGGATGCCCGTGCCCACGGGGGTGCCGAGGGGGCCCTTCATGGCAAGCTCTGCTGTGCGCAGGGTCTGCATGGTTTCTTCCGGCAGGGGAGAGCCGGTTTCTTTCACGGCCTTGTCGCCTGCCAGCAGCTCTGTCCACTCCAGATGGATGCCGGTGTTCTCGGCAGCAAGGGCAGCTTCAATGACAGGGCGCGCGGCCTTCCAGATTTCGGGGCCAATGCCGTCGCCTTCGATCCAGTAGATTCTCTTGTTCATGGAATTTCCTTACCTTACTCGGTGTCGCTGTCGTCTGCTGCGGCCACTTCCTGCTGGAGTGCACGCGCGCGTTTGAGGAGCTGTTCAAGCTGGATGTCCACGCCAATGACGCCCACGATGTTATCCTTGTCATCAGTCACCGCGCATGAAACGGTGATGATGAGCTTGCTTGTGAAGTGCGACTGGTACACATCCATGATGTGCAAGTCGCCGGTTTTCATGGGCATCTTGAACCATTCGCGCTCCGAAAAATCGTAGCCGATGGGCAGTGCCTCGTAGGTTTCCCGGTACACCGGGTCGGTAATGGCCGAGCAGCGCAGCTTGCCCTGATCGTCGGTGAGGTAGCAGTACTGGATAAAGGGATATTCGCGCACAAACTCGTCCAGCCGTCCGCAGGCGTGCTTGCTGAAGTCCAACAGATCCTTGCTGCGGGCAAGGCGGATGATGATGTTGGCCGAAAGTTCGCCAGCCAGCTGCTTCATGTGGTCGTATTCGGAGGCGAAGAGTTCGGGCATGAAGCGCTGCACCAGGGCTTCCATTTCTTCGTGCGAGAAGCTGGTGGTGCGGCCCGTTTCTTCGTATACGGCCATGATGGCGTCGTATATCTGGCCCACGGCGGGGTGCTTTTTGGAGACCTGCTGGTCGTTGGCCAGATTGAGGTTGGCGTTGATCCAGTAGGCAACGCCCGCGCGGCCCGTCTTGTCGGTAATGATGATGGGCACCGGGCGGCCAAGCAGATGCTTGGTGTCGAAGATGTTGTATATCTCTTCGTTCTTGGCCAGGCCGTCGGCGTGCACGCCCGCGCTGGTGGCGTTGAAATCGCGGCCCACAAAGGGATAGTTGTGCGGAATGCGGTAGTGCAGTTCTTTTTCAAAGAACCCGGCAACTTCGCTCAGAATTGTGGTATCTGCGGCGGCATCGTCGCCCGTGAGCGAAATGTATTCCACCAGCAGGGCTTCCAGCGGGGTGTTGCCCGTGCGTTCGCCAAAGCCGAACAGGGTGCCGTTGACCGCACCGCAGCCATAGAGCCATGCGGTAACGCCGTTGACCAGCACCTTGTGGAAGTCATTGTGCCCGTGCCACTCAAGCCACTGACCGGGCACGCCGGCCTCGTCCGTAAAGCAGCGCACAATGCGTTGCACCGAGCGGGGCAGGGCCGCGCCGGGGTAGGGCACGCCGTAGCCCATGGTGTCGCACAGGCGGATTTTGACCGGCATGCCGCTCTGGCGCGAAAGCTCCATGAGCCGCTGGGCCAGAGGCAGGCAGAATCCGTAAATGTCGGCTCTGGTCACATCCTCAAAGTGGCAGCGGGGGATGATGCCCCATTCCAGCGCCTGTTCGGCCATGCCCACGTACATGTCCATGGCCTGCTGACGGGTTTTGCCCAGCTTGAGAAAAATATGGTAGTCCGACACGCTGGTAAGCATGCCGGTTTCGTCAAATTCCATGTCGCGCGCGAGCTTGAGGTCGTCCTTTGTAGCGCGAATCCATGCGGTCACGCGGGGAAAGCGGTAGCCTCTGGCGCGGCATACATCAATGCACTTGCGGTCTTTGGCCGAGTACAGAAAAAATTCAGATGCGGTAATGAGCCCGGTTTTTCCGCCCAGTCTGTGCAGAAAATCGAACATCTTGGCCACTTGCTTGACCGTATAGGGGGGGCGGGCCTGCTGGCCGTCACGGAAGGTCGTGTCGGTAATGCGCATCTGACCTGCCGCCCGGGGGGACAGCAGAACCTCGTCAAACGAGGTGCGGCAAACGCTTGTGTAAGGGAAAAGCTCACGGTAGAGCTGCGGTTTTTCCGGCTCCTGCATGACCAGGGTACGGCTGCCTCCAGTTTGGTGAATAATGTTGCTCATTGGGTGTCCGCCCTGCTCGCGCTATGCGCGTGGTAAAAATTGTTGCCGTAAGCCGCTAATATAGCGGTTTACAGCCCTTGCGTCCAGTATGTCTGGCGCTGCGCCCCCGGCGGCACTTGCCAGAAGGCCAAAAATAAAGGAATGTCTTTGGCTGCAAGCGCGACGGTCTATGGGAGAGCGGACGCGCTTTTTCTGAAGGAGCGGGCATGTCTGATTGTGTGCGCTACCCGGCGCCGGGTTGCGTGGTGGAATATATGGAAGGCAATGCCGTGCAGATTGCCCTGGTCACTGAAGAGGTCGGGGGCAGGCTGCGGCTGCTGTTGCCCAACAGACGGGAAACCCGCCTCAATTCTTCGCGTCTGCTGCCCTGGATAGGCCCCATGCACGGGGCGGACATGGGGCGGGAAGACGCCGTGCGCGTGCTTGAAGCGCACAGAAAAACCCGCGAAGACATGGCCGCCCAGATCCCCGTCATGGACGTGTGGGAACTCGCCCAGGGCGAGGTGGAAGCGGCCCCGGCAAGCTGGTTTGCCGAGCTTTTTGAAAGCGACCCCACCACCGATCATGTGTCTGCCTATGGCCGCGCCCTGCTGGCCTGCAAGAGTCATTTCCGTTTTCAGCCCCCGGATTTCCAGGTTTTTTCTGCCGATATGGTTGAAAAACGCATGGCCGAGGAGAAAATCCGCCTTGAGCGCGAATCGCTCATTGCAGGCGGAGCCGCCTTTTTGCGCCTCTTGTGGGATGTTGCCTGCCGCAAGCGCGAGCTGCCCCAGCCTCCCCGCGAGGGCGCTGCCCTTGGCGAATGGCCCCCGCAGGAAGTGGCCGAGCGCCTTGAAGAAGTCCTTTTTTCCCGCATGATTGATCCTGAAAGTCAGGAATGGGAAAACATCTGGCGCACCCTGAGCAAGGGCATGCCGGATGTGCCGCATCTGCCCCTGCAACTGCTGGTGGCCTGGGGCAAGGTGCCGCCGCACTATAATTTCTGGCTTGACCGCGCGGGCTACGCTTCGGGCGATACATGGTGGCAGGCCTGCGCCGATGAAGTTGAATCCCTTGCCGCCGCAGGGCGCGACCCCTTGGCAGCCCTTGCCAGAAACGGACAGGAAGGCAGCCTCGATGTCTGCGATCTTCCCTGCATCAGCATAGACAGTGCAACCACGCGCGACGTGGACGATGCCTTTCATGTGGAGGCGGAGGGCGATGGTTGGGCCCTGACCCTCATGCTGGCCTGCCCCTCGCTGTTCTGGAATTTTGGCGGGCCGCTGGACAAGATGGTGCTGCACCGCGGCACCAGCATCTACCTGCCGGAAGGCGACTGCCACATGCTGCCCGAAGTATTGGGCACGGACGCCTATTCGCTGCTGGCGGGCCAGACGCGCCCTGCACTGAGCGTGCTCGTGCACGTGGCGGCGGACGGCGCCCTTGGCGAGTGCGAAATTTCGGTTGTGCAGACCAGCCTTGCCGCCAACCTGACCTATGTGGACAGTCAGGCCGTGCTTGACGCGCAGGCCGCTGGCGAACCGCTGCCGCAGAACGCGGCCACCCCTTATGCCGAACAGCTGCGTCTTGGCCTTGAGCTTGCCCGGCAGCGGCAGACCGCCCGCATCGCGGACGGCGCGGTAATCATGGACAGACCCGACCCTGTCATTCGCCTTGAGGGCGAAGGGGCAGACGTGCGGGTGGAAGTGGGCCAGGATTATCAGGCCTCGGATGCGCAGATGCTGGTGGCGGAAATGATGATCCTTGCCAGCGCCGCAGTGGCCCAGTGGGCTGCGGACAAGGGCGTCGCCATGCTGCACCGCGTGCAGGATGTGGCCCTGCCCAGGGAATACGCGGGCATCTGGACAACGCCCCAGGATATGACACGCATCATGCGTGCGCTCACTCCTTCCGGCCTTGAGGTGCAGGCACGGCCCCACGCGGCCCTCGGGCTTGCGCGTTATACGCCTGTGACCTCGCCGCTCAGGCGGTATCCCGATCTTGTCAACGAGGAACAGTTGGTGCATTTTTTCCGCACTGGCGCGCCGCGCTGGACAGAAGCCGAGCTGACAGACCTGCTCAATGTGCTTTCGCCCGCGCTGGACGCGGCGGGGCAGGTGCAGCGCTTCCGCCCGCGCTACTGGAAGCTGCTCTTCTTCCGTCAGAAGGGCGACAAGGTCTGGTGGAATGGCGTTATCACTGAAGAAAACGACGCTTTTATTACCGTGAGCCTGCCCGATCAGGGGATGTTCGTGCGCGGTAAAAGGCGGCTTTTTGACGAGCGCTCGCACCCCGGCCTTGCCGTGGATGTGCGCATCGGCAAGGTGCAGCCCCTGTATAATGAAATCATGATTCTGGAAGCTGTGACGGCGGGCTAGACCGGCTTTTCGCTTCCACCGGGCAGCATCCCGGCCCGGCCATGCGCGCCGACAGGTATTCGCGCTGCCTGCATGGTTTGTTTTTTTGGGTGATTGTGTGGAGTTGCGGGTATTCTGCCCGTATTTTCAGAGGCTTGCAGCGGAGAATTATATGCTGGAAGTATTGTGGATTGCTCTGGCCTATGTGCTTGGCTCTGTGCCGTGGGGCCTTGTTATCGCCAAGACCTTTTGCCATCTGGACCCGCGCGAAAGCGGCAGCCGCAACACAGGGGCCACCAATGTGGCGCGCCTGTGCGGCTTTGGCTGGGGTGTGGCAACCCTTGCGTGCGACGTCTGCAAGGGCGCTCTGCCCGTGTGGCTTGCGTTCCGCATCAATCCCTCGCCCGTATTTGTGAGCATTGTGGGCTTGGCCTGCGTGCTTGGACACGTTTTTTCGTGCTTCATGAAGTTCAAGGGCGGCAAGGCCGTTGCCACAAGCATCGGCGTGTTCATGCCTTTGGCCTTCTGGCAGTTGCTGGCAGCTTCTGCCCTGTGCTGCCTGATCATCTGGCGCAGCGGTTTTGTTTCGCTGGGTTCCCTGAGTCTTGTTGCCGCGCTGGCTGTGGCCCTGGCTGTTACAGGCCAGTGGGTCTGGCTGCCCCTTTCCCTGTGCGTGCTGGCCGTGGTGGTCTGGAAGCACAAGGAAAATATCGCGCGCTTGCGTGCAGGCACCGAAAAAAGCTGGCTCAAGGGCAAACATTCGGAAAAGCAGGAAGACAAGGGATAGCCGCGGCTACCCGCAGATTTCGACAATGCTTCGGCCGCCTGTGCCGTCATTGTCACAGTCATAAGCGCCTCTGGCCGCAAAATGTTTTGTAAGCCGGAGGTGGGGAGGGGGAATGCAAAGCCCCTTCCGATGCCATTATCAAGGAGTTTCTCTCATGGCGCATGCGGATTTTCCGGCCTATCGCGGCCGCATGGAGTATGTTTGTCTTGACTGCGGCGCGCGTCATCCCGGCGACAGCCTGCTGTACACCTGCCCGCAGTGCGGCGGCGTGTTTCTGCTGGAAAACCTGGATTTCGACAAACTGAAAGAACGCAGCGGCGCAGAGTGGCGCGAGCTTTTTGACGCCCGCTCCGCCAGCCGCAGCACTGCGCTTCGGGGAATATTCCGTTTTTACGAGTTGCTTGCTCCCCTGCTGGACGAAGATGATATCGTGTATCTGGGCGAGGGCATCACGCCGATTATTGAAGCGGCCCCGGCCCTGCGCGACCGCGTGGGCGTGCCCTTTGCCTACAAGAACGATGGTCAGAACCCCAGCGCGTCCTTCAAGGATCGCGGCATGGCCTGCGCGTTCAGCTATCTCAAGTGGCTGTGCCGCCGCAATAAATGGGACGAAGTGCTGACCGTGTGCGCCTCCACTGGCGACACATCGGCGGCGGCGGCCCTGTATGCCTCGTATGTGGGCGCGCCCCTCAAAAGCGTGGTGCTGCTGCCCCACGGCAAGGTAACGCCGCAGCAGCTTTCGCAGCCCTTGGGCAGCGGCGCCACCGTGCTTGAACTGCCCGGCGTGTTTGATGACTGCATGAAGGTTGTTGAGCTGCTGGCCGAAAATTATCGCGTGGCCCTGCTCAATTCCAAAAACAGCTGGCGCATCCTCGGGCAGGAATCCTACGCTTACGAAACAGCCCAGTGGTACGGCTGGGACATGACCAATTTGTGCCTCTTTGTACCCATCGGCAATGCGGGCAACATCACGGCCATCATGTGCGGCTTTTTGAAAATGCTGGAACTCGGCATCATCACCTCGCTGCCGCGCGTATTTGGCGTGCAGTCCGAGCATGCCGACCCGGTGTGGCGTTATTATGATGCGCCCAAGGATGCCCGTCACTGGCAGCCCGTGACCGTGACGCCCAGCGTGGCGCAGGCCGCCATGATCGGCAACCCCGTTTCTTTCCCGCGCGTGCGCAAGCTGGCCGAGATGTTTATCGAAAAGGGCGGCGAAGGGGCTTTTCAGGTGGTGCGCGTGACCGAACAGCAGATCATGGACGCCATGATTGTTGCCAACCGTCACGGCCACATTGCCTGCACTCAGGGCGGCGAATGCCTTGCGGGCCTCTTGAACGCCAAGGCCCTTGGCCTGATCAGCGACAAGGAGCATGCCGTGCTTGACGCAACGGCCCATGCGCTCAAATTCGCTGGTTTTCAGGATATGTATTTCAACGATTCCTTCCCGGCGGAGTATGGCGTTACGCCAGACAAAAGTCTGTCCAACAAGCCGGAGCTGCTCCTGCCCGAAAGCGCGCGTCAGGGGCGCGAAGTGGCTGAATTTGCCCGTATGGGGGCTGATGCCGTGGCGGACCGACTTTCTTTACAAAAAAAGTAAAGTTTATATTTTAGGAGCCGATAATCAAAGAAGCGGCAGCGCAAGTCTGTTTCGCTGCCGCTTCTTTTTTTGTTGTGCGGTATGCCGCCCTTGCTCTGGTACGTCGATTGCGTGGTATTTGAAAGAATGGCCGCGCTCCGGGCTGCATGACACGACCTCCTGGGGTATTGTCATCCTTCGGAAATGAGGATGCCGCATATGAAACATCAGGGATCAATGTGCTAAGATGCCAGGTTTTATTACGCAAAGGATGTTTTTATGTTTTCACGCAGTATCAGATCTGCCATGTTGCTGGTCATCAGTATCGTGGTACTGGCGGTACAGTCGGCTCTGGTTGTTGTCGTATCGCGCATGGGGGATGAAGCAAACCTTAAGGCAAGCACTCATGAAATGGACCTCACTGCAGACACGGTGAGCAAATCTCTGGGCGATTTTGGAACCCAGCTCAGCATGTTCGTCAACGGTGCATCCAAGGCCCCAAGATTGGGCGAGTTTCTGCTTACGGGCGAGGGTAAAAAGGGCGCAGAAGTGTTTTTGTCTGCCATGTCGCAGGCTGCGCCCGAGATAAATACGCTCTATCTGTTTGATGCCTCGGGCAAGCAGGTTATTCTTTGCGCTCAGGGTAAACTTGGCAAGGTCAACGATCTGGCTGAGCGCGAATACATAAAGACTGCGCTGGGTGGCAAGGTGGGTTACAGTTCTGCCCCGCTCAAAAGTATTGCCACGGGCAAGCTCATAGTCAGCGTCACCGCGCCCATTTTTGACGACAAAGGCAAAGTGATTGGCGGCGTGGGCATGTCCTACGATATCGACAGCCTGACCAATAATCTCAAGGCTATTACCATAGGCAAGACAGGCCGCGTCATTGTGGTTTCGCCCGAGGGCGTTGTGATCAGCCATGTGGACAGCGAACTTATTCTTAAAAATATGGCAAATGAACCGGGCGTCAGCGAAATGGTCAAGGCTGATTCCGGCAATGGCGTTGAATTTGTGCGTAACGGCGAAAAACGCATGCTGGCGTGGGATGTGGCTCCCAACTGGAACTGGCGCGTTGGCGTGACCGTAAGCCGCGATGAAATTGAAGCCCCGGCCGTTGCGCAGCGCAATGCAATGCTGGTGCTCGGTCTTGTGACTATCCTGGCATTGGTGGGCATCTGTCTGTTTGCGCTGGACAAGGTGGTTGTGCGCCCCTTGCGGCAGTTGCAGGCTTTTGCTTCAGACGTTGCGGACGGCAATCTTGATTCCTCCCTGACAATCAATCTGCGCAATGAAATTGGTCATCTGGCAGACAGCCTGCGCAGCATGGTGGGCAGCCTTAAAGACAAAATAGCCGAAGCTGACGGAAAAAGCCGTCTGGCGCAGGAAGAATCGGAACGCGCCGCCCAGGCAACAAAAGAAGCCGAAGCCGCCCGTCAGGCGGCTGAACAGGCCAAGGCCGATGGCATGCTGCATGCCGCCACCGAGCTTGAAGGCGTTGTGGAAGCCGTAACCACGGCTTCGGAAGAACTCTCCGCCCAGGTGGAACAGGCCAGCCGTGGTGCTGCAAGCCAGACCGCCCGTGTGGGCGAAACAGCCACAGCCATGGAAGAAATGAACGCCACCGTGCTTGAAGTGGCGCGCAACGCCGGGCAGGCTGCGGAATCCGCCAACACTGCCAAGAACAAGGCAGAAAGCGGTGCAGACGTGGTGGCTCGTGTGGTAAAGGATATCAGCCGTATCCAGACCAGCGCCGTGGAACTGAAAACTGAAATGACCACGCTTGGCAAGCAGGCCGAAAGCACGGGGCAGATCCTGGGCGTTATTTCTGACATTGCCGACCAGACCAATTTGCTGGCCCTCAATGCGGCCATTGAAGCGGCGCGCGCTGGCGAAGCCGGGCGCGGCTTTGCCGTTGTTGCCGACGAAGTGCGCAAACTGGCGGAAAAAACCATGACCGCCACCAAGGAAGTGGGCGACGCCATCCGCGATATCCAGAACGGCACCCGCAAAAACGTTGGCAACGTGGAGCAGGTTGTGGGCATGATCGATACCGCCACCACGCTTGCGAACACCTCGGGCGAGGCCCTGCATGAAATTGTGAATCTGGTGGATGCCACGGCCCAGCAGGTGCAATCCATCGCCACCGCTGCGGAAGAGCAATCCTCCACCAGTGAGGAGATCAACCGCTCCATTGAAGACGTGAACCGTATTTCGCTCGAGACCAGCTCCGCCATGCAGCATTCTGCCGGAGCGGTTTCCGACATGGCCCAGCAGGCACAGGTGCTGCGCGGGCTTATCGCCAGCATGAAATCCGGCAATTAGTCGCCTGTCTGTATGTACCAAAGTGGGGGGCTTGCCGCATGGCAGCCCCCCTTTTTCATATGTGCTTCAGGATATGCTTTCAGTGCTGCCCGTGGAGGCTTGCAAAAGAACGCTGCATCGGTAGTGTGGAAAAAACACCAGCAAACCCGGAGGCTCCATGCGGCAGACCACAATCATTGCTCTTTTGTTCATGCTGCTGGCGGCAACTGCCAGTGCGGCAGATTACAAGGACGTAGCCTCCGGCGTGCGCTATACGCACATCGGCGACTACAGCGTTGAACGGCTGAACAAAATTCTTACGTCAGAAGTGGCGGCGTTCAGTAATTTCAAAATGCAGTATCCGCAAGCTGCCAATGGCGTGAGCCTGTACAAGGTGCTGTACATGACGGTGATTCCGGAACAGGGCAATCGACCCACGCTGGCTTCCGGTCTTGTGGCTGTGCCGCAAACCGCGCAAAAAAAACTGCCCGTGGTTTCATATCAGCACGGCACGGTATTTACCCGCACGGCAGTGCCATCGCGTCCCGAGGAATCGGACGAAACGCGTATTGTCACAGCGCGTCTGGCGGGGAACGGCTATGTGGTGATAGGCGCGGACTACATCGGCAAGGGTGATTCCACGGAGCCGGACAGCTACATGGTGCGCGAGGCAACAGTGCAGGCCTGCATGGACATGCTTTTTGCCGCCCGGGCCGTGCTGGCGGATCTGGGTATTGAGGAGGATGGCCTTTACCTCAGTGGCTGGTCGCAGGGCAGCTGGAGCACCCAGCAGTTCCGTCACCGGCTCGAATCCCGGAATATCCCTGTCAAGGCGGCGGCAACGGCGGCTACGCCAGCCGATCTGTACCTGCTGCTGACCCGCTGGATAAACAACCCCTCGGCGCTTGACGCCACGTGGCTGGCGGGCAGTGTCATCCTGTTTACCTATTCCTACGCCTACTATTACGACATGCCCGGCCTGCCGCAGACCATCATCAGGCCCGAGTACCAGGCTGCGTGCCGCGATTTTTACGAGAACAAGATCGGCTGGGAAGATCTGCAACCGCAGATCCCCGTCAAGGTGAGTGATCTGGTGCAAGAGGAAGTCATGGCGCAATCCTCGGCGGGTATGGACTCATTTTTCCGCCGACTGCGCGACAATCAGGCCTTCATGTGGCGCTCGGCAACGCCCTGCCGCTATTATTACGGCAAGGTGGATGAGGTCATGCCGCCCTACGTGTCCACCCTTGCCGTGGGCTACACCATCACCGCCGGGGGAGCCAGGGCAGAGGCCGTGTATGCTGGCGACACCGCCGACCACCGCGGTGCGTTTTTGTATGGCGTGGGGGATCAGAAGGATTTCTTCGACAGCAAACGCTAATCAGTTCTTTTGCCCGCTGGCTGCTTCAGAAAGCTTTGCCTGGTAGCAAAGGACGTGCAAAAAATCAGATAGTTCTGCGACGGTTTCTTTGCATACTGCGGTCAGGAGGTTGAAAGCCAGCCCCCTGACCGCAGTTTTTGTTATAACCAGGTGTTGTAGCGACGCATAAAGGCCCCCTTTACCAGGGTGGCCAGGGCCAGATAGCCCACGAGCACCGCAGCCAGCCAGGGGAAGTAGCTGGCGGGCAGGGCGGCCATATCCAGCCCCTGACCCAGTGCGGTAAAGGGAATGGCCGTGCCCACGGCAACACCAAGCCCCGTGAGCAGGGTCACCTGCCATGCGGCGCGGCTGTGCAACAGGGGAATGCCCGGGGTGCGCAGCATGTGGATGACCATGGTCTGCGTCCATAACGATTCCACAAACCAGCCTGCCTGAAACAGGGCGGCAAAGCTCGCCTGATCGGCGCTGCTCATGGCCTGCCAGCCGCCAGCTGGCATGGGCACCACGGCGGGGCAGATTACCCAGAACATCAAGGCGTAGGTTGTGAGGTCAAAGACCGAGCTGGTAGGCCCGAGCCAGAACATGAACCGCCGGATGCTGTCCGTATTCCAGTTGCGAGGCTTGCGCAGAAAATCCTCATCCACATTGTCCCAGGGCATGGCCGTGCAGGAGACATCGTAGAGCAGGTTGAGCACCAGAATCTGTAGGGGCGTCATGGGCAAGAACGGCAGAAATACGCTGGCAGCCAGCACGGAAAACATGTTGCCGAAGTTGGAACTAACCGTAATTTTAATGTATTTAATTATGTTGGCATAGGTGCGGCGCCCTTCCATCACACCGGCTTCAAGTACGGTGAGGTCTTTCTCAAGCAGGATGACGCCCGCGGATTCCCGCGCCACGTCCACGGCTGAATCAACGGAAATACCCACGTCAGCGTTCTTCATGGCCGGGGCATCGTTGATTCCGTCGCCCATAAAGCCCACCACATGGCCGTTGCCGCGCAGGCAGGTCACAATGCGGGCTTTCTGGCGCGGGCTGAGCTTGGCAAAAATGTCGGCTTGCTCAACGGCTGCTTTCAGGGCCTCATCGTCCATCTCTTCTATTTCTGCGCCCAGCAGGATGTTTTTGCCCGGCAGCCCCACCTGACGGCACACGCTGCGGGTAACCGCATCGTTGTCGCCTGTCAGCACCTTTACGCGCACGCCGTGTTCGTTGAGCGCAGCCAGGGCTTTTGATGCGGAATCCTTGGGCGGATCAAGAAAGGCCAGATAACCCAGCAGCACCATGTCTTTTTCGTCCGCCACAGAGAAAACGCCGCCCGGCGCAGACATGGTTTTATGCGCCACGCCCACTACGCGCATGCCGTCATTGTTGTAGCGGCGCACGCGCTCCAGTATTTCGGCCTGGAGCTCGGGCGTGAGCGGTTCGACCTGCCCGTGGTATTCGGCATAGGCGCATACGGTGAGCATTTCTTCCAGCGCGCCCTTGGTGATGATCTGGGTTTTGCCCTTGGTGTCGGCCACCACAACGCTCATGCGGCGGCGGCTGAAATCAAAGGGCATTTCGTCCACAAGGCTGTATTCCTTGCGCAGGGGCTGCATGCTCAGCTCATCGGCGTGGTTGACGATGGCGGCGTCCAACAGGTTTTTGAGGCCGGTCTGGAACCAGCTGTTCAAAAAGGCGTGGCGCAGCACGCGGGCGTCTTCCGTGCCGTGAATATCGAGCGAATACTCAAGCACAATCCTGTCTTGCGTGAGGGTGCCCGTCTTGTCGGTACACAGCACGTCCCTGGCCCCGAGGTTCTGGATGGCGTTGAGGCTGCGGGCAATAACC
>JASGGT010000065.1:0-13339 GCA_047602655.1 Desulfovibrio sp. | reverse complement strand
CGGTTTTTCACCCATGACCGCCTTGAATCCGTCCAGCATGGGAGCGAGGGATGCGCGCAACATTTCCCGCCCCCTTTGGGCGGTGGCGCTGTTCTCATCGTTAATATCGCCTTCCATGGCTGTTCTGTACGCGGCCTCAACCTCGGGCAGCCTGCTCACCAGAGCCGCCATGCGCATGGCCTGTTCGCTGCACAGTTCAATTGCCTGCATCATCTGCGAGGAGCGGGCTTCGACCAAAGTCTGTATATTTGTTTCGTTAAGTCTTTCAAATTGCTTTTGAATGACAAAATAACAACAAATGCCGATAGCAAGTGTGATGCCAGCTATTGGTATGCAGACTTTTGCACGTAATTGCATCAGTGCCCTCCATAATGCAATAGTTTAAAATACTATCGCTCGATTGTGAAAAAACTTTAGGTTTGTGACGGATTTCGTGAAAAGACAAAGATTCAACTGCCACTATATGTTAATGAATAGTATAGGGCGGAATGTATTTGCTCAGAACACAAGCGGAAATGATACCATAGTAGTGTGAAAAAAACAAGTTCCAAGATGATATCGTTTAATAATGAGAAATTATTCTCAAAATTGCCATCACGATAATTTTGCGGGATCGTTTTTGGGAAAGCTGGGAGTGGAAACTTGAAAGCAGGAAACTGATAGTCGAAGGATACTGCAACAGGTGGCAGCGGTTCGCTTGGAGAATAAAGGCGGCAGCAGGGCGCAGATTCTGCTGGTGCCTGCCGCTCTGGGACAGGCCTTGGGCGTGCAGGCAGATTTTTGCCTTTTTGCAGGCATTACCGTAGTATTGGCACCTGCGGCAGCAGTAAACCGTTGCTCTCATGCACAGGATACAAGCCCCGGAGCAGGCTTATGCCTGCAAAGGCGGCATGTTGCATTTTTGACCATGCGTTATAACGCCAGGGAGCCTATGAATTCTTTTATAGTAGATACAGAATTGTGCCGCAAGGACGGAATTTGCGCCAAAGTGTGCCCGATTCAGATTATTGATGGCAATGTGGGGGAATACCCCTCCATGTCTTCGCACAAGGTTAGGGTCTGTATTGGCTGTGGGCAGTGCATGGCCTTTTGCCCTGCCAATGCCTGTTCCGCGCCTGGGCTTTCATCGCAGGACAGCCGCCCCCTGCGGCGGGAGCAGATACCTACGGCCGAGCAGGTTGAAGAGCTCGTATTTTCGCGCCGTTCAGTACGAAATTTTAAAAACAAACCTGTTCCGCGCGAGCTGCTGCACAGGATCCTTGACTGCGCGCGCTTTGCGCCTACGGCCAAAAACACGCAGGAGCTGCGCTGGATTGTTTTGGAAACCCGCGAGCAGACTGAAAAGCTGGCAGCTCTGGTCATTGACTGGTTGCGCGCCCTGCCGGAGATTGACCCTGCAACTGCCAGGAATGTGCATGCCGAAAGCCTCGTGCGGGCATGGGAATCCGGGTATGACGTCATCACCCGCACGGCTCCGCATCTTGCCCTGATTGTTGCCCCCAAGGGGCATTGGGGGCCTGCGGATGCCTCCATTGCTGCCGCCTATCTGGAGCTGCTGGCCCACGGGCACAAGGTGGGCTGTTGCTGGGGCGGCTACGTGTGCTTTGCCATGGGGCATCCTTCCGCACACGCTCTGCGGGCCTTTGCAGGCGTTAAGGACGATGAGCAGGTCTATGCCGCGCAGATGATGGGCTTTCCCCAGCTTGCCCCCCACTTCAGGCCGCCGCGCAAGGCGCTGGATGTCACCTGGCTGTAGAATTTTCTCTTTGTACGGAAAACACAAGGCGGCAATCCGAACTTCGGGCTGCCGCCTTGCTCATGTGCTGGTTGCCACGCGACAGCAGTTACTGCTTGCGCCGGCGCACGGTGACGGTTTCGCCGCCGATGCCCCAGTTATCCATCGATAGTTCCTCAATAAGAACCACGGTGGTAGCGGGGTTTTTGTTCAGTACCCTTTGCAGCAGTTCTGTGACGCCGCTGATGAGCTCTGCTTTCTGCTCCGCCGTGGGGGCTTCTGCCCCGCCTGTTACCTTGATGTTTACAAAAGGCATCTGTACCTCCGCGATTATTGCCCAAGGGGGGCTTTTTCCATCACAACCTTGATGTCTGCCGGTTTGCCAAAGTAGGGCCAGCTTGTAACCAGCACGTCAACGCCAGTGGCCGCATACTGGGCGGCGTTGCCGCCGTTGACGCCGCCAGCGGCCAGAATGACGACATCGTCACGCAGGGCGCGCACAGCACCCACCGTTGCGGCAAGGGTCTCGCAGTCGAACTTTTCGCACTGAACAATATCAATGCCCGCCTCCGCCACAAGCAGGGCATCATCAAAGGTGTCCACCTCTGCGCTGATTTTGCGCTCTGGCGCTCGCGCGCGCAGCTTGTCCATCATGGCGGCCATGTTGCGCAACGATGCCTGTGCCTCGCCGGGCATGAAGTTTCTGTGCTGGTCAAAGATGAGGATGCTGTCCGAGAGGTTTTGCCGATGAATTATGGCCCCGCCGTTCATGGCGGCCTCAAGACAGATGGCCTTGGCGCCGGGAAAGTTCTTGCGTGTCACAGCAACGCGCACGGCGGGGTTTGCGGTGTGGGCCTGCTCCACCATGTGCGCCGCGCGCGTGGCGATGCCTGTCATGTATTCCATCAGGGTCTGGGCCAGCTTCCAGCCCCGGTGCAGGGCGGCGGCAGGGCCCGCGGCCTCCAGGCATTGCTGGCCCGCTGCGAGCCTGTCGCCGTTGGCGGCGGTGCGGCTGACAGAAAGGCCGCATTTGCGCAACAGCAGTTCGGCTTCTTCCACGCCGCTGACGGTGCAATCTGCCTTGGGCGCAAAGCGCATGACGCCGGGGGCTGCGGCAATGCCGAGCAGTTCTACTGTGAGGTCAAGACCTGGGCAGTCGTCTGCCAGCAGGCCCTCCAGCCATGTGTCGGAACAGGAAAAGTGCATGACATGCTCCTTGTAAATGCAAAGCAGTGTGCAGGCTAGAGCAATGTCGGCTGATAAGGTTCCCCAACGGCGCAGAATCGTGCATTCGCGCCGAAGCAGAGGAGTAAGAATGCTCTAGAATGACCGTTTTTGACACCAGTCAATGCCAAGGTACAGCAAAAGACTGATTATCGCCAGTATGGCGCAGAGCAGGGCTGCCCGCTGAAATTCGCCTGTGGATACAGCGTTGAAAACTTCCAGCGAGAGCGTATTGGTGCGGCCCGCGATGTTGCCGCCGAGCATGAGGCTGATGCCCACCTCGCCCATGGCCCTTGTGATGCCCAGCAGCAGCCCGGCGGCAAGGCCATGCCGGATGAGCGGCAAGGTCACAAGAAAAAAGCATTTACGGGGTGATGCGCCGCACACCCGCGCCGCCTGTTCAAAGCGCAGCAGCTCGGGATTGTTCAGCGCAGTTTGCACAGGTTTGACCACAAGGGGCAGCCCTGCCAGCCATGCAGCAAGGATGATGCCCCCCTGCGAAAACACCAGGCTGACGCCCAGTGTCTCCCGCAGGGCAATGCCTCCCCAGCCGTTGCGGCCAAAGAGCAGGAGCAGCAAAAAGCCCAGGGCCATGGGCGGAAAAACCAGCGGCAGGGTGATGCAAAAGTTGACCATCCGCCGCAGATACGGATTCTTTGCCATGCCCATACGGGCAAGGGGAATGGCTGTCAGCGCGTGCAAGATCAGGCAGGCAACACAGACCCGCAGGGTCAGCAGCACGGAAAAGCTGACTTCTGGAGCGCACAGGGCGCGCCCCAGTTCATGCAGTTCATGCAGCTGCATGGTTACAGGCGCAGGCCATTGCCGGCAAGGATGCGCTGCGCATCCGGAGTTTTCAGAAACTGCATGAACGAGCGCACTTCGGCCTTGTTCTCCTGTCCGGCCACAACACCCGCCACCAGCAGCATGGGCGTATAGCCCTCGCGCACTTCCATCCAGCCGCCAACGCTGTCGCCCTGCTTGCGGGCAATGGCCTCGTTCACAAAGGCAGCGTCAAGATCGCCGGAAACAAGGTAGGAAAATACCTGAGGCACGGTGGAAAGCATGGAAAGCTTTGCCTTGAGCGGCTCCAGCAGGTTGTTGCCCTGCATGAAGGCCACGGCCGCTCTGCCGTAAATGGCCGCCTTGGCATCGGGATAGCCGATTTTGGCAAATTCCGGCTTGGTAAGATCCTTTGCCGAGGCAAGATGCAACCCTTTGCGCCAGGCCAGCACGAGCACGGCTTCGCCAAGCGGTTCATAGGCGGCAAAGGCCAGGCCAGAATCCTGCAACGTGCCTTTTTCCGAAACAATAATGCTGACGCCGCTCCCCGCCTTG
The DNA here is from genome assembly GCA_047602655.1 of Desulfovibrio sp. Taxonomy (GTDB): domain Bacteria; phylum Desulfobacterota; class Desulfovibrionia; order Desulfovibrionales; family Desulfovibrionaceae; genus Desulfovibrio. The sequence continues at coordinate 9,042 of JASGGT010000065.1, read as the reverse complement.
GCCTGCTCAATTATCTGCCCGATGTTGCCGCTGTACATTTCTGTGGGTTTTACGCCGGATTGCTGCGCATAGGCCGCGCACAACTGCTGCACCATGGGCTTGTATCCAAGCCCGGTGGTGATGGATGGCCCGTCGGCCTGCGCCGACTGCGCAAAAACAAGCATGCATGTGGCCAGCATCAGCAAAATGCGAAAGCGTTCAGGCAATACCAGAGGCTTCATGTGCGGCTCCTGACAGATAAAAGGTGGAGTAGGGCAACAGGCCGAGACCGTGCGCCTTGCGCAGGGTATCCTCGACCATGCCTTGCGCTTCAAGGCGGCCATGACGCAGCAGCAGCATGCTGTCGCCAAGGGCCAGCGCCTCATCGGGCGAATGAGTGACATACAGCACGGGCACGTTCCACCGCTGCGGGATGCGAGCAATGTAGGCCATGAGGCCCTCCTTGAGGCTCATGTCCAGCGATGAAAGAGGTTCGTCCATGAGAAGGAGACGCGGGCGGCAGAGCAAGGCCCGCCCAATGGCAACGCGTTGCTTTTCACCGCCGGAAAGATGGGCCGGGCGTCTGTGCAACAGAGGGGTAATATCAAGCAGGTCGGCAACATCATCAATATCTGGCGCTTCATTGATCGCGCGGGCAGCATGGAACCGGAGGCCGAAACGCAGATTCTCGCGGACTGAAAGGTGTGGAAACAGGCGGGCGTCCTGAAAAACATAGCCCAGGCGTCTTGCTTCTGGCGGCAGGTTTATGCCTTGTTCCGCGTTAAAGCAGGTGGTGTCGTGGCAGAGTATCTGCCCTGCATCGGGCGTTTCCAGCCCTGCAATGCAATTGATAAGGCTTGTTTTTCCGGAACCGGAAGGGCCAAAAATGACAGCAATGCCGCATTCCGCAAGCGTAAATGCAATTTGTAGTTCAAACTTACCGTGCTTTTTATGGATGTCTACGTGCAGCATGGCCCGTCCTGAACGCGGGGGTGGGGCATGGCAGGACGCTTTAAGCGTCCTGCTGCGTCATTTCCAGCGATTATTAAGACCATACGGAGAGTAAAGCCATGTATCAAGAAATACACGGTTTACTTCATAAGCGTGAATGTCTGGGCGCGGTCGCGGGGACAGTCCGCATATCCTGAGGGATGGAGCGGAGCATGTTTGTACGTTCGCTGTATGGCACACCGCCAGAGGCCTGCAAAGTCAAGACGTCATCTCAGGCGAGCGTGTAAAGAGAAAAAACTGAATTCGGGAGGTTGAGAGCGGTGCAACGGCACCCGTCGGCGGCTGGGAGCGAGAGGATCAGCAGGGCAAAGGGCGCTTATGCGCCCATGCCTGCATTGCGTTCGATAAGTTTGACGGCCCTGGCAATCTGGCGGCCAAGGCTGGTTTCTTTGGAAAGCTCACGTTCCACGCTGGTGATGCCCTTGATAACCGTGGAATGACGGCGGTTGAATTTTTCGCCGATTTCTTCAAGAGTCAGTTCTGTGTGCTTGCGCGCGAGATAATACACCGTGTTGCGGCCCAGCACGCATTCCTTGCGGCGCGAGCGGGAGCTGAGCTGGCGCTCGTTGAGGCCGTAGCTTTCACAGACCAAACGCACGATGGTGGGCATGTCCGGCCCGCAGCTGATCTCGGCGTACTGGCTGAGCACTTCCATGGCCAGATCAAGGTTCAGTCCGCAATTGAGCAGACGCGCCTTGAAGATGAGGCTGTTCAGGCACGATTCCATCTGGCGCACATCGCCGTCGAGGCGGCAGGCCAGCAGTTCGCAAACGGAGTCGGGCAGCAGCACCTGAAAACTCTTGGCCTTGCGCTCAAGAATGTGGCGGCGCATGTCTTCTGTGGGGCGGCCAATATCGGTGAGGATGCCCGAGCAGAAATGCGACACAAGCTGACTGTCGACGCGTTGCAGTTCGCGCGGCGAAAACGATGAGGTGAAAATGACGCGTCCGCCCTTGGCCTGAAGGCTTTTAACCACGGCCAGAGCCATGTCCTGCATTTTTTCCTTACCCTGGAGAAAATGCACGTCTTCAAGCAGCAACACGTCAAGATCCCGGAAGCGGGTCTTGAAATTTTCGATGTCGTGGGTGCGCAGGGCAGCCACAAAGCGCGAGGCGAAATCTTCTGCCGTCAGGTAGCCCACGCGTGCGCCGCTGCGTTCTTCTGCAATGGCGCGGCCCACGGCCTGCGCCAGATGGGTTTTGCCAAGGCCAGGGGCAGAGTTCATGAACAGGGTGCGTACACAGCCGCTGCTGCGGCTTACATCCTGAGCTGCCGCAACAGCCATATTATTGGTGGGGCCAACCACAAAATCCGCAAAAGAATAGCGCCAGTTGGTCGCCAGACGGTAGGCCGGGGTGCTGCTGATGGGCAGAGTGCCCTGCAACTGCGGGCGCGCCATCTGCTGGACAGCAGCGTCCTGACGGTTGGCAGGCTCCGAAGCGTTGGCCGCCAAGCCGGAAAAGGTCGCGTTAAGTATGGAAGCCGAATGCGCGAACTGCTCTGCCGTGTCTGTCTGGCAGGTTGGGGATTCTGTGCTGGGCGCAAGGCCAAAAGTGGCTGGCTGCCGTGCAGGATTGGCCTGGGCCTGACTGGTCTGGAACTGGCTGGCAACAATGGACGAGGCCGCACGAGTGTCGCTGGCTGCCAGGTTAGCCGCAGGTCTGTTGCCATGGGCGGCATCGCCAGCTGCGGTAATGCGCACGTCAACAGAAGCTGGATCCAGCCCCAGCACCGGGGCTGCCGCCTCACGCAGGGTGGAGAGCATCTTGCCTTCAAGCCAGCTGGCCACAAAAGCATTGGGCGCGGTAAGCAAAAGCCCCCCCGCGTGTACTTGTGCCTGCAGGGGTGCAATCCAGACCTTGAAAACGCCGGAATGCAGCATTTTCTTGAGATTTTCAGAAATTTCTGACCATTGTTCGCGCATGCCGCCTTGTAGCCCAAAATCAGATTTGGGGGCAATTGATGATTCCGCGCCGTTTGAGACATGGGGCAGATTTCTTATCCCCAACTTTGTTTATATCTAATAGGCCTGAATTTTAATATTTTTTAGTTACTCGGCCTGTAGTCACTAAGATGGGATATCCTTTGAGAGCAAGGCTTTCATAGGGTCCTCCTGTGTTTTGAACATGGTGTAAAAAAGTTTTCCACAAATATTATTTGTTTTTTCTATGTTTTTCTCATGTATGCTTTGTTTTTTAACTAGGCATCAGCAAACTATGCGCACCGTAAGGCAAGGCAGATTGTCAAGGGGGAAAAAGAAATTTTCGGTGGTTTCATGCCGCATGTTTGGACCGGAATTTCCACGAAAATTATATAAAAACTGTTGATATTAAAGAAAGTTAAGAAAATTTCCAGGCATGCCCGGAGCATGGGAGCAGCAGACGAACAGTCCTGATGCCAGAATACAAAAAACCCCGGCCTGAGCCGGGGTTTTGTTCCTGAGGGACGGACAGCGCAAGCAGGGCACGCGCTGAATTTATCGTCCACAGCACTTTGCAGCGCCTCCTGGGAGGCCGGGGTGCTTATCTGCGGCTTAGAAGCCGTAGCGCAGGCCGAGCATGAACTCGTTTTCGTAGGGGCGGTTGCCAACGTTGTACTTGTTGCCAGCAGAGGTGACGCTCACATCGTTGTAGCCAAGGCTTACAAAGCGGTAGCCAGCATCAATGGCGAAGTGTTCGTTGATGTTGAAGGCAACACCGGCGCCAAGGTTCCAGGCAAAGTTGGTGAAGCGTTCGTCGCCGGTGAACTTGTCGCCGTTGTTGGCGGTAAAGTCATAGCCGGCATAGTTGAAGGCCATGCCAAGACCGGCGCCCACATACGGGGTCATGATGGAATCGTTGTGGAAATCCCAGAACAGGTTTGCAAACAGGGTCGAGGTGTTCCAGGTGCCTTTGACCTGCTGGACGGCGGCGCCGCCGTCGCTCCAGGTCTTTTCGTTGTTGCCGCGCATGGCGAATTCAAGTTCGGCACGCAGGGGCAGCATCTGCTGGGGCCAGAAGTCATAGCCCAGAGCCATGGCGCCACCAAGGGTGAACTGGCTGTACTGGTCTACGCCGGAGCCAGCCAGGGCGCGGGAGCGTTCAATTTGGCCGGTGTTTTGAAAGCTCATCAGGAATTTGGGGGCCAGATACATGCCGTTGCCTTCAGCAGCGGCAATGTTGGGCAGTGCCAAGCTCAGCACCAGCGCCAACGCGAGAATAAAGCGTTTCATGACAGTCCTCCTAGGTACTTTCCTCCAAAAAAATGAAGGCAGCTTTAAAGTTGAAACAATCATTAGAAAATGTCAATATTTTTTCTATATTGGCAGCAGTGCTGACGTATATTTACTGCATCAATTTTGCAAAATAGAATGTTGCAACGTGCTGATCCCGCAGTAAACCGAATGTATCCTGTACAAAAAAGAAAAACCCGGCTGTTTTTTTAACAACCGGGTTCATATGTTTTTGCGCCATAAGCGCTGGCGGCCTGCAAAACGACAGGAGGCCGCACTTGGTCAGCTTTGTTTTTAGAGTATTTCAACTTTGAAAAAGGGTAAATGCTCTAACGTTGCACGAGAGTGCAGCGCACCACAACGTGGCGTGGATTCTGTCGAAAATCGCATTTTTCGGCAGAATGACAACTTTGAAATGTAAAGCATTTCAAAGGGAATCTGGTCTAGAAGGTGTAACCCACTGAAAGCATATAGATGTTTGCAGAAACGTCCTTGGAGTTGCCGCCGGTGATACCCACATCGCGCGATATGCCTTTGGCATCGGTGTTGCCATAGTCGAGCGAGTTGATCCACAGGTGGGAGTACGCGAAGTCCACGGTCCAGTTATTCCAGTTGAAACCCGTACCCAGGCTGAGCGTTTTGCGGCCATTGGTGGGGATCATGAAGTCGGCGTGGCTTTCGTTGACCACAGGCGTTTCATACGAAAAACCTGCGCGCAGGCTCCACCAGTCAAGGGGCTTGTATTCCACGCTGCCGTTGAAGTTCCAGCCGTCGCGCCATTCCTTGTTGTTGATGGAGCTGTAGCCGTTATCCATATAGATGTTCAGGGCGTTGTAGGTGGACCAGCGGGTCCAGACCGTGCCCACTTCAAAACTCAGATTGTCCAGCGGCTTGTAGGTAACGCCGAGAGCTGCCGAGTCGGGCAGTTGCAGCACGGTGTTTGCGCCGCAGTTTCTGGCTTCGGGCAGGTGCTTAAGCTTGCTGATGGCGTTGTAGCCCTCATAGGCAAATTCCACATCGCCATTGATGTTCATGGTCACCTGGCTCTTGTAGGACAGGCCGACCGACCACTGGTCGTTGAGGCGCATGTGCAGGCCAAGGTGGGCGCCGTAGCCCCAGCCGTTGCCTTCAAGCTGCATGTCGTTGTCAAAGGTGGCCCCCCCTGTACCTTTATTGGTGGGGATCTTGTTGCCCATGTACATGTGGGCGTTCATGGCTTCCACACCAACAGATAGGGAAACCGTATCATTGAGCTTGACGGCAAGGGTGGGCACGAAGGAGATGGTCTGTACGCCGATGTCGTAGACATTATACCTGCCCGCCCAGTCGCCAGCATAGCTGTTGCCAAGGCCGAAACGCGAAAAAACGCCCAGGCCGACCCAAGCGTTGTCGCTCAGCTGGTGGCTCAGATAGGCATGCGGTGCATTCCAGAGCGCGGGTTTCGTGTAGGTATCTGTCTGGCGGCTGCCAGCATTGGTGGTTATGCCACCGGAGGGGCTGATAAGAGCAAAGCCACCCATCATGCGGGTGCCGGGCAGTTGCGTGATGCCAGCGGCATTATACGCAATGGCCGAAACGTCATCAGCGCGGCCTACCATGCCGCCAGCCAGGGAAACACCTCTGGCGCTCCATTCATTAAGAGCGAAACCTTCGCCCCAGGCCACGGGCGCGCAGCAGGCCACCAGAGCCAGCGCCAGACATACAGCACGAAAAACCTTCATCACCCCTCCACTTAGCTGCAAAAAAGCGCACAGCAGTCCATCCCGGCATACCTTAGCACGCTGGTACGGTTGCGATGTCGCAGAAACGGGCGCGGCTGCTGGGCCGCCCTCGACAACAGTAATGGGATGTCACAACATATTTATCGGATCAAGGTCAAGGAAAAGTCGCAAGTGTCTTGAAGCTTTTTGTGACAAAGCAAAGAAATAGAGCGAGCGCAGCGCCTGCCAATCCTGACCTTTTATCAAGCATGTAAAACGCTTGCGTCCACGCAGCAGGGCCAGTGGGGCAGGGGCGGGGCCAAGAAGCTGCACGCCCAGTTCCGCAGCCTTGCCACGCAGCGCCTGAGCCAGATCGTTGAGAGCCGGGGGGCCGCCTTGTTCGTTCAGCGCGTACGATATGCGAATGAGCGCCAGACGCACGAAGGGCGGGTAACGGCGCAGCCGCCGTTTGGCAAGCTCCGCCTGGTAAAAGCCCTCATAGTCCGCGGTGCGCACGTACTGCCAGCAGTAGTGCTCAACATCGCGCGTCTGGATAAGCACCCGGCCCGGTTTGTCGCCCCTGCCGGCGCGCCCGGCAGACTGCACCAGCAATTGGAATGTGCGCTCGGCGGCGCGGTAGTCCGGCAGATTCAGCCCAAGGTCCGCATCCGCGATGACGGCCAGCGTCACAAGCGGAAAGTGATGCCCCTTGGAGAGCATTTGCGTACCCACCAGTATGGGGGCCTCCTGCCGGGAAAAGGCCGCGAGGATTTCTTCCATGCGCCCTGGCCTGCGGGTGCTGTCTCTGTCCAGCCGCAGCACAGGCCCTCCGGCCAGTACGCTCAGTCGCTCGGCCAGGCGTTCCGTGCCTTCGCCCATGGGCAAAAAGTTCATGCCGCCGCATTCTGGGCAAGGCGAGGGAAAGGGGCGGCTGTAACCGCAATAGTGGCAGACGAGTTTTTCCAGCCCCTTGTGGTAGGTGAGCCCAATTTCGCAGTGCGGGCAGCGCAGGGTGCGGTTGCAGTCAAGGCAGTACATCAGGGGGGCGTAACCGCGCCTGTTCAGCAGCACCACGGCCTGCTCGCCGCGTTCGATGGTTTCGCGCAGTGCGGCCTCGCTCTGCGGGGCCAGCAGGCCGTCCATGCTGGTTGAGCCGGGCGCGAGGGAGCTGATGTCCACCAGCTCCACCGGGGGCAGGTCGCGTCCGCCCACGCGATGCGGCAGCCGCAAGATGGGCAGATGGCCGTTTTCAGCCGCGTAAAAGGTCTTGAGGTCTGGCGTGGCGGAACCCAGCACCAGCAGCCCCTTTGCCTGGGCAACGCGGAACCACGCCACTTCCTTGGCCTGATAGGCCAGGCTTTCGTCCTGCTTGAAAGAGCCGTCGTGCTCTTCGTCCAGCACAATGCAGTTCAGGTGCGGCACAGGCAGAAACAGTGCCGAACGCGTACCCACAACGATGCAGGGGGCATCGCTTTGCGCCATCTGGCGAAATGTCGCTTCCCGCCGCGCTGGGGACTGGTAGCCATGGTAAAAAATTAAGGGAGCATCGGGCAGCGCGCAGGAGGCATCGCGCCGCAGTTTGTGGGCCAGCGCAACCTCGGGTGCGAGCAGCATGACGCTTTTGCCCGCAGCGAGGCAGGCCTTGGCAAGCTCAAGATATACAGCTGTCTTGCCGCTGCCGGTCACGCCAAAGAGCAAGCGCGAGGAAGCCTCGTCCGTCCGCAGGGCCTCCAGCATGCTTTCAAGCGCAAGCGCCTGTTCATCGTTGAGGGCAAAGGGAGCAGGCGGGGGCGGCAACAGGCTTTGCTCAGTGGCGTCCAGTGCGTCATCATCGTCAACGCCGTTGTCTCGCGCGAGGTTGACGTGTCCGGCTTCCAGCAGCGTGTGGAGGGCCGGAGCGACTGCCGGCCCGAGGGCTTGCACCAGTCGCCTGCGGCTTACGCTGCCGTGCTGGTGCAGATAGTCCAGAACCTCGATCTGGCGTTTGGCCGAGGGCCGCACAGGCCATGGCGGATCAACGCGCAGCAGGCAGAATTCTTCGCTGGCCGCGTCTGTGCCAGGGGGGCAGCATGCGGGCTGTGCCGCTGCAAAGCGCCTCGGCAAGCGTCTTGCGCTGTTCAGGCAACGCTTCGCGGATGCGGGCCAGAGTCCAGGCCACAGCCTTGCCCGATTCAATATTACGCAGCCGCACCCGTGCAAGGCGCAGGCCCTGCGGCAGCACATGTCCCAGAATATGGCCGGGGTGCAGGCCCTGACGACGGGCCAGATCTTCAGCCAGTTCCAGCAGCACAGGGGGGAGCAGAGGGGCGTTTTCCAAGGGCCAGCCAAGGCTCTTGCAGTCAACGCCTTCCGGCAGGTCGGCTGTGGGGCTGACGCGCAAAAGCACTGCGGCGCGCAGGGCGGTGCGCTCGCCCCGGCCCAGCGGCACTGCCACGCGCAAGCCGGGCTGCCAGAAGTCGGCGGGAAATTCGGGCGGCAACGTGTAGGTGAGGCTGGCGTAGGGCGGGGTGAGCAGGGCGACTGTGGCGTACATGAGGGGCAGAGTTACGTAATACGGCTACAATGGCAAGCCTCCTCCGGCAGTGTCGGGGGAGGCTGGGCAATGCTTGTGCACAGCGGGCTTTAGGGCCATTTTATTTCAAAATTGCCCTGGCGTCTGCGAGAACAGGCACGCGTAGTTGAGGTATAAGTGTAATTTATTCTATATGTTGCGTGTTGGAACTGGCCTAGTGGAACTGCACAAAATTCTTGAGCAGTTTGAGCAGATCGTAGCGCAGTTCTTCGTCCTGAAGGGCAAAGTAGATGTTGGCGGTGAGAAATTCCGCCCAGTCGCCAGCGTCAAAACGCATGCCGGACATACGCACGGCCATCATGCCCCTTTCCTGGGCCATGGCCTGGAGTGCGTCGGTAAGCTGAATCTCGCCGCCGTGACCGGGTTCGACCTTTTCAAGATAGTCAAAGATATCAGGCGTGAGCACATAACGGCCAACAATAGCCATGCGCGAGGGCGCGTCTTCACGGGCGGGTTTTTCCACCATGTTTTTAACGCGGAACACGCCGGGGGTCACCTCATCGCCATCAATGATGCCGTAGCGGCTGACTTTCTCCCACGGTACTTCCATCACGCCGATGACCGGCATT
>JASGGT010000064.1:0-13423 GCA_047602655.1 Desulfovibrio sp. | reverse complement strand
GGTGCTAGAACGGGGGCTGCTGAAAATGGCGGCAGCAGTGGGACGGGCGCCTAATGACTTGTGCGGCAAAAGTGCTGTAACAGGGGGCGGGCAAAAAAAATTTGCGCCCCGGCCATGACCAGAGCGCAAACAAGAGTGTAAATAAAAAGGCATGTTGCCGCAGGTGCGACAGCAATAAGTTCAAGAGCAACTGACATGGTTCAAAGACGTCCCACGTCAGAGCGTGCCAATCACATGGGGAAAGTTATTTGCCCAGCGGTTGCTGCCGTACCCGGCGGCTCGACCGCAGAAACAGCTCTTCCACAATGACCTTCTCATAATCGGGGGCCAGAGCCAGGTCTGTATGCAGGGCATTGCACAGCATGTTTTCAAGCTGCTGGGTTTCTTCCCAGATTTCGAGCAGTTCGTCATCCGCCATTGTTTTGACACGTTCTGCAAAAGGCTGTTCGTCAATAAAGGGAATACATGAACCCATTGTGTTCTCCTACTGCGCGGCGCGCATGAATTCACTTACGCATTGCTGCGCCAGCAGCGTTTGCGCCATCTGGGCGCAACCCTGTGATCCGGGGTGCAGCCCATCGCTCAGATCGTCCATATAGACGGAATTGGTTATCAAAAGCTCATGCACTTGCGCAAACGGAATGTTGCGCTGGTGGCACATCGTTTGTTGCAGCTTGCACAGTTGCGCGATGCGGGCGTTCGCCTCCCCATCTGCAACGGGCGGCGGGCTGATAATTAGTGTGGGGGCAGTTGCTGCCGCTTTTTCCAGCACTGGTTGCAGCAGTTCTGCCGTCGCTGCCGGGTCTGCGGGCTTGCCGCCGCCTGGGGCAGCCATATCCACAACGCCCACGCAAAAAACAAGGTGCGGCATCATGCCGGGTATAAGTCTGTTTTCCAGCTCTTGCCGCCAGCGGGCGGCAATGTCTGCCGTGCCGTGCCGCCGCGCGCCAAGATTATAAAAGGTGGCGCGCGGTATGGGGCAAAGGCCAGTTTTGTGCGCAAGCACAGCCAGCCTGCTTACCCACCCACCCGGCATGAGGCAATCGTTAACGCCTTGCGTCAGCGAATCGCCAAAAAAGAACCAGGCAGGTGTCGTATGCGGCATATGGTTACTCTGGATAGGATTGACCATCCGCAAATATCTGCGCTGTTTTAAACAGTCCTATGCGCTGGCGCAGAATTTCGGGTGTCCCCAGGGTTTCAAGCACTGCCATGCAGAATACCAGAGGAGACAGATAACCGTTACTCCAGTCTGCCACAAATGTCACGGCCTCCACCTGGCCCGCTTCACTGGTCGTTGTTGACCAGTCGCGCAACATCAGTCGGATATCTGCGGTGCGCGGGCCCTTCTTGGTATCCCGCGTGAACATGCGCTCGGGCAGCTTTGCAAATTCAGCAAAACAGTTGGCTGCAGCTGCAGTTTCTTCCTGAGTGGGCATGCGCAGGGTAAAGGCCTCGGCAACGGCCTGTTCTGTGCGGCGGCTTTTTTCCACTGGTTCCACACGCAGCACGTTCATGCCGGGGGGCAGCAGGGGGGCCAGACGCGCGGCGACTTCTTCCGGCGGCAAATTTTGGTGCAGGGTGAGGGCAAACCATTCCGCCTTGCTCTCCACGCCCACAGGCAGCGCGCGGCCAAAGGAAAGCAAGGGCATGGGGTGAAAGCCCTGCGAAAATGCCAGAGGCATGGCAGCCCTGCGCAGTGCGCGGTCAAGCACGGCCTGTAATTCAAGCTGGCTCAGATATGCACTGCCCTCGGCCTTGCTGTGCCACAGGCGGTACTGGGCCGCCTTGACGGTCAGCTCCGCAGTGATCTTGGGCGGGCGGCTGGTTTGCGGGCGGCACACAAGGCGGCCTTCCTCGTCCAGAGTGGGCGCGTGGGCCATCTGGTCGCGCTGCGGCAAAATAAGCCTGTTGCGGTGCAGCGGCTGGCCGGGGGCGTCTGAATCTGCTGGGGTGGATGCGTGCTGCATGCGTGAAGGCCCTGCCTTGGTATCGCATGCGCCGCACTGGCGGCACGCGCCGTAGCGGCAGTCATCGGTAATTTTTTCCGCCAGGGCGCGTTCGCGTTCACGCAGCAGAAATTCCTCGGAAATGCCAGCTTCAAGGTGGCTCCAGGGCAGGGCCGCGCCGGGTTCGCGCGGGCCGGTGCACTCCTGCGCGCTGATGCCGCATTCTTCAAGGGCTTCAAGCCAGGGCGGCAGAGAAAAATGTTCCATCCAGCTCGTAAACACAGCACCCTTGCGGTAGGCCTTTTCCACCACATCGGCCATGCGGCGGTCTGCCCGCGACAAAACACCTTCAAGGTGGCTCATGGCGGGTTCGTGCCAGCGCAGTTTGAGGAACTTCTGGCCCTTGAACTGCGTCCGCACCAGATTGACGCGGCGCTGGATTTCATCCTGCCCGATCTGCGGCACCCACTGGAAGGGCGTGAAGGGCTTGGGCACAAAGGGTGAAAGAGCGGCTGTGACCTGCAAGCGGGGGTTGCCGCGGCCAGCAGCATCGCGCACCTTGCGGCAGATATCCGCAATGGCCGACAGGTCTTCATCCGTTTCTGTGGGCAGGCCGATCATGAAATAGAGCTTCACAAGCCGCCAGCCGTGTTCGACCAGTTTCTGCGCATGCAGCAGCAGGCCTTCTTCGGTAACGCCCTTGTTGATGACGTCGCGTAGGCGCTGGCTGCCAGCCTCGGGGGCGAGGGTGACGCCAGTGCGGCGCAGATCGGCCATGCGTTCGATGATTTCGTCATCAATGGAGCCAACGCGCAGCGAGGGCAGGGAAAGGCTGATCTGTTCGCGGGCGCAGCGGTCAAGTACGCCGAAGCTCAGGGTCTTCAAGGCGGAAAAGTCGCCCGTGCTCAGAGAAAGAAAGGAAATTTCGTCAAAGCCCGTTTCATTAAGGCATTTGGTCAGAAGCTCGTTGATATTGTCGAGCGAGCGCTCACGCACAGGGCGGTAAACCATGCCTGCATGGCAAAAACGACAGCCGCGCGTGCAGCCGCGCGCAATTTCGAGAGAGAGGCGATTGTGCACAGCGCCCACGGGCACAACCTGCCGCGTGGGGTAGGCGGCATTGTCGAGATCGGCCACAATGCGCCGCGTGGGGCGCTGATAATCTTCACGCAAGGGCTTGAGCGGGAACACGGGCGCGCCGGTGGCGTCAAATTCCTGCTGGAAAAGGGACGGCACGTATACGCCGGGAATGGTGCGCGATTGCAGCAGCATTTCATCGCGCGTCCAGCCTTGATCCAGAGCTGTTTCGAGCATGCGCAGCACGTCCGGCAGACTTTCCTCGCCATCGCCGAGCACCATGATGTCCACAAAGGGGGTCAGCGGTTCCGCGCTCAGCAGCGCGCCGCCGCCTGCAATGACCAGAGGGCACTGGTGAGGCTCTGCGGCCTGTCTGCCGTGCGCAGCGGAATGCCCGCCAGATCAAGCATGTAGAGTACATTGGTGTAACAGAGCTCGTGCGTGATGGAAAAGCTCAGGCAGTGCATGCTGCCCAGGGGCGTGTCTGATTCCAGCGTGGCCAGCGGCGTGTTGTGGGCGCGCAGGATTTCTGCGGCCTCTTTTTCAGGCGCCATGACGCGCTCTGCCCACCAGCGCGGTTCGCTGTTGACGATATTGTAAAGAATTTTTTGTCCAAGGTAGGACATGCCCACATCATAGGTATCGGGAAAAGCCAGGGCCACGCGCAGGCGTACGTCTTCTGGGTTCTTACGGCAGGCGTTGTCCTCAATGCCCGCATAGCGGCTGGGTTTGGGCAATAGGGGCAGCAGTGGGCGCATGTCTATCCTTGTGTGGGTTGGAGAAAAGGCGAAGGGTGCAAAAAGGGCGGCGTTTTGCGCCGCCCCAAGAGTGATGGCAAACCCCGTTTCTCGGGTTTTGCGCCGTCAAGGTCGGCAAAGCCGCCGGGCGCAAAGGGGTTTGCTGCAAGAGTTCTTCTTGTAATTACTTGATAAGGCCGCTGCCGGAACCGCCAAAGGGTTCGGAGCTGAACTGCATCTTGCCGAGGCCGCCGGCCACGGTCAGATTGGTGCAGGCTTCAATGTACTTGTCCTGCAGTTCCTTGGGAGTGTTGGCATAGCGGTAGAGGAAATTTTTTCCCTCAATGCTGCCCGTAAAATCAGGTTCAAAGGGATAGCCGTAGGGCAACAGCATCATCTGCACACCCTGCTGGGTGGGGACAGTCTGAAGGGTGGCCACCTCGTTAAGGCAGTCCTTGTCGGCGTCATACTTGCCAATGATCAGTTCGCCCGTCACCAGCTTCATCAAACGGATATCATAAGCCATGCTCAACTCCTCGGTAGTCGTTGGTTTTACCTAGGCATTGGCGCAACGCATGTCAAGGTATTTTATGTTGCCAACAGTTTTGAAATGACTACAGTACGGGCATGCAGAATTTTGACGCACCCATCAATACAGACCCCGCAGCAGCGGCCAAAGTGCTGGAACCAGTGCTCGGGTATGTCTTTACAAAGCCCGCGCTGCTGGATCTTGCCCTGACGCACAGCTCGTGGGCCAATGAATGCGGCACAGGGCAAAATCATAACGAACGCCTTGAGTTTTTAGGCGATGCCGTGCTTGAACTGTGCGTCTCAGCCCAGTTATTCAGGCGGTTTCCCGATGCGCGCGAAGGCGAACTGACCAAGATGCGAGCACATCTGGTGAGTACCGTGAGCCTTGCGGAGCGGGCACGGAAGATCGGGCTTGTTGCCTTGCTTAAACTGGGACGGGGAGAAGAAAGCCAGGGGGGCCGCAATCGCGATGGCGTGTTGAGCGATGCGCTGGAAGCAGTGCTTGCTGCCGTGTATGAAGATGGCGGTTTTGCTGCAGCCCAGAAGGTTGTAGCCCTGATTTTTGCAGATCGCTGGCCCACCGCTGCAAGCAAGGCCATGCCCAAGGACTATAAGACCCGGCTTCAGGAAGCTTCGCAGCAGCGCTTTGGCGAAGCACCGCTCTACACCCGCATGGGCAGCCAGGGGCCGGAGCATGCCAAAATTTTTGAGATAGCCTTGCGGCTGCCGGATGGAACCGAGTTTGCCGCCATTGGCAGCAGCTGCAAAAAGGCGGAACAAAATGCCGCCCAGCAGGCGCTTGCCGTTCTTGAATCTGCTGCAATACCAAAAAAGCACTGACAAATCCCCCAATATGCCGCCGCAAAGTATGCGGGCATATTCGGGATTGTCCCGGCCCGGGGGCACAGCCCCCGGGCCTCCCATCTTTGGTCCACCACAGCCTAGTTTATGATGGCCTAACCGCCGATAAGCTTCATGGCCATCTGCGGCAAGGAGTTGGCCTGCGACAACATGGCCACCGCAGACTGGGTGAGAATCTGGTTGCGGACAAAGGACGTCATTTCTGTCGCCACGTCCACGTCGGAAATACGGGATTCAGCAGCCTGGAGATTTTCAGCCTGAGTATTCAGGTTGGTAATCGTGTTTTCCAGGCGGTTCTGCACCGCGCCAAGGTGTGCACGGATTTTATCCTTGGACACAATGGCCTGCGTGATGGCTTCAAGCGACTGCTGCGCGGCCTGCTGGGTAGAAACCGTGCCGCCGGCGCGCAGGGTGTTGGTTGCAGGGTCATAGGCCTGGTTACCAACGCCAAGGGCAGATGCCGTGGTGCAGCCGATGGTGATATAGTAATAGTCTTCGGCAGAATCGTTGCCGGTGCCAAAGTGAACCTTCAGCTTGCCGGAGGACGTCATGCCGCTGCCATCGTGCGAGTCAGAGGACAGCGTACCGTTCAACAGGTGGATACCGTTGAAGTCGGTGGCGTTGGCGATACGGGTGATTTCCGATGCCATTGCCTGGTACTCGGACTCGATCATCAGGCGCTGCGTGGAGTCGTAGGTACCGGTGGAAGCCTGTTCCGCCAGCTCCTTCATGCGCGTGAGCTTTTCATCGATGATGCCAAGAGCGCCGTCAGCGGTCTGGATCATGGAGATAGCGTCGTTCGCGTTGCGCGCGCCCTGATGCAGGGTGGTTATATCGGCGCGTTGCAGTTCTCGAATTGCCAGACCCGCTGCATCATCAGCGGCGCTGTTGACGCGAAGACCAGACGACAAGCGCTGCATGGATTTTCCCAGTGCCGAATAATGCGCATTCAAATTTCTGGCCGTGTTGTCGGCCATCATATTATGGTTAATGACCAAAGACATGGGACACCTCCTGGTGGTTGCTGAAGCTGTACTCGCCAAGATGCAATCCATGTGCCATTAAAAAAAATAATTAAATTTAAAATAGTTATAAAGATAAAATTGGAGCGGGAAAAATTTTCCCTGCACAAAGAGGAATTTTTGACAGTATATCGGGGCGTTCACGCGCGGCCATGCGGGCTGTGTTCTGGCTGGCGGGTCAAGCCAGTACTCTGGACGCTCCGTTGCAGCGTTGCCGCTTTCAGGCGGCAGCGTCGAGGTAAGGCATAAGCGCGTCAGCTCGGGAATGGTTATACTGGCGGGATGCAAGGGCGCTGGATAAGGGGCAGCTTGCAGCCTGGGCAAGCCGTTGCTCCAATGGCAGGTTTTGCACTGATTGGCAATAGAGGAAGCGCGCGCAAAAACCCCGGCCTGTTCTCCTGGTATTGGGGAGGAACAGGCCGGGGTTGCGTTTATGCAGATACCGCCTGTAGGCGTGCCGGGGCAGTTACCCTGCGCAGTGCGGCTTATCTTTGAAAATGCCCATTTTCAACGTTCAAGACAGGCCAGTTCCAGCACATGACAGCGTCAATAACCGCGATGCTGTCTTCACGGCGGGTGACTGCCCTCGCAGTCACCAGAGCAATTTCAAAATGAAATTGCTAGTGCGGAATAATGTTGGCCAAAAAGTCTTTGGCGCGCTGGGTTGCCGGATTGTCAAAGAACTTGTCCTTGGGGGAGTCTTCAAGAATCTGGCCGCTTTCCATAAAGAGAACACGGTTGGCAACCTTGCGGGCAAAGCCCATTTCGTGGGTAACGACCATCATGGTCATACCTTCGTAGGCCAGCTCAACCATGACATCCAGCACTTCGTTAATCATTTCCGGGTCAAGTGCTGATGTCGGCTCGTCAAAAAGCATGGCCACAGGGTCCATGCACAGGGCGCGGGCAATGGCTACGCGCTGCTGCTGCCCGCCGGACAGCTGAGAAGGATACTTTTCCGTTTGCTGTTCAAGGCCGACCCGCTTAAGCAGCATGTGGGCCTTTTCCATGGATTCTTCGCGGTTGCGCTTGAGCACTTTTTCTTGAGCCAGCACAAGGTTATGGATGATATTCAGGTGCGGAAAAAGCTCAAAATGCTGAAAAACCATGCCAACGTGGCTGCGGAGCTGGGCCAGGTTGGTTTTTTTGCTGGTCACTTCTGTGTTGTTCACAAAAATTTTGCCAGACTGCACGGGTTCAAGGCCGTTCACGGTTTTGATCAGCGTGGATTTTCCCGAACCGGAAGGCCCGCATACCACAACAACCTCGCCCTTGTGTATGCGTGTGCTACAGTGGCTCAGCACATTGAAGTCACCGTACCACTTGGATACGTTTTCCAGAATGATCATGGCTTCGTCGGTGGGATTAATCATTGATTGAGTCTCTTTTTTACCATGGTTACGGTGGCTGAAACACAGAGACAGACCACAAAGTAGCCGGATCCTGCAATCAGTACCATATCAATTTCATAGCCTGTTGTTTTGCCAATGTTGGAAGCAGTGCGGAAAAAGTCGGCAAGGCCGATGATGTACACCAGAGCGGTATCCTGAAAAAGAATCATGCCCTGGGTCAGCAGCAGGGGCGTCATTACGCGGAATGCCTGTGGCAGAATGACATAGGTAATTGTTTGCGACTTGGTCATACCAAGTGCAAGGGATGCCGCATACTGGCCGCTGGAAACACTGCGCATGCCCGCGCGGATGATTTCGGCATAGTAGGCCGCCTCAAAGGCGGTAAAGGCCACTATGGCCGAAACAAGCCGGATGTCGGTCTGCGGCGAGAGGTTGAAGAACGAGCTCAAAAACTGCGGCACGATGAGGTAGAACCACAAGAGCACCATCACAAGAGGGATGGAGCGGAAGCAGTTGACATAGGCGGCGGAGAGCCAGCGCATGGGCGCGTAGACGGAAATGCGCGCCACGGCCAGCAGGGTGCCGATCACCATACCAAAGGCAATGGCCGTAATGGTGATCTTGAGCGTAACAAGCGCGCCCTGCACAAGCAGGGGCAGGCTCTGCTGAACAATGCTCCAGTCAATGGTAAACATTTTTGCCTCCTGTGCTCATGGAGGGCAAACGCATTTTGTTCTCCAGCAGTTTCATGGAACGCATGACCACAAAATTCAGGAAGGCGTAGGCAAGCGTAACCGCAATGAACGATTCGTACGCGTAGCCGGAAAATTCCAGAAGGCGGTTGGCCTGCGCGGTCAGTTCGATAAGCCCCACAGTTGAAGCAACTGCGGTGTTTTTGACCATGTTGAGCATTTCGGAGGTCAACGGCGGAATGATAATGCGGTAGGCATTGGGCAACAGAACGTGACGATAGGTTTGCGGCAGCGTAAGGCCAAGGGCCAGGGCTGCGTAGCGTTGCCCGCGCGAGAGGGCCTGAATGCCAGACCTGACCTGCTCACAGACGCGCGCTCCGGTAAAGAAACCCAGCGCGCAGGTGGAAATGACAAAAAATTGGATGTTGGGGTTCAGTTCTGCCTTGAACCATACGCTTGCTTTGTAGGGCAGCAGATCGGGTGCTGCAAGGTACCATATGAAAAACTGAACGATAAGAGGTATGTTGCGAAAAACGGTCACATAGGCTGCGCCAATATTGCTCAGAATCTTGTTGGGCAGAGTGCGGAGAATACCGAAAAAAGAGCCCAGAAGAAAAGCCAGAATCCAGGCACAGACAGACAGGGCCACTGTCGTCAAAAAGCCGTCCACCAGCCAGCTAAAGTAGGTGACGTTTCCGAACGGCGCCTGCTCAAAAAAAATGCCCCAGTTCCAGTTAGCCTGCATTCGTTGGTTCCATCCCTGTGTAAAAAACGTATCTCATGGTGCAGCGGGCTTAAACGCATGCCCGGGAGCGCCCGCTTGCGCCTGAAGCTCCCGGGCATGCCTAAAATCAGTTCAGGGCCTTGTCGTTGGGGGCCTTGAAGAGAGCCTTCATTTCGTCAGACATTTCAAAATTCATGTTCATGTTCTTGGGCGGAATCGGCTGCATGAACCAGCGGTTAAAGGATTTTTCGGCATTGCCGTTGCTCTGTTCCGCAGCAATCACGTCGTCAAGCAGCTTCTTGAACTGGGCATCGCCCTTGCGCACCATGCAGCCGTAGGCTTCAAAGCTCTGCGGGGTGCCAACGATGATCCAGTCGGCGGGCTTTTTGGCCTTGGCGCGTTCGCCGGCAAGCAGTGCATCATCCATAAAGAAGGCCACCGCGCGGCCAGATTCCACAGTGCGGAACGCATCGCCGTGGTCTTTTACGCTGATGATGTTGATGGCGAGGCCCTTCTCGTCATTCATCTTGTTCAGCAGCTTTTCAGACGTGGTGCCGGAGGTCACGGAGACATTCTTGCCCTTCAGGCCGTCAAAGTCCTTGATGCCGGAGTCTTTGTTGACCAGCAGGCGGGTGCCGATGATAAAAAAGGTGTTGGAGAAGTCAACCTGCTGCTGACGTTCCAGGTTGTTGGTGGTCGAGCCACACTCGAAATCAAAGGTGCCGTTTTGCAGCAGGGGAATGCGGTTTTGCGAGGTGATGGGCACAAAGCGCACCTGGAGGTTGGGCATGTTCAGCTGTTTTTTAACGGCTTCCACAACCTTGTTGGAATAGTCCTGTGCGTAGCCGATAACGTTCTGCTGAAGATCGTAGTAGGAAAAAGGCACGGAAGATTCACGGTGGCCCACAACAATCACGCCGGTATCCTTGATCTTTTTCAAGGTTCCGGTGAGTTCCTCTGCCTGCGCCTGACCGCCCTGAACAGAGGTCAGCAGAAGCAGAGCCGCCAGAGCGGACAAAATGGATTTCTTCAGCGCCATGGTTTCCTCCTGGAATGGCATTTACGGAAGACGGCGCCCCGTTGCCAAATAGCAGCGCCGCCGAAGAAAACTATCCGAAAAATGGTGTTTGCCAGACCCATAAAAACCAAGCTCCGCGTATATCTTCACGGTGCGCTGGTTTTGATGGGGTGCCGTTGTGCAAGAGCACATCCACGGCAAACAGTTTCCCTGAGTCCCTGCCAGAGTGCAGTGTCTGCGCTCATCGGGCGCACCGATGCTGGCAGGCAAGAAAGCCGGGTGCGCTATCATGGTTCAGCGCACGCCGTTTCACGCTTCTGAGAACGATACGCGGCAACCGGCAAAGAAAAATACATCAAACCATGCGGCGCTTAGCGGTGCATGATCCATCGCTGACTGGTGCCTTGGGGGGGAGGCGTCGCTGCGCTTTTGAGCAAATAAATGATGCGAAATGCATTCGCAAAATATTACGTCACATGTTCAGGCGTTTACCCCTGCGGGTAAAAGCGCTCGCGCCTCACAAGCGGGCGTTTGCTCGCACAGCCTTAGAAGCGATTACAAGATGAAATCGCTCCTAGAGTGCAGGAACCACAAGCAGTTATGCTTGCGGCAGAATGCCTGCATCAAAATTTTCATTAAAATACCTCGGCATCATTATAAATATTGGCTCTGGTGTCAATATGACATCCGCTTGCGCTGACCTTGCACGCGCGGCCGTCCGAATTATGGGCAGATGCATAAATGTAACAATTTTTTTAAAATTTGCGCTATTGGTGCTGCTTGTTTTGTCCGATAAACGATAATATGATTGATCAGCTGGGTTTACTGGGGGGCTGTTTTTTGCCAGCCTCAGGCACAATTATCCGTTTCCGACAAGGGTGGGTTTATGGTTTTTCTTTCCCATGCGTTTGCTCTGGCCATGCTGGCTATTTTGGCGGTTGTTGGAAAAATTGACGGGTTGTTGTGGCTTGCCTTGGGCGGTGTGGCTGTTTGCCTGGCGACGGATGCTATTATGTGGCTGCGCGCCCTGGCTGAGGCCAGGCAGCTGCGCGAGCAGATGGATCAAGTCGCCAGCCGCGCTGGCGAATCCGGCGGCGCCAATAATCAGGAACGCCTTGCCTATTGTCTTGGGCGACTGTGTTCGGCAGAAGATAATCTGGCTGCCGAGCGACAACGCGCTGCCGAGCTTGAGGCCAGCAACGCTGCGCTTCAGGCGAAGCTGCAAGCAGCGCAGGTTGAAAATGCGGCCGTACTTGAAAAATTTGAAAAGGGTGATGCCGTGCTGCACAAGGCGCATACGGTTTGCGCCAAACTCTCTGCTGAAGCCCAGAACCTTGCAACCCTGGTGACGGAAGTGAACCAGGGGGTTGCCATACAGCGTGACCGCCTGCACGAAACCGGCGGCGCTATGGACACGGTCTCTCAGGGGGCGCAGGAGTCGTCCATGCGCGTGCGCGAGCTTTCGGAAAATGCTCAAACGGCCAGCGGCAGCGCATCTGCCAGCAAGGAGCAGGTTGACGGCGCAGTTAATTCCATTGAGCAACTCAAAGATACCATTGTCCGGCTCAAGGAAGCTATGGCAGGGCTTGGTGAAAAAGCCAGCAATATCGGCAAGGTGATGGCTGTCATCAATGAAGTTGCCGACCAGACCAACCTGCTGGCCCTCAACGCCGCCATTGAGGCGGCCCGCGCTGGCGAAGCCGGGCGCGGTTTTGCCGTTGTGGCTGATGAAGTGCGCAAACTGGCAGAAAAAACCATGGGCGCCACGCGGGAAGTTGAAGATGCAGTGACGGCCATTCAGCATGAGGCACAACGCAATGCCGAAACCGTGGATGCCGCCGCGCGCCTCAGCCTCGAAGGCGCCAGTTCCGCCTCTGTAGCGGGCGAGCGCATGCGCGAAATTCTGGAGACCATGTCCGGCACAGCCCAGCATTTGCAAGCCGTGGCAGCTACCGCTGATATACAGTCGGAGCATATTGAGGACGCCAATAAGGCCCTGGACGAAATCCGCATTGTGGCAGAGCAGACCTCTGGCAACATGAAGGTCTTTACAGAGGCATTGCTGAGCTTCCAGAGCGGCATGGAAGAACTGGACATGATTGTCAGCGCCCTTGCAAGCGGCGACTATGATCGGGCATCTTCAAACAAGTTTGTTCAGTGGACGCGAAATATGGATCTTGGCATAAATGATATAGACAGCCAGCATCGCCTGCTTGTTGACTATATTAACGAATTGCACAGCGCCATGACCAATAACAGCAGTGCGCAAGAAATGCTTGGCATTCTGCGCAAGCTCCGCGACTACACAAGTACTCACTTCAGGGATGAAGAAAAACACTTTGTCCACACCAATTACCCCGCCACCAAGGAACATCTTCAGATCCACAGGGAATTTGAAGCCAAGGTCAATGAGGTGGAGCAGGGCATCAAGCAGGGAACAATAACCCTGAGCATGGATCTTCTGTCGTTCCTTAAAGACTGGCTTGTACAACACATCATGGGTATGGATGCCCAGTACGCGCCATATGTTAAAAAGGCTGCCAAGGTTGGCACGGCCCGCAAGGGGCGTGTTGCCTGATCCACTTTTATATAGTTTGTTAACGGCCCGTTCCGGTTCAGAAAAGCGCAGCAGACTGCGGTTTCAGACCGGGGCGGGCTTTTGTATTGGGGCGAAGTCTCAGGTTTTTCCGCTCCCGGCCTGTAATTCGGGTTATGGTGGATAATGTTGAACCACTATCCACCATTGCAGGATGGGCGAAAATCATTCATATGCAGGTGGTGGAATGTTTGTTTTGCCGTGACGGACCAGCCGCAAGCTCTGCTATGACTCACACATTTTTATGGCTGTACATGCAAGCGGTCTTGCCCTTGCACAAAGCGACAAGACTTCAAGCCTGGGGGAATGGATGCCCATCCAACGCGCAGACGCAACCAATCGCGCCATCAAATTATTGTGCAGCGGGCTTGTCTGGCTTGTTTTACAGGCATTGCCGGGTGTGGCCTGCGCTTTTGATACAGCGGTATCGCATCTTGGCGATGTGGTTCTCACACCCACCGAAATAGCCTACCTGCGTGAACATAAAAAAGTTACTCTGTGTGTTGACCCTGATTGGGTTCCTTATGAACAGATAGATGCATCGGGCAAACACGTTGGCATTGCAGCCGATCTTCTGGCGCTGGTTGCGGAGAGGACAGGCATTGAGTTTGAGCTGGTGCCCACCGCAGATTGGAATGAAAGCCTGGCTTTTTCCAAAAGCGGGCAGTGCAAGGTGCTGAGTTTTCTCAACCAGACCACTGAGCGCAGTGAATGGCTTATCTTTACCTCGCCCCTCTTCAGTGACCCCAACGTGTTCATAACGCGCGAAGAACATCATTATATTTCCGACCCGGCAGCCCTTGAGCAAGAATCCATCGTCTTTCCCGAAGGCACGGCAATGGAAGGTTTGATCCGGGAGCGGTA
>JASGGT010000063.1:0-13683 GCA_047602655.1 Desulfovibrio sp. | reverse complement strand
GGGTCTGACACAGCCCCACTGTTGCGGCTCTGGCAGAGTCGTTCGGACGCGGTGCTATGACGAACCACTGGATCGATATCAAGAATAGCGATGCAGTGCTTATTATCGGCAGCAATGCCGCTGAACATCATCCTGTCGCCTTTAAGTGGGTCATGCGGGCCAAGGACAACGGGGCCGTGCTCATGCACGTTGACCCCAAGTTCTCGCGCACGTCCGCCCGTTGCGACTTCCACGTGCCTCTGCGCTCGGGAACGGATATTCCCTTCCTGGGCGGTATGGTCAACTACATTCTGGAAAACAAGCTGTACTTCAAGGAATATGTTGAAAAGTACACCCACGCCGCCTTTGTGGTGGGCAAGGATTACACTTTCAACGATGGCCTTTTCAGCGGCTATGATCCCGTCACCCGCACCTACGACAAAAAGACGTGGGGGCTGGAAATGGATCCCGATGGCAAGCCTGTGGTCGATCCCACCTTCCAGAACGAGCGCTGCGTCATCAATATGATGCGCCAGCACTATTCCCGCTATACGCTCAAAAACGTTTCTGACGTAACGGGCGTTTCGCAGGAAAATCTGCTCAAGGTCTATAATGCCTTCTGCGCCACTGGCGGCCCCAACAAGGCCGGCACCATCATGTATGCCCTGGGCTGGACCCAGCACACCGTGGGCGTGCAGAACATCCGCCTCTCTTCGTTGATCCAGCTCCTGCTGGGCAATATCGGCGTGGCTGGCGGCGGCATCAACGCCCTGCGCGGCGAGCCCAATGTGCAGGGGTCCACAGACCATGCCCTGCTGTACAACAACCTGCCCGGCTATCACGGAACCCCTCGGGCCC
Organism: Desulfovibrio sp.; assembly: GCA_047602655.1. GTDB lineage: Bacteria > Desulfobacterota > Desulfovibrionia > Desulfovibrionales > Desulfovibrionaceae > Desulfovibrio. The sequence goes on along the minus strand of JASGGT010000063.1, from coordinate 12,846 downwards.
CGTGGCAGACCCTGGCCGACTACAACAAGGCCAACACCCCTGTTACCAAGCTGCCCAACAGCGCCAACTGGTGGGGCAACAGGCCCAAGTATATCGCCAGTCTGCTCAAGGGCTGGTTTGGCGATGAAGCCACGCCAGAAAACGACTTCTGCTATGACCTGCTGGCCAAGCTGGAGCCTAACGAAGACTGCTCGTACATGTTCGCCATGGATAGACTCTATCAGGGCAAGATGCGCGGCGGCTTCATCTTTGGCGTGAATCCCATGAACAGCTTCCCCAATACCAACAAAATGCGCGCCGCTCTGGACAAGCTGGACTGGCTCGTGTGCTCGGAGCTGCACAATTCGGAAACCACGGACAACTGGAAGCGCCCCGGTGTAGACCCCAAGGCCTGCAAGACCGAAGTGTTCCTGTTGCCCTCGGCCCACCGTATTGAAAAGGAAGGCACCATCAGCAACAGCGGCCGCTGGTTGCAGTGGTTCGACCAGGGCGTCAAGCCCGGCGGCGAAGCACGCAACTTTGCGGATATCGTTGTGCCCCTGTTCAACCAGGTCCGCGATCTCTACAAGGCCGAAGGCGGCGTCTTGCCCGAGCCCATCCTCAAGATGAACTGGCCGGACAAGTACGATGCTTCCGATTGGGCGCGTCGCATCAACGGCTTCTTCTGGGCCGATACCAAGGTGGGAGACAAACAGTACAAGCGCGGCCAGCTTGTGCCTGCCTTTGCGGCGCTGAAGGACGATGGAACAACCTCGTCCCTCAACTGGATATACACCGGCAGCTGGACAGAAGAAGAAGGCAACAAGTCCAAACGCCGTAATTCCAGCCAGACCCCCATGCAGGCCAACATCGGCCTGTTCCCCAACTGGTCGTGGTGCTGGCCGGTGAACCGCCGCATCCTGTACAACCGCGCCTCTGTGGATGTGAACGGCAAGCCGTTCAACCCCAAGAAGGCCGTTATTGAATGGGACGGCACCAAGTGGGTGGGCGACGTGCCTGACGGCCCCTGGCCGCCCATGGCCAATGAGGGCGGCAAGCTGCCCTTTATCATGGTTAAGGACGGGCATTCCCAGTTCTTTGCCACTGGCCCAGCCGACGGCCCCTTCCCCGAACACTACGAACCTGCGGAAACGCCTCTGGCCAGCCATCCGTTCTCCAGGCAGTTGAGCAGCCCGGTGTACAAGTTCCATACCTCTGATATGGACAAGATCGCACCTCCGGCTGATCCCAACTACCCCTATGTGTTGACCACCTACAGCCTCACCGAACACTGGTGCGGCGGCGGCGAAACGCGCAATGTGCCCAACCTGCTCGAAACCGAGCCACAGCTCTATGTGGAAATGAGCCCCGAGCTGGCCAAGGAAAAGGGCATCAAGAACGGCGACGGCGTCCATCTTGAAAGCATTCGCGGTACCTGCGAGGCCATCGCCATGGTGACGGTGCGCATTCGTCCCTTTACGGTTATGGGCAGAACGATCCACCTTGTGGGTATGCCCTTTGCCTTTGGCTGGACAACGCCCAAGTGCGGCGATTCCACCAACAGGTTGACCGTTGGCGCGTATGACCCCAACACCACCATTCCTGAATCCAAGGCCTGTTGCGTCAATCTGCGTAAGGCCGACAAGCTGACCGAAATAGGCTAACGAGCCGGGCGCGCTCCTTGATGGAGCGCGCCCGCCAAGGAGCATAGCTATGCCGAAGACTTTTTTGATCGACACCACTCGGTGCACGGCATGCCGGGGCTGCCAGTTGGCCTGTAAGGAATGGCATGACCTGCCTGCCAATGAGACCAAGCAGCGCGGCACTCATCAGAATCCGCCGGATCTGAACCCAAACAACCTCAAGATTGTTCGTTTTCGCGAGCGTATGAAGCCAGACGGCACCGTTGTGTGGAATTTCTTTCCCGACCAGTGCCGCCACTGCATCACGCCCATTTGCAAGGAAGTGGCCGACATGGCCGTGCCCGGCGCCATCATCAAGGAACCCAAAACGGGTATGGTGATCGCCACGGACAAAAGCGCCAAGCTCAGCCCGCAGGATGCCCAGGCTGTTATTGACGCCTGCCCCTACAACATCCCCCGGCTGGACCCCAAGACCAAACGCCTGACCAAGTGCGACATGTGCATTGACCGCGTCACCGCGGGCATGCTGCCCATCTGCGTCAAGACGTGCCCCACGGGCACCATGGCGTTTGGCGAAAGGGAAGAAATCCTGCCCATGGCCAAAAAGCGGCTTGAGATTGTCAAAAAGACCTTCCCCAAGGCTTTTCTGGCTGATGTGGAAGACGTGAGCGTCATCTACCTGCTGGCAGAAGAAAAAGAACACTACTACGAACACGCGGCCTTCATGTAAGGCCTTATCCCCTCTACCCCCGCAGTCCCACGGCTGCGGGGGTAGAAAATCACTGCGGGGGCTTGGCAAAGCCTTCGCTTTGGTTCACCATCAGGGTACAATACCAGCAAGCACGATTGCCTTTTTGAGGCGTGAATGTAGCTGGCGCGGCCCCTGGATGTTACTTCAACCGGTTGGCGCGGGCTCGCCTTGAAATGTGCGGGCTGCTGCTAGAGCAGGCGTGTTGCAAAGCAGGACAAAGGGCTGTCAGCCCGGTGCCAGACGGGCACATGGAAATGATGGCGCCGTTTGCATCAGCGCAGCGAAATGCCGGAATGAGCATTATGAAAACATTGAGAGCAGATATTCTCAGTGCTGCATCGTAGGGAAATCAGCCGGGTTATTCCCGGCATACGGAGTATCAATGGCTGTTAAAAGGCAAACTGTTGCCCAAACCCTTGAAGAAGTTATTACGTGGCGTCCGGTGCTGGCCCCTGTGCTTCGGTCGTTTGAGCCGCTGCTCACCGCTCAGGAAGAGCTTGGCGAAGCTGTGGCCGAAAGCCTGAAAAAAGAGGGATTGTCACTGCCGCAAGCTGAGCCGCAGCGGATGGAGCAGGGCGTTTCAATGCTTGCAGGGGCTTCCTTTGCGGGCGTGGCCCCCACGGTGCGCATTTGCGCAGAAAAGCTGCTGCCCATGTTGTGCCGCATGGATGCTGTGGTTCCCCACAAGGCCAAGCTTACGGATTTTTTTCTGAAATCTGACGAAGCTCAAGCCCAGCGTGCGGAAGAGCTGGTTTGCGCCGCAGCCTCGGGCGACAGGGACGCGCTGGCGGCTCTGGCGGAGAAAATCGGCCTTGATCCTCTGGTACTGGACTTTGTGACAGGCTTTATTGTTGCCCCCGTCCTGCGCGGCCTGACCGCTCAGGCCGTAGCCGCAGAAGGCGACACCCCCTGGGATTCGGGCGATATCTGGCGGCAGGGCTATTGCCCTGTGTGCGGCGCATTGCCCACCATTGGCTGGATGGATAAACCCAGTATTGATGAAAAAAATGCTTTTCTTGCGGGCGGCGGCGGTAAAAAACACCTTCACTGCGGCGTGTGCGGCGCGGACTGGAAATTCCGGCGCGGTGCGTGCCCTGCATGCGGCGAGGAGGGCAGCGGGGTTATGGAACTGCTGCGCGAAAGCGGCACTGCCCACGGTGAGCGGCTGGACTGGTGCACCAAGTGCAAGTCTTACTGCCCGGCAGTGGATCTGCGCGAGCGCGAGTTTGTTCCCAATCTCGATGCGCTGGCGCTTGGCATGCTGCATCTCGACATGGTGGCGGCCCGGAAAAAGCTGAAACCGGTCAGACCGTCATTCTGGAACATGTTTTAGCGGCGGTTTGCGGTAAGCGCTAAAGGGTTTTTTGAAGCTGCTTTATGTCAAAATTTATTGCTGGCAGTCTGGCTGCCAGCGGATTGCTAAGACGGTTTGTTGATCCGTTTAAATGCTCCTGATGTAGCAGTCTTTAATTATTGCACAAGCAGGCATTATTAGGGTAGAACAACCGCTGCGGAGAGTGGTGTTGATGGCGGTTTTCAGCCGCCTGTGCGCGCCGGGGCCTGCTCCTGCGCTTTACGAACCCAGTAGGAGGAATAGCTGATGAAATATGTGACCTTGTTGCTGCTTGCGTTAAGCCTCGTGTGGGTTGGCGAAGCGCAGGCGCGTGATATCAAGGAAATGTCGCAGGTCATTAAAAAGCCCATTGAGATTCCTGGTGGAACATCCGCCCGCATGAGCGTCATGTTCCCCCACACGGCGCACAAAGGCATCAACTGCATGCACTGCCACCATGAAGTGGGCAGCGACAGCCGTTACGTAGCCTGTACCGAATGCCACGCCACCCCTGGTGCGCGCGAACGTGACCCCATGAGCATGTTCATGGCTTTCCACTCCAAGAATGGCGACCGCTCCTGCTATGGCTGCCACTCGCAGAAGGCTCAGGAAAATCCCGCCAAGTACGGCGCCAAGTTCAAGGGTTGCCGCCCCTGCCATATGGCAGCCAGCGCCCGCGAAGCCGTCAAGAAGCCCTAAGCTGAATTCGCGCAGGGGCATGCCCTGTGTTGCAACAATAAAGGCCCCGCAAGGGGCCTTGTTCGTTTATGGAGGTAGAAGAAAATGCGGTCCGTGTAAAAACTGCACGGCAATCTCTGGTGGGCTTGATGCACTGCCCGTCAGCCGCATGCAGCAGCATGGCAGAGCAGGCCAGATTCTGCGCATCTTTGCAATCATTACCACGCTGGATTTCAGCGAAGCGTACAAAAAAAGGGCGTTTTGCAACGCCCTTGGACTTTGTTTTTGGTCCGTAGCCTGTGGCCGATCATAGCCCCAGCTGCGAAAGCATGTCGTCAATGGCACCCTGCGAAACGCCCGCTTTGTCCGGTCCTTTAAGCTCGCTGCGCCCCTGGTTGAATTCTTTCACTGCCTGACGGGCCTCGTCCTGCAATTCCTGAACATTCTTTGTGGGATCTTTTTCCGCAGCTTCCAGCAGCAGGCCCGAAGAAACGTACAGTTCCACAACCATGGCCTCGATCTGGTTCAGCGCAGAGACCACGCGTTTGATGCGCTGGCCCGTGATGTCCTGAAAGCTCAGGGTGGTCATCAGGTTTGTAAGATCCTTGCCCAGACGGAAGTTGTTGGTCTCAAGCTGAATTATGCGCGCGGGATCATCCGCTTCATTGCGCAGTTCGCTCAGAATGCTGTCGTTTTTTTCCTGAAATTCAAGCTGTCGCTCAACAATTTCCATAATGGTCATTGTGGCGGCCTCGGTGTCTTTCAACACTTCATCAAGCTGGCTTGAGGCCTCAAGAAAAAGGGCGTCGGGGTTTGGGGGGGGCAGAGGCTGACCTTTGGACGCAGCTGAAACGCGCTGGAAAATGTCTTTAAGACCCTGGCGCATTTCCGTGCTGATCTGCTTGTAAACTGCGGCTTCGGGCTTTTCGTCGCTCATGCCCGTCCCCTTTGCGCGCGGCGCGGTTTAATTTGTGCGTTTTGAACCTTTGAGGATGTACGATCAAAGGTAACATGCAGTAAAAGACTCCGCCGCGCGAGAACGCGGCGGAGCCGGGATACCTACTTGTTGGTCTTCAAGAACGTCTTGGCCCGCGCAGCTTCTGGCGAGTTGGGATATTTCTTGATCAGCTCTTCCAAACGGGCCTTGGCAGCCGCAGACTGATTGAGCTTGCTGAAGCTGATGCCCTGCTTGAGGTACGCGCCGGGCGCGCTGGAAGAAGAGGGATACTTTTTGATAACAGCATCGTATGCCAGGGCCGCATCGGCAAACTGGTTGCGCTGGAAGTAGCACTCGGCCAGATAATACTGGGCCTCGGGAGCCTGGCTGTGGTCTTTGTAATTTTTCAGAAAATCATTGAAAGAACGCTGCGCCTCATCGTACTTGCGGGAATTGTAAGCGTTCACGCCAGCGTCAAAAAGCGCCAGCGAAATATCTTTTTTGGGAGCCTGAACCTGCGGTTCGGGCTGGGGGCTGGGCTGGCCCCATGTGCTGGAACTGGGGTTGATAACGGTCTGGGGCTGAGCTGCTGCCGCGCCCTGATCGCCAGCGGCTGAGGCCGCAGCGTAACCCACGGAACCAGCAGCCATGCCGCCTGCCGCTGCCTGCCCGTAAGAAGGCTGGCCATAGCCGGGCTGGCTGAAAGCAGGCGCAGCCTGAGGTGCCGCCTGAGGAGCCACCTGGGGAGCCGCCTGCGCAAAGGGAGCCGCACCGCTGCCACCGCTGGTCATGGGGTCGCCAAGATTCAGGTGGAGCGCAGCATGGCGCTGAACCTGACGCAGAGCTTCATCGTGCGTTCTTACACGGCCCACCAGGGCTTTGGCGCCGCCCGCGTTTTGCAGATCATCAAGCTGGCCCTTGAGTGTGTTGACTTCCTGCCGCAGCGTCTGAATCTGGCTCCAGGCATCAGCCTGAGCAGGTTGCAACTGCCGCAACTGCACGTCTTGCTGTTGCACCTGCTGTTCCAGTGAGATGCTGCCGTTGCCGCTGCTGGTGCTGCCGCCCATGCAGCCGCTCAAAGGCAGCGCCGCGCAAGCCAGAGTCAGGATGTACATAGTACGGAGTGTGCGCATAGTACCCTCTTTCAATTTTGCACTTTTCCCAGAACTTTCTTTCGTCCGGTGAAAATATAGATGATTCCCCCCACACACGGCAGAAAAACTACCAGCACAAGCCACAAGGCGCGCTGTTGCGGGGTTTCAAACTCGTGTCCCCATATGTGCAGAATGCTCCACAGAGTCGGGATCATGGGGAACATTACCACAAGCACATGCCACCAATGAAAAATCATGCGGTTCCTCCCTTGCCGGGGGTTGGTTTGCCGCCTTTGTCGCTAGCGGCAGCCTGGGGCTTGCGCCAGAGAATCAGGCAGGCCAGCACCGCGCCCACAAATATGGCCGAGTCGGCTATATTGAAGGCTGGCCAGTGCCAGTCGCCCCAATAGACATCCAGAAAGTCCACAACGGCGCGAAAGCGCACACGGTCAACCAGATTACCAAGCGCGCCGCCCATCACAAGCCCAAGGGCCGCGATCAGCCAGGGATCTTCATCCGAGCTGCGCACCAGCATGACGATGGCCCATACGGCCACAACCGTGGCGGCGAGAAAAAGCCAGAACTGCCACTCAATGTCAGACCGGTTTAAAAAGCCAAAGGCTGCGCCGCGATTGCGGATGTTGACCAGATCAAACAGCCCGGCAATGACCGTGATGGGTCTGTGCTCGGGTATGAACTGCATGACAGCCCACTTGCTCACCTGATCGAGAACGAGGGCGACAATAGCCGCTATGCCGAGTATTCGATAACGCCTTGGCATTCCTGTTACGCTTCCATGGCCTTGATAACGGCGGTGCAACGGGGGCAGAGCGTGGGGTGCCCCGCGTCTGTGCCCAGTTCCGTACTGTAAATCCAGCAGCGCTCGCATTTTTCGCCGTGGGCTTTTTCCACGCCGATGGCAAGCCCGGCGATTTCTTCATCGCAGTACGCGCCTTGCGGTGCGCTTTCAAGGGGTTGCATGGCGATCTGCGAAACAATGCAGAAGGCCCGCAGGTCAGTGTTCAGGCCTTCAAGGCGCTGGCGCAGTTCGTCTGCCACAAAGAGGGTCACGCGGGTGTCGAGCGAATGACCGATAACGCCATCGCGCCGCATGGGTTCAATGGCCTTGGTAACGGCCCCGCGCACGGCGGTGAGCACGTTCCAGTCGTCGCGCGTGCCTTCGTCAAGCATAAGCGGGGCAGATTCAATGGGCTGAAGGGCAAATACCGTGGGTTCCGTACCGCGCAGGCCTTCGGGCAGATGCGCAAAGATTTCTTCCGATGTGAAGGAGAGCACGGGGGCCATGTCGCGCAGCAGCAATCCAAGGATATGCCACAGGGCTGTCTGGGCCGAGCGGCGTTCCGCACTAGCGGGGCCGGAGGCGTAGAGGCGGTCTTTCAGCACGTCCAGATACATGGACGAAAGATCGGTCACGCAGTAGTTGTGCAGGGTGTGGTAGACCTTGTGGAAGTCAAAATCCATGTAGGCCTGCTGCACACGGTCATGTACGCGGGCTGCGGCGTCAATGGCAAAGCGGTCAAGCGGCAGCAGCTCGTTCAGCGGCAGCAGATCGTCCTTGCCGAGGCCTTCAAGGTTGCCGAGGATAAAGCGGCAGGTGTTGCGGATGCGGCGATAGGCATCCACAAGGCGGCCAAGGATTTCGTCTGAAATGCGGATGTCCTCGCGGTATTCCACGGAAGAAACCCACAGGCGCACGATTTCTGCGCCGAACTTTTCAATGAGTTCCTGCGGCGCAATGGTGTTGCCAATGGATTTGGACATCTTGCGGCCTTCGCCGTCCACCACATAGCCGTGGGTGAGCACAGCCTTGTAGGGCGCGCGCTGGCGCGTCCCCTCGCTGACCAGCAGCGAACTGTGGAACCAGCCGCGGTGCTGGTCCGAACCTTCAAGGTACAGGTCGGCAGGGTAGGCAAGTTCGGGACGCTGTTCCAGCACGGCGGCAAAGCTGGTGCCGGAGTCGAACCACACATCAAGAATGTCGGTTTCGCGCTTCCAGTGGTTGCCGCCGCAGTGCGGGCAGGCAAGACCTTCCGGCACGATTTCCGAAAGTTCGGCCTCGTACCAGTAGTCGCAGCCGGTGGGGTGCTTGGCAAAGCGGTCGCAGAGGTCGCGCATCCAGTTAGGGTCGTTCCAGGCCTCGCCGCAGTCTTCGCAGAGCAGGGCCATGATGGGCACGCCCCACTGGCGCTGACGCGAGATGCACCAGTCAGGCCGGAATTCGATCATATTGTGGATGCGTTCGCGGCCCCAGGCGGGGATCCAGCGCACCTGCTCGTCAATGGCCTTGAGCGCGCGGCCGCGCAGGTCGTTCTTTTCCATGCTGATGAACCACTGGGTGGTAGCGCGGAAAATAACCGGCTGCTTGCAGCGCCAGCAGTGCGGGTAGGAGTGCTTGATCTTGGCCTGGCGCAGCAAAGCGCCGACTTCTTCAAGTTTTTCAATGACCTTGGGGTTGGCTTCAAAAACATTCAACCCTGCAAAAAATTGCACCGTAGGCAAGAAGCGCCCGGCATCGTCCATGGGCGAATAGATTTCGAGGCCGTATTTGAGGCCAACTTCATAGTCTTCGCGGCCATGGCCGGGGGCGGTGTGCACGCAGCCCGTGCCAGCTTCAAGGGTGACGTGCTGGCCCAGGATGATGGGCGACACGCGGTCATAGAAGGGGTGGCGGGCCTTGAGGCCTTCAAGCTGTTCGCCGGTAGCTCGGCCAAGAATCTTGGGTTCGCTCCAGCCGAACTGCTCCGCGCAGGAGGCGAGCAGGTCTTCGGCCAGCAGGTACTGCGCGCCATTCACCTCCACCAGCACATAGGTGAACTCGGGGTGCAGGCACACGGCCATGTTGTCCGGCAGCGTCCAGGGGGTCGTGGTCCAGATGACCACAAAGGCATGGGCGGGATCCGCAGCGGAGAAAACCTTTTTCAGGCCATCGTCCTGCAAGGGAAAGCGCACAAAGATGGAAGGGGACGTGTGGTCGTAGTACTCCACCTCTGCCTCTGCAAGGGCCGTATGGCACGAGCAGCACCAGTAGATGGGCTTTTTGGAGCGCATGACGCCGCCCGTTTCCACAAAATTCGCAAGCTCGCGGGCGGTGGCGGCCTCGTAGGTGGGCCGCATGCTCATGTAGGGATCTTCCCAGTTGCCGAGCACGCCGAGGCGGCGAAATTCCTTGCGCTGCACATCGATCCACTTGGCGGCGTAGTCGCGGCAAAGCTTGCGCACCACATGAGCGGGCAGGGTCTTTTTCTTTTCTTTCAGTTCCTGCTCGACCTTGTGCTCAATGGGCAGGCCGTGACAGTCCCAGCCCGGCACATAGCGCGAGGCAAAACCAGCCATGTTGCGCGATTTAACAATAATGTCCTTGAGAATCTTGTTCAGGGCCGTGCCCATATGAATGTGGCCGTTGGCATAGGGCGGGCCGTCGTGCAGCACGTAGGTTCCCTTGCTGCCGGAAGCTTCAACCATTGCTTCGTAGCTGTTAATGGCATCCCATTTTTTCAGGGTTTCCGGCTCACGCTGGGCCAGGTTGGCTTTCATGGGAAAGGCGGTCTGAGGCAGGTTCAATGTTTTCTTATAATCGCTCATGCTGGCTCCCGGCACAGTTCAACTCAAGGACTTGGCAATATAGTAAGGTGAAAAAATCGCTCTACTGTGGGCAAAGAGCGGGGCAAAGTCAAGAAGAGCAGGGCACTGCGTGCCTGCTGACGTGGCCTGTATGCGCGCATGCTGAGTATGAAAATGTTTGGCAGATCGCACTGATGGTGTGTAGCTGCATGGCAACCCGCCTTGCAAAATGCGCCTTTTCATGAACGGAAAGGCTGGCTCATACTCTTGGGACACCAACAAAAAGGGCGTTTCAGACGCGTTGCGCGCAGAAGTGAAACGCCCTTGATTTTCATCGTGTTCCGCAGCAATTGCCGCACAATTGTGCGGAATAGGCCGTCAGAAGTTTGCCGGAGCGCCATCCATTGCCTGGGCCAGTTCGCGCAAGGCCGACAGGCTGTCTTCAGCTTCTTGCGGCGACATGGTGTGCAGGGCAAAACCGGCGTGTACAATCACATAATCGCCGACCTTGGGTTCTTCGGGCAGCAGCATGATGGAAGCGGTGAGAAAGGTGGAGCTTTCGCCCACGCGCACGCGGGCCATGCCCTCTCCCTGAAGCTCTTCAATTCTGGCTGGTATGGCAAGACACATATTGGGTACCTCTTGGAAGGCAGATAATCACTGAATGCCCGGCTGCAAGGCCGCGACTGTTCCGCAGACTTTCAGCTTATCAGCGCGGCAAGCTTCACGCAAGGTGCCGTGACGAAGTGGCGGCAGGGGACGCGATGAACGGAGTTGTTCCGGGCAGGCTGCAACGATGGCTGCCTGTCCATTGCGCGGCCCCTGCCGATGCCGCCAGGGCATTACGGCGCGCCCCTTATGGCCGTGACGCGCTGCACCGTTCCCTTCATTCCCCAAGTTCTCTATACACAGCCTCGGCATTCTGTATGGCGCGGTAAGCCCCCTGATTCAGCGGATAGTCCCACGAGCCGCTGCGCAGCTCGATGCGGCCGCCAAAGCCTACCTTGAACTGGTGCAATCCGTTGAAGGGGTGCGTGGCGTCGGGCGTGGGCGAGACCGCGCCCATTTCGTAACTGCGGCAGCCGAGCTGCCGTGCGATGCGCATTCCTGTCCAGTGCATGAGGCTGGATGCCATGTAGTTGCGCTTGATGTTGCCCGATGCCCCGTACAGAAAGTTGGCGTGCTGTCCTGAAATGCCGATTATTGCGCCGGAAAGGATGTCGCCTCCATGGCGGGCCAGCAAAAATACAATATCCGCTTCATTTTTCGCGCCGAAATTGCAGCGGAACATGGCCGAGAACTGCTTGCTGCTGCATGGGGCAAAGCCGTTTCTTCTGGCGGTCTGTTCGTACAGGCCGTAAAAATCGGCAAGGTTGCTGCTGTCCGCTTTTTCCACAGTCACGCCCTTGCGCCTGGCCAGTCCGATATTATAGCGGGTTTTGGGCTTCATTCTGCCAAGGATTTCGTCTTCATTCCCGTCAAGATCCACCACCAGTGAACTTGCCACGGTCATGTCCGAGGAAGCCTTTCTGAAGTTCCAGAATCTGGTGCCCATGTTCATACGCATCTCGCGTATGCGCGCTTCAGGAAAGGCGCACCATCCCTGCTCCTGCATTTCATCGGCATACAGGGATTTCCACGGCAGGTCGTAGCGGATAAAGGCCACATCCGGTTCAAGCCGGTCTGCCAGGGCAACGGAGAGGTCTTCCAGATACTGCCCGTATGAATCCTCCGAAGGCGCATACTCCGGCCCCTGCGGCACAAGAGCCATCTTGTGCCCGCAATGGTCTTTTATCAGCACCAGCACGTCGCCCCAGGTTTTTGTGGAATGAATGTCAAAAGCCAGGGGGGCCATGCCCATATGCGATTTGACCTGCGCCCAGTAGGGAGTCTGAAACAGTATGTCTGTCGGATTTAGTTCGTTAGTCGCCTTGGCGATCACGTCCACCATGATACCTCCTCGCATAGGTGGGGAATAAGGTTCTCCCGTTGCCGCTGGAATCGGCAACGGCTGTTGGAATGAGCTTACAGGTCGTAGTGCCCTGCGCGTTCCGGCTGGTCTTCCACTTCCTGCACCACAAGGTGCAGGGTGCCGCCGCTGGGGTTGGGCCAGTGAATGTCGTCACCTTCTGCAAGCCCCAGCAACGCGCTGCCCACAGGCGCCAGAATGGAAATGGAATCTTGGCTGGCGTCAGATTTGCCGGGGTACACAAGCTTGAGGCGGCGCTCTGTGCCGGAAGGCAGCATGGCAAACCGCACGGTGGAGTTCATGGTCACTACTGAGGGGGGCACTTCTTCGGGGGCCACAACGTTTGCGCGGTAGAGTTCTTCTTCCAGAGCCTTGCGCCCGGGGAATCCGTCTGCAGGCAAGGTCTCCAACAGGGTTTCCAGCCTCGCGGCGTCTTTGCTTGTGATGGTAATATTGGGATGTTTTTGCATGTTTTCCTCCAGTGCGCTGTTTTGCGCAGCACACGTTGCATAAAAAAAGAGGGCGTAACCGGTACGCCCTCTTTTTCGTGAATTGTAGTTATGCGGGCGTTATCAGGTTGCAAAAAAGCCGCGAAGCGTAGTCGCTTCGCTGGTAATGTTTTTTGCAAAAGAAACGCAGAAACGCATTGTATTATCCTGATCTAAAAAAATGTATGGATGCAGAAAAAAGGGCAGCCCTCCTTTATACGGAAAGCTTGCCGCCGCGATTGTCCAATTTGTTTCAACCAAGCCTAACAGGTGCCCTGCGTATGCGCAAGCACAAAAGCAAATCTTCGTTTAAGGTGTAAAATTATCAATTAATATAATGCGTATGATTTTTTCGGCCTGTAGATAACACACCCCGCAGGGCAAAAAACAAG
>JASGGT010000062.1:0-13991 GCA_047602655.1 Desulfovibrio sp. | reverse complement strand
CATCTGGTTCAGGGAAACGGGCTATATCTTGTGCTGGGCAGAAAATGATTCCATCCACATTGTCATTTGCCGCCAGAACATCGACCACGACAAAAGGCAAGAACTCAACCTTCAGGATATGGCCCAGAAGGACGGCCTGACTGGTCTTTACAACAAAATGACCACGGAAGCGCTTATTGACAGACGCCTGGCAGAACATCAATGCGAAGCCAACGTTCTTGCCATGATTATGCTGGATATAGACAACTTCAAGGAACTCAACGACTCGCTAGGGCACGTCGCGGGCGACAGAATCATTCAGGAATTTGCCCAGAGCCTGCGGGCGGCCTTTGAACCCGGCGATCTGGTGGGCCGCATCGGCGGCGATGAATTTATTGTTCTTACATGCCAGCAAAGCAGTGATGCCCTGACCACAAAGCTTGAAGAACTCTGCAAGCGCATCCGCCATACCACCTACGGGGGCGAGGGGCAGCACCACCTTGCCGCAAGCATGGGCGTGGCGCTCTTTCCCCTGCATGGCAAAGACTTCAGCGAACTGTACGCAAGTGCAGATGCGGCCCTGTACCGCGCCAAGCAGGAAGGCAAGGACACGTATACCTTTTTTAAAACCGGACCCCTGGCATAAGCCTGAACTGCCCCCAACAGGCACTACAGGTTCGGGCGGTTTTGACTGGACAGGTGACCAGCAGGCATTGTCCCTTCCGCAGGCTGTTTTGAAACAGCGCAAGGGGGTGATTCTGCCTTGCCGCTGGCCGTGCAGCCCGGCAAATGGGGACTGCCCGCCTCCGCTATTCTGCGGGAACGGCTGCCCCTTTTTGCTCACAGTTTGTGAGGCAGCGACAAATAGTCGCCACGTTGGCCGAGGCCATGCCCTTACGCCACACAAGCTCGGTTACGGCATTGCACAGGGAATGCTCCAGGGCATGCACGGAAAGCATGCCGTTGGTCCGGCACAGCTCAAGAACAGATGCCGGAACCACCCCAACCCCCATGCCCGCGATAACTCCCCCCACAATGGCGTGGTACGAAGCCAGCTCAACAATATGCTGCGGCTCCCACCCATAGGCCCGAAACCAGTTCACCAGCCTGTCCCGATAGGCGCACCCGCCCTGAAAGGCCAAAACGGCCTTGCGGCCTATGTCGTCAGGCGTGTGGATGGGCGGATGCTCCCTGGTGGCAATGAGCACCAGCCGCTCAGTAAAGGCCGCCATTCTCTCCAGCCGTTCATCGCTGGGCGCATCGACCACAAATACCGCATCCAGCCTGTTTTCCAGAATATCCCCGTACAGGGAACTGCTGGTGCCTATCACAAGTTCCAGCTCCACGTTGGGATATTCCGCGTGCAGACGGGCCAGCACTTCGGGCAAACGCGCCGCAGCCGCACTTTCCAGTGCGCCAATGCGCAGTTTTCCGCCCGGCTCCATTCCCCTTACGCACAGTTCGGCTTCATCCATCAACGAGGTTATCCGCCTGGCGTATGCGTAAAGTGTCTGTCCCCGCGCAGTGGGCAGCAGACGCTTTTTTTCCCGCAAAAACAGCTGGATGCCCAGTTCTTCTTCCATCAACAGAATGCGGGCGGTAACGCCAGAGGGCACCCGATGCAAAGCCTTGGCGGCGTGGCTTATGCTGCCTGTTTCCATGACAGCCATGAATGTGCGCAGGTCTGAGATTTCCATTCATTCACCATTTATGACTGTTTCTTTCATTTTTATTCATTTGCCATGATGACTACCATCTCATAACGTATGCCGCAAGCCGCCCGTTGTCGTTGGCAGGAAAAACCCTCACTTGCCAAATTTCTGCCAACGGCAACGGGAGGCGGCAGCAACCTCGAACATCAGGAAGACCTTATGCGCGCGACATGGAAACTGCTTTGGCAGACCGCAATTCTGACAGCCATATTCTGGGGATGCGATCAGCTCACACGGCTGACAGGCATTCCTATCCCCGGCAATGTGCTGGGCATAATCGTACTTTTTTTTCTGCTTCTTACCGGCATTGTAAAAGAAAGCCACATCAGCATGGCGGCAGAATTTCTGCTGCGGCATCTCGTGTTCTTTTTTGTGCCCATTGCGGTAGGGCTGATGCAGTGGGGGAGCGTTTTTTATGATTACGGATGGGTGCTTGCGGCTGCCATTGTGGGCAGCACCGCCCTGCCACTGGTGATTGTGGGCTTTATGGCCAGGGCCCTGCGACGCGCCGCGCCTGAAAAAGAAGAGGAAGAAGCACCATGCAGATCATAAACACTTTTTTATGCGTGGCTGGCACCGTGTTGGCATATGCGCTGGTACGCAGCCTGTATATGCGTTACAAGCATCCGCTCATCAATATCGTGGCTGGCAGCGCCGCCATAGTCATTGCTGCCCTGGTGCTGTGCGATGTTCCCTATGAAACCTATGAACCTGCCCGGCAAGTCATGACTCTGCTCATTGGCCCGGCAACAGTCGGCCTTGCGCTGCCCCTCTACCGCTACCGGCATCTGCTGCTGCGCAATGCCCTGCCCATTCTTGCAAGCGTGGGCGCGGGAGCTTTTGCAGCCATGCTCTCTGCCGGGGTTATTGCCAGGCTGGGCGGTCTGCCGGAAGATGTGGTTATTTCCATCCTCCCCAAAGGCGTTTCCATTCCATTTGCCGTTGAGGTGGCTTCCATGTACGGCGGCATTCCGTCCCTTACAGCGGCCTTTGTGGTGGCTACCGGCACGCTCGGCTCTCTTTTGGGATTGTGGGGGCTGAACGTCATACGCATCAAGGATCCCTTTGCGCGCGGCCTGACCATGGGCACAATTTCGCATGCTCAGGGAACAGCCGTTGCATTGCAGGAAGGGCAGGAACAGGGAGCAATGGGCGGCCTGGCCATGATTCTGGCGGGTATTCTTACTGCGGCTCTGGCGCCTGTGGCAGTCTGGATAGTGGTGCGGACACCTCTGCTGCCTTAGAGGCTGTTAACACTATAGCTCTTTTTCCCCCTGCCTGCGTCAGGAATCCTTTTTATTTCGGTCGAATACCGAAGCGTATCCTCCCTTCATAAAAAGGATTCCTTCCTTGGCAGAGAACAAAATTTCTCATAGTGTTAACAGGCCCCAAAGCAGTTACCAGTGCCTATAGCTGGGGAGGATTATCTCCTCCCCAGCTCCGCATCAGTGTTGATCCGTTGGGGCAGTAATACGGTATGCCTTCCTGGCCCGCTCAAATGTCTTGCCCGGCCTGAATACTCGCATCAGGCTGTTCAAGCCGATCAGCCCGCCATTCCAGCCACTGTACCGCCACTTCAATCAGGCGGTAGGGATCAATGGGCTTGGCAAGGTGGTCGTTCATGCCTGCCGCAAGGCTCTTTTCCCTGTCGCCCACCATGCTGTCGGCTGTGAGGGCAATGATCGGCGTGGCGGCAAAGCGAGCATCGGCCCGCAAGCGCTTTGCCGCTTCAATGCCGTCCATGTCGGGCATGTGAATATCCATGAAGATCATGACGTAGTCCGTTTTTGCAGCCATCTGCAGCGCGGCAAGGCCAGAAGCGGCAATATCCACCACAAAGCCTGACGATTCCAGCAGTTCCTTGGCCACCAGCTGGTTGACCTCGTTATCTTCGGCAAGCAGCACCCTGCGCCCTTTAAATCTGGCCGGAATGCGCAATTCCTGCGGCAAGCCGGACAAATCCCCATCCGCGGCCTTCTGCCCGAAGACATCCAGGATGGCATGCTGCAACAGCGAGGGCTGACGGGCTTGATGAGAAAATGGCTGATGCCCTCGGCCTGGGCCTCCTCCATGATTTCTTCCCGCCCATAAGCCGTGACCATGATAACCGTCGGAATGTAGGGCAATTCGCGGCAGCCGCGCAACAGCCGCACCACCTGAATGCCGTTGTTGCCCGGCATCTTCCAGTCCATGAGCACCAAGTCGTAGGGGTCGTCGCTTTCCGCGGCGCGCACCAGTTCTTCCAGTGCGGCATCGCCGCAGTCCGCCGTGCCGGGTCGCAGGCCCAGATCTTCCAGCTCCTGCCGAAGTATCTCGCGGCTTGAGAAGGAATCATCGACCACAAGAACCCTGCGCTCGGAAAGATTTTTCATGGCAGGGACAGTTTTTCGCTGGGGATTTTCCTGCATGTCCAGACTGACGGTAAAATAAAACGTGCTGCCCTTGCCGAGTTCGCTTTCTGCGCCGATTTCGCCGCCCATCATCTCCACAATCCGCTTGCTGATGGAAAGGCCGAGGCCGGTGCCGCCAAAGCGCCGTGTTGTGGATGAATCCCCCTGGGTAAATTCCTGGAACAGCTTGTCCAGCTGCTCCTGCCCCATGCCGATGCCCGTGTCTGTGACGGTAAAACGCAAGTGCGCTTTCTGGTCTTTTTGCTCCTCGAGCGCAACGCGCACCACAACCTCCCCAGAAGGAGTAAACTTGATGGCATTGCCCACAAGATTGACCAGTACCTGCCCGAGCCGCAAAGGATCTCCCTTGAAAAACAGGGGAACCTCCCGGTCAATACGCAATAAAAGCTCAATATTTTTGCCACCGGACTTGGTTGTATCCAGACTTGAAAGGCCGAGAAGGACCTCTTCCAGGTTAAAGTCCAAATATTCCATGTCCATACGACCAGCTTCGATCTTGGAGAAATCAAGGATGTCGTCAATGATCCGCAAAAGGGATTTTGCGGAACTATCTATATTTTTCAAATAGTTACGTTGTGTTGCATTGAGCGGCGTACGCAGGGTCAAATGGGTAAGCCCCACAACGGCATTCATGGGGGTGCGGATTTCATGGCTCATATTGGCGAGAAATTCGCTCTTGGCCTTGCTGGCCTGCTCTGCCGCCTGCTGGCTTTCCACAAGGTCGGTAATATCCCTGCAATCTTCAATAATTCCAAGTAGTTCACCGTCAGGCGAAAGGAATGGCGTTGCAACCAGATCGCAAAATACCCATGTACCGTCTTTCTTTCGCCGCTGCTGTCGGATGGCTGCCCGAGGCTCGCCACTGAGAATACGCTTGCCCACGCAATCAGCGCCGCATTCTGATCCACTTGGGTATTCACCGCACCAGTGCCCCACCATTTCTTCGCGCGAATAACCGAAGCAGTTTACGTACGTGTCGTTGACTTCCCTTACTCTCAAATCGCGATCAATAACCCGCATGGCGCTGCCCGCGGCATTGAATATTTGCGACATTTCCATCTGGGCACGGCGCAGGGCCTGCTCTGCTGCCCGACGTTCCGTCACATCTGTTCCCATATAGACCATGCCGTAAACAGAACCGTCCGGCTCAAACAGCGGAACACGCACAACATCCAGAATATGCTGTTCGCCAACAGCATCATACCGCACTTCTTCAGTTTTATGCACTTTACCGGTTTCTATGACCAGTTTGTCCAAGCGCATTCCCTGCTCTGCAAGTTCAGGGGAAAGCAGATCGGCTATATTTTTTCCCACAACGTAGGATTCGGCATAGCCGGTGAATGTTTCAAAATACTTGTTCGCCATGATGTAGCGGGCTTGCGAATCCTTGAGCATCATGAGGCTTGGCAGGTTATCCACAATACTGCGCAGTTGCTGTTTGCGCTGCCACAGGGCTGAAGCGCTGGCTCTGGCAGCATCCAGAGCTTTTTGCCGCTCTGCCGATTCCTGCGCGAGCTTGCGGTTCCAGATCAGAATAACCCCAAGCAGGCTGCCCAGAAACACTGCCGCCACCCCGCCGATCTGCAGGACAAGCATCCAGTTCATAGCGCGCTCAATCCGGAGGTTGGCCCAGCGCTTCATGATTGCGGACATCTGCTCATGGGGAATATTGTCGAGAGTTTTATTCATGATTTCGACAAGCTGCGGCCAGTCTGAGCGCACGGCCACACGGGCGGAATACTGCAACTGCGGCAACAGCCCCACGCGCAGATCGCGCAAATTTTTGTTCACCACCGCATATTCCACAGAAAGTGCGATGCCCACCATAGCGTCGATGTGCCCGCCCTGCACCGCAGAAAGCCCCTCGGTCAGGCTGGCGACTTCCACAATTTTTGATCGCGGCAACTGGGTGCGCAAATATTCTGCAAGGCCTGCGTGATCGTGCACTGCCACACTTTTGCCAGCCAGATCGCCAGGGCTGGTGACTAAACGTTCGGAGTCAAGCGTTGCAACGGCCAGCGGCAGCTGCAAAAAAGGATTGGTAAACAGCCAGGGGCCGTTCTCTGGCGGCGTACCTTCCAGAAAAGGTTCCACGTCCGCACGGCGGGGGCCAGTGGTTTCTTTCAGCACATTGGAAGAAACAGGCTGTATGGCAACATTAAGGTAACGCCCTACAACCTGCATGAGGTTCATGCCAATGCCGTTGTATGTGCCCTCACTGTCCATAAATTCAATGGGATGCCAATCTTCTTCCATGGCAATGCGCAGGGTCTGATGGCTTGCCAGCCATTCCCTTTCTTCGGGTGTCAGCAGCAGGGAGCGCGGCATGTCGCCCCAAACGCGGTGCGCCGGATTACGAACCCAGCGTTCTTCCAGCGCCACCATTTCAGCGCGGGATATGCGCGAAAGCCCTTCGTCCATCAGACGGGCAAGGTCATCCCTGTTGCGCAGCACAGCCGGATGAAGATTACGTGTAAAAAGAGGCAGGGCCTGGGGCATAAAAAAGCTGTTGAGCCCTAACCGGTCAATGGTGCCATACGCCGAAGGAAAGTTGCTCGAAATGCCGTCAGCCAGCCCGTTGGCTACAGACATGAACATTTCTGCCCCGTTGCGCACCACCATCAAGTGAACCTTGGGAAAATGCTCGCGCATGTAATCTTCCTGCAACGAGCCTTCAAGAACGACAATGGTCGCATCACCCAGCTGGCTTGGGTCTGTAATTTTTTGTCCGGCTGTGGCTGAGAGCAGCAGCCCCCCCATCCCAGGAGAAATGGCTGGCCCAAACTTTGCCCAGCGCGCTCTGTCGGGAGTGATATACATGCTGAAGTGGATATCGGCCCGCCCCGATTGGAGAGCGTCAAGTGAATCCTGCCAGTCGCCCATGATGAATTTCACAGGTCTGCCCACCTTTTCGCCCCACAGCCGCCACAGATCAATCATCAGCCCGACAGGTTCTCCTGTTTTTGAAACAAAAGACAGGGGCTCGTTATCCTTCATGCAGACTATGGTGATGGGGGCTGCACTGGCTGCTGTGGAAGAATCCGTAGCGCACAGTGCCAGATTTGCAGGAGCAAGAACCAGCAGAAGCAGGCAGCAGAATGCAGAGTGGAAAAATTTGACCATGTCTTCCTCGCGGGTTCTCTTGCAGGAATTATACATATTTTCTTATAGCAGTAGCAGCAGCATTGCAATATTCTCACCTTGCCATTGCCCCATAGCCAGAAAATTTCTTGCGAAAAAGTAATGTTGCGCGGCTATAAGATGCGCGACCGCATATGATCACCCTGCCGGATCAAACTCCGGAACACGCTTTGACGCTTCTGGCCCGGCAGGGATATGATTGGCTTGCGCAATTGCGCAAACGCTGGCTCTCGCCTTGCTCCGCTAGGGGCCCACATACTGGATTAACGAGGTTTGTATGTACATTATCACTGGCGGTGCAGGCTTTATCGGCAGCGCCATGCTCTGGCGGCTGAATCAGGCTGGCATAACCGACATACTGGTGGTGGATAACCTCGGTTCAACGGAAAAATGGAAGAATCTCGTCAACCGGCGATATGCCCGCTATGTGCACAGGTCTGAGTTTCTGGAAATGTTGCGCGGCAACACGCTGGGCGGCAAGGTAGAGGCAATCGTGCACATGGGGGCCTGCTCTTCCACCACAGAAAGAGATGCGGACTTTCTGATGGCAAATAACACAGCCTACACTGTGGAGCTGTGCAGATTTGCCCTGGAGCACGGCGCGCGCTTTATCAATGCCGGGTCAGCCGCAACATACGGGGATGGCTCACAGGGATTCTCTGACAGGCCGGAAACGACACGCCGTCTCAAACCCCTGAATATGTACGGCTATTCCAAACACCTTTTTGACTTGTGGCTGCTGGACAACAAACTTGCAGAAAGCGTGGCCAGCCTCAAGTTTTTCAATGTGTACGGCCCCAATGAATATCACAAGGGCGACATGCGCAGCGTGGCCTGCAAGGCCTTTCATGAAATCAGCGCTACAGGGCGTTTGCGGCTTTTCAAATCGAACACGCCGGACTACGCCGACGGCGGCCAGATGCGCGACTTTGTCTATGTGAAGGATTGTGTGGAGTTGATGTTCTGGCTGCTTGAAAACCCGGCAGCCAATGGCATTCTCAATGTGGGCACGGGCAAGGCCCGGAGCTGGAACGACCTGGCCCATGCCATATTTGCCGCATTAGGCAAAGAGTCTCAGATCGAATATGTGGACATGCCAGAAGCCTTGAGTGGAAAATACCAGAACTTCACGCAGGCGGATATGAGCTGGATACGAGAAAAAAACTGCCCTGTGCACTTTGCATCGCTGGAACAGGGCATCGCGGATTATGTGGGCAACTATCTGGCCCGGAGCGACCCCTATCTTGAAATGCCCGCCTGATTAATACAGCGGGCACTTCCCAAGCAGATAAACTTCTGGCGGGATATGCCGCAGTCAGCCGCAAACGGTTAGCAGCCTGCGCTCTGCATGGCTTCAGCCCATAACGGAGCAGCTTGATCCTTGGTGGAAAGCAGCGGCTCGGCCACTGGCCAGACTATGCCGAGGGTCGGGTCGTTCCAGCGGATCGCCGCTTCGTCCTCGGGGCAGTAATAATCTGTGCACTTGTAGTGGAAATGGGCGATTTCGCTTGTTACCACAAAGCCGTGCGCAAGGCCGGGCTGCACCCACATCTGCCACTGATTCTGCTGAGAAAGTTCTACACCAAACCACTTGCCAAACGTGGGGGAATTTTGCCGAATGTCCACAGCCACATCAAAAACACTGCCCTGTGAAACATAGACCAGTTTGCCCTGAGGGCGCGTTTTCTGATAATGCAGGCCACGCAAAATGCCACGGGCAGACATGGAATGGTTGTCCTGCACAAAGGGCAGATCAATTCCTGCAGCTTCGTAGCGCTGCTGCTGCCAGGTTTCCACAAAATAGCCGCGTTGATCGCCCCATACCTTGGGTTTGATCAAGAGTACCCCGGCAATAGGCGTCTGAACTACTTCCACTGCCCAATCCCCGCATCCACAAGTTCAAGAAGATATTGTCCGTAGCCGGTTTTGGCCATGGGCTTCGCCAGTGTGCGCACGGCGTCCGCATCAATATAACCGTTGCGCCAGGCAATTTCCTCCAGGCAGGCCACCTTGAGCCCCTGGCGTTTTTCTACCGCCTGCACAAAGGCCCCGGCATCCATGAGGGAATCGTGCGTGCCGGTATCGAGCCAGGCAATGCCCCGCCCCATAAGTTCCACATGCAGATCGCCCTGTTGCAGATAGGCATTGTTCACATCCGTGATTTCCAGTTCGCCCCGGGCCGAGGGGCGCACGGCGCGGGCGATATCCAGCACCTTTTGGTCATAAAAATACAGGCCTGTCACCGCAAAGTTGGATTTGGGGAGGGCGGGTTTTTCTTCTATGCTGACCACATGCCGTTGATCGTCAAATTCCACGACGCCGTAGCGCTCGGGGTCGCGCACATGATAGCCAAAAATGGTCGCTCCGCTTTCGCGGGTCATGGCAGCGTGGGTAAGCGCCGGCAAACCGTGGCCGAAGAAAACATTATCACCCAAAATCAGGCAGGTGTTGTGCCCCGCAATGTGATCCTCCGCCAACAAAAAAGCCTGGGCCAACCCCTCTGGACGAGGCTGCACGATGTAGCTGAAATTGCAGCCCAGTTGCGAGCCATCGTGCAGCAGAGCCTTGTAGAGGGGCAGGTGCTCAGGAGTGGAAATAAAGCAGATATCCCGAATACCCGCCATCATCAGAATAGACAGCGGATAGTAAATCATGGGTTTGTCGTAGATGGGCATGAGCTGCTTGCTCACGCTCAAAGTCAGGGGATGCAAGCGCGAGCCAGAGCCCCCTGCCAGAACAATGCCTTTCCAGCCGCTCATGCCGCCCCCTTTTTTAGTTGGCCCCATCACCAGTGCGATGGGCGTAGTTGGCTGCAATCCATTCCCTGTAAGCACCGCTGCGGACATTTTCAATCCATGCGGTATTTTCAAGATACCAGCGAACGGTTTCACGCAGGCCGGAATCAAACTCGTGGGCTGGCTTCCAGCCCAGCTCGGCCTCTATCCTGCTACAGTCAATGGCGTACCGGAAATCATGTCCGGGCCTGTCGACCACATATGCAATCTGATCGGCATAAGGCCCACGGACCGAAGGAACCAGCTGGTCAAGAATGGCGCACACGGCAAGCACGACTTCAAGATTGGTTTTTTCCGCATGCCCACCAATGTTGTAGCACCGCCCCGCTCTGCCTGCTTCAAGCACCCGGGCTATGGCAGCACAATGGTCTTCCACATGCAGCCAGTCGCGGATGTTGGCCCCCTTGCCGTAGACAGGCAAAGGCTTGCCCTCAAGGGCATTGCAGATCATCAGGGGGATGAGTTTTTCAGGGAACTGGCGCGGCCCGTAATTGTTGGAACAATTGGTAAGCAGCACCGGGAGGCCGTAGGTTTCATGAAAAGCGCGCGCCATATGGTCACTGGCGGCCTTGGAAGCAGAATAGGGGCTATTGGGGCTGTAAGGGGTCGCTTCTGTAAAAGCCGGGTCCCCCGGCTGCAACGCCCCGTAGACCTCATCGGTAGACACGTGCAGGAAACGAAAGGTTGAAGAGCGCTCCGCGGGCAGCGCGCGCCACCACCGGGCAGCCACCCTCAACAGGGTGGCCGTGCCAAGTACATTGGTGCGCACAAAAGCATCGGGGTCAACAATGGAACGGTCAACGTGGCTTTCCGCAGCAAAATTCACGATGGCATCGGGCTGGAAGCTTTCCAGCAGCCAGGCAACCAACTCGGCATTGGCAATGTCGCCGCGCACAAAGACGTAATCCGGATCGTCTTTCAGCGCTTCAAGATTGGCGGGATTGCCAGCATAGGTCAGCTTATCGAGGTTGACCACACGCACACCCTGCCGCCGGGCCTGAAGGACGTAGCAGGACCCGATAAAGCCCGAACCACCAGTAACCAGCTGACAGGGCATGCACGCGTTCAAATTACAGCCTCCAGAGATCAAACCCGGCATCAAGCATTTCCTGCTTGTTCCAGAAACCCTTGATATCCATAAGTGTGACCGCATCGCCAGCAAACATGGCGCGTATGGCCGCATGATCAAGCTGGCGGAAGCTCTCATGCGATACCGCCAGAATAAGAACATCCAGATTTTTGAGATCGCTCAGGGGCAGCAGCGTCTGCCCGTATTCGTGATGGGCTTCCGCAGCATCGGCTTCGGGATCATGTACCAGAGCCGTGATGCCGTATTCCTTCAACTCGGCAATGATGTCCACCACGCGGGTATTGCGGATGTCTGGCACATTTTCCTTGAATGTAAAGCCCAACAGGCCCACGCGCGCGCCCTTAACGTGCTTGTCCGCATTGATGAGGCGTTTGACGCAGATTTCAGCCACATACTTGCCCATGCCGTCGTTGATGCGGCGGCCAGCAAGGATAACCTCGGGGTGGCAGCCGATCTCTTCGGCCTTGTAGGTCAGATAATAGGGATCCACGCCAATGCAGTGCCCCCCCACAAGACCCGGACGAAACGGCAGGAAATTCCACTTGCTGCCTGCGGCTTCAAGCACTTCCAGCGTATCAATGCCCATACGGTTGAAAATAAGGGCCAGTTCGTTCATCAGGGCGATATTGATATCGCGCTGCGTGTTTTCAATAACCTTGGCGGCCTCGGCCACCTTGATGCACGAGGCCCTGTGGATGCCCGCCGTCACCACCGCGCCATAGACCTTTACCAGCAGATCTGCGGTGGGAGCGTCAGAGCCGGAAACAACCTTGCGGATGGTTTCAAGACGGTGAACCTTGTCGCCGGGATTGATGCGCTCGGGCGAATACCCCACGGTAAAATCCGCAGGAAAACGCATGCCGGATTCCTTTTCCAGCAGGGGGATGCATTCGTCCTCGGTAACGCCGGGGTATACCGTAGACTCATAGCAAACCACGCAGCCCTTGGGCATATGGCGGCCAACCGTACGACTTGCGCCCACCACAGGCGTAAGATCGGGCTGTCGGTGGCTGTCTACCGGGGTAGGCACTGCCACGATGATCACACCCGCCTTGGCAAGTTCGGTTGCATCGCTGGTAAAACGGGCCGTGCTGGCGGCAAGGGACGCATCGTCAACCTCATTGGTGGCATCGTGCCCCTTGTTGAGTGCATCTACCCGCGCCACGTTGATATCAAAGCCAATGACATCAAAGTGATGGGAAAGGGCAACAGCCAGGGGCAAGCCCACATAACCCAGACCAACCACAGCCACGGAAGATTTTTTTGCCAACAGGTCTTCAAATGAAACCATCTGATTGTCCTCAATATTACTGGATTCCTTCTATACGGAACCACAGACGCAATCTTGTGTGAAGTAAAAAAGCCCGCATCGCAGCGTTGGCCAACATGCCGCATGAACAGTAAAGCTGCAGCACCTTTGAACACTCTGAGAGCACCTGATTTTCACAATAAACAGCAATCGCACAGAAATCAGCGTGCTTTCCTTTCAGGCCGTCCCGTTTATTCAGACGGCCTGCCATGTGGACCCCGGCGGCAGCGAGTAATATCCGGGCTGTCCTAAGGGGCTGCTGCATAGATTCAACATACCTGCACTGTGCAGCCGGGCCGCGGCAATGCAACAAGGAAAATTACACTAATGGCAGCGCATTGAAAAGAGAGAAATGAGAACCTCCCGCTCTACAATCAAACTCTGCGCAGGCTGGCTATGGAGGTCTCCCCTTGCGCATAAATACTGCTGCGATACCGCGCGCTGCTAACGCCAGTTGCGCAACCGCTCGACAAACATGCGCAACCGATAAACACCCTGCGCCCTCCCGTGCCGCAGGGCATCCAGAGGAGCCACGCAAAGGGGATACAGCACATTGAACAGCATAAACAGCCTTGAAAATTTGTGTTTTTTCAGCAAATACATGCGCCCGGCCGCATAGCGTGCCACTTTTTGCGGCGAAGGCTGATTTTCCTTAGGCGGAGGATGAAACACGCGAATTTTCGCATATCGGCGCACCTCTGTGCGGGCATGCGCGTACAAAAGGTAATCGGTATCTTCACCGCAACCATAGGGCAAGCCGGTTCCGGGCCCAAGCAGGGGATCAAAGCGGATGCCAGTCACGACTTCTCTGCGATAGAACTGCACGCATGTTCCCGCAAGCTGGAACAGCCCAGTCCGACTGACGCCCCCTTCGGGCAATCCCGAGGCACAAATATCAGGCGATGAGGTCCACACTCCCAACAAGGCCCCGCATGAAGGATGGGCGGCAAACGTTTCACACACGCGTTCAAGGGTATCCGGCGCATACCAGCAGTCATCATCGGGAAAAACCACGATATCTGCATTGGCTTGTTCCAGCAAAACATTGCGGGCCACTGAAACGCCCTCCGGGGACAACATGACACGCGTGGTGGGCAAGCCGGGATGGCAGGCAAGCATATCATCCAGATAACCAGGAGGATTCTGATCTGCCAAAAGTATGCGAAAATTCTTGCAGGTCTGCGCTTCGAGCGATGTTAGCAGGCGATCAAGTTCCGCCTTGCGGCCAATAGTGGCAACAAGCAGATCAATAGATGGCTGTTCGGGTATCGGCGGCAAGTCGACAAGAGCTTTTTGCTCGGGCAGGCTCCACAGCCTGGGCTTGCCTTGAACCAGGCGAGGCAGATCCGCTACATATCCAGCAACTTGAGCGCCGCATAGCCAGCGCGCCACCAGATAGCCGCCGCTACGCGCGAGCCGCAGCAGAGGCTTGAACTGAACCGATTTGGGGAAATATTTTCTTGAAAGCCGCAGCAACTCCCGCTCGCTTGCAAACATGGAATCCATGTTGCCGCTCATGCCGCCAGTGAGCATGGACGCAAAGGGAATGCTGCC
>JASGGT010000061.1:0-14765 GCA_047602655.1 Desulfovibrio sp. | reverse complement strand
GATCGACGGCGTGACCTATGGCGAGGCCGGTGTGACCATCACCGCCGATGGCAAGGATCACCGCTTCTGCATGACCGACTACGCCCAGGGCAAATGCTACGGCTGCACCACGCCTTCGGCAGTGCTGGCCGACACCCTGCTTGGCCAGCCCGTCAAGGTTGACGGCGCGCCCAATACTCCGCCGGAACTGGCCCTGCTCGATTCCATGACTCTGGACGAACGGCTCGCCTTCTGGCGCGGCCAGATGGACCGCTGCCTGCGCTGCTACGCCTGCCGCAACGCCTGCCCCATGTGCGTGTGCCGCGACTACTGCGTCTCCGACAGCCGCGACCCGCACTGGATGACGCAGGAAGACAGCGCCAAGGAAAAACTCTTCTTCCAGACCATCCACGCCATGCATCTGGCTGGCCGCTGCACAGGCTGCGGCGAATGCCAGCGCGCCTGCCCCGTGGGCATTCCCATCCTGGCCCTGCGCCAGCAGATTGCCCGCGCTGTGGCCCAGCTTTTTGACGGCTACCAGCCCGGCCTCAATCCGGATGAAGTGCCGCCCTTGCTGGGCTATGAAGTGGTTGAAAAGAACATTCATGAGAGGGACTGGAAATGAGCATGATCCGCTTTGTTACCCCTGACGGCTTGCCCGCGTTTCTCGCCTACCTCTCGCAGAATGGCCGCCGTGTGCTAGTGCCGGTAGAAAAGCCTGCCAACAAGCGTTCTGTGGTCTTTGAGCCGTGGCAGGAAGGCAAGCCCTTTACTCTGGAAAAGGCCACCGTGCCCGCCAAGGAGGCCGTGCTGCCCCAGTGCGAAACCCTGGTGCGCTACAAAAAAACCAAGGATCCGGAAAACCTCGAGCGCGTCACCATGAGTCTGGATGACACGCCCGAAGCCCAGCCCACCGTGGTTTTGCCTGCCGCCCCTGCGATGCGCGTGGCTATGCGGTGCTTGACCGCCCCTACCTTAAAGGCCCTTACGCCGATCCTTACTACAAGGCGCGGCGCGAGCAGCTCACGGTGGTTACGCTCACCTGCGGCAGCGGCTGCAATACCTGTTTCTGCCACTGGGTTGGCGGCGGCCCCACCTCCCCCGAAGGCTCGGACGTGCTCATGACCGAGATCGAGGGCGGCTATGTGCTGCAGGCCATCACGCCCAAGGGCGAGGAACTGCTGGCAGCGTCTTCCCTCTCGGAAGGCGCCGAGCTCTTCCCCAAGGCGGAAGCCGCCCGCAAGGAAGCCTGGGCCAGCCTTGTGCCTGCACCCAATATCAAAAATGCGCCCGAAAAAGTGGCTGCCCGCTTTAACGACACGCAGTTCTGGCAGGATCAGACCGACCGCTGCCTCTCCTGCGGGGCCTGCACCTACTTTTGCCCCACCTGCTACTGCTTCACCATCACCGATGAGGGCGAAGGACTGAGCGAAAAAGGTGGCCGCCGTCTGCGCAGCTGGGACAACTGCATGTCCTCGTTGTTCACCCGCGAGGCCAGCGGCCACAATCCGCGCATGCTCAAGGCATTCCGCATGCGCAACCGCGTTTCGCACAAGTACTCCACCTATCCTGAAAACTGGGGTTCGTTCTCGTGCAGCGGCTGTGGTCGCTGCATCAGCAATTGCCCCGTCTGCCTGGACATCCGCTCCATCGTGCTGGCCGCCATCGAAGACGGCAACGATGACAAGAAGTCCACGGACAAGTAGGAGCAGACATGGCAACCAAGAAAACTACCGGCAAAGCCACTACCCCCAAGACTGCGCCGCCAGAAAGCGCCCGTGGAGGCTGCTGTGACCAAAGAAACCAAGGCCGCTGCCAAGCCCGCCGCCAAGCCGGGCCTCAAGCCCGCGCCCGACGGCGGCATGCTGCGCGAAATTACGGCCCGTCCCATGATGCAGGGCAATCCGTACCTGCCCATGCCCGCCACTGTGGCCGAAGTCATACAGGAAACCGGCAACATCAAGACCCTGCGCGTGGTGCTGGACGATGATGCCGCCATGAAGTCCTTTACCTATGAGCCCGGTCAGGTGGGCCAGCTCTCCGTATTCGGCGCTGGCGAATCCACCTTTGTCATCAATTCGCCGCCGTCGCAGAAGAACTACCTCCAGTTCTCCGTCATGCAGGCTGGCGAAGTGACCTCGGCCATCCACAGGCTCTCGCCCGGCGACAAGGTGGGCGTGCGCGCCCCTCTGGGCAATTACTTTCCCTACGCCGACTGGAAGGGCAAGGACATCTTCTTTGTGGGCGGCGGCATCGGCATGGCCCCCATCCGCACCATCATGCTGCACGTGCTGGAACACCGCGCCGATTTCGGCAAGGTGAGCCTGCTCTACGGCGCACGCTCCCCGCGCGACATGGCCTTCAGCTATGAGACGGAAGACTGGCTGCGCCGCGACGATCTGGACTGCACCCTGTGCATCGACGCCCCCTTTGACGGCTGGCCCCACAAGGTGGGCCTGATCCCCAACGTGCTGCTGGAACTCAACCCCGATCCCAAAAACTGCGTGGCCGTGCTCTGCGGCCCGCCCATCATGATCAAGTTCACGGTGCAGGCCCTGCAAAAGCTCAATTTTGCGCCTGAAAACATCGTGACCACACTTGAAAAACGCATGAAGTGCGGCGTCGGCATCTGCGGACGCTGCAACATCGGTGGCCGCTACGTCTGCGTGGACGGCCCCGTGTTCACCTGGCAGGAGCTGCAGGATCTGCCGCCGGAACTGTAAAACTGCTCTGGACGATGGAATAGTAAAAGGCCGTTTGCAAGTGCAAGCGGCCTTTCCTATTACAGGTTTGGCTCTCAGCGTAAATCGAAATCGAACTTGACATTTGATTTTATAAATATAAAAAAAGAGCTATAAATGAGAAGGGTTTTATGGCTCGTGTTGTTATTGATATGTTTAAATGTCTCCACTGTGGTAACTGCGAAGAATGCCTTGTGGTTTGTCCAGCGAAGGCTATTATTTACAACGGGCCCAATATCGTTCAGTTTATAATTAATGCAAATTGTACTACATGTGGATCCTGTATAACAGCTTGTCCTGTCAAGGCAATAAGCATTATTAATTGACCAGTTCCATTACAGATATCTATTTTAAAAGTTAACCATCATTCATGCTCATTTATTTTACCATAATGAGGATACTCCATGCAAAAAATAATATTTTTCTTTGCAGTTATTTTTATTTTATCTTGCCCTGCACATGCCAAAACCGGGGACGACCCGGAGTCACGGATGATGTACAATATCATTTTTGACATTGGCGTTCAGAATCGCGGCGAATTTATGGAAATCATGAAGAATCTGATGAACGGCGAAAAAATGGGGAACAGCGTAACTGGTTCGCCCGACCAGCCTGACGGCTTTATCGATTATTGTACAAATATTACGTTCAGGGATAAAGACACCAATGAACTTGTATTCAACAGAATCTACGCAGGCTCATTCAAGAAAGATTTTGCAGACATCACAAAAACGCAGGCAGAACGCACTCCCTACGTTGATGTTATGGGAATGAAAAAATCTGCAGAAGAAACAATACGTGCAAATAAGAGATTTCCGCCTTTGCAATAGACGTTATCTTTCCACCTCTGTATCACGAACTGCTCCGCGCAGGTACAACAACACTGCGCCAGACCGGCAGCCCGCTCCAGACCATCAAAAGCACCGAGCGTAGTGTTTTCCGTTTGCTACCGGAATCCGGCGGCAGTTGACAGGACGGGCGCAGTGGGTCAAGGAAGTACAACGCTTTCTTCAAGGGAGTATTCATGAAAAAAATGCTGATTCTCTGTTGCCTGATGCTTGGACTGCCCGTGGCTGTTCAGGCCGGTAACGACAAGATTGATCCTTCCACGTATATCTGCGCCGAACTCGTCACCCAGCCCATGACCGAAGGCGGACAGCCGCCCATATTTGAAGGCCTGCAAATTGATGGTTATGTGAGCGCCAAGATGGGCAACCCCATTGCAGACCCGGAGACCCTCGCCCCCATGCTGGGCCAGGTTTACGGCGCCTGCCAGGTTGACCCCACCAAGAAGGTTGCTACCGTGTGGCAGGAAGCCCGCAAGACCTTTCCGGTCGATACAGAGAGCACATGGCGCGCAGACAAGACCCTGTGCAAGGATTACACCGCCAACCCCGATGACGGCAGCGGCTTTGTGATCTGGCTTGATGGCTACAACCGGGGCAAGAGCGGCAAGCCCGCCTCCGTCCTTGATAGCGATGATACACTCAAGGCCTACCTTGACGCTTGCAGCAAAAAGCCTGATTCCCTCATGCTGGATGTACTGGCCGAAAACGCCAAGTAGCCCCTAACGCCACAAAAATTTGAAGGCCGCAGATTGCGAAATCTGCGGCCTTTGCATTTGCTTAAAGCGCTGGGTTCTGGAAGCCCCCCAATTTGCCAACGTACCGAAGCTGCGTTGCTTCACTCTAAAAAATAACCATGTAAAGCGGAATGGTGATCATGGAAAGCAACGTTGTCAGGCTTACGGCCTGCGCGCCAAATTCCGGGTCAGTATGGTAGTGGGCGCTCAAAATAGCCGCCTGGGCCATCACTGGCAGGGATGCCTGAATAATGAAAACCTTGCCCATGAGTGCGGGCACCGGGAAGAAATACAGCAGACCAGTCATCACCAGCGGGCCAAGCATCATGCGCCCCAGGGCCAGCAGAACCATGTCCTTGCCGATCCTGATGCTGCGCAATCCCATGTCGTAGATGGAAATGCCAATAAAAATCATGGCCAGCGGCGTCGTGAGATTGCCGAGCGAGCGGGCGACGTTTTGCAAAAATTCTGGTAGCTCAACGCCAAGCATTG
This sequence comes from Desulfovibrio sp., assembly GCA_047602655.1. Classification (GTDB taxonomy): domain Bacteria; phylum Desulfobacterota; class Desulfovibrionia; order Desulfovibrionales; family Desulfovibrionaceae; genus Desulfovibrio. Next base: position 9,971 of record JASGGT010000061.1, on the reverse strand, counting down.
TCAGAATCAAGCCCGTGATAAATCCCATGAAAGGCGGGGAAAACACTTGCCGGACTCTGGTGCGCAAGGGAATTTGCCCTCTGTTTTCAGTAATATCGCATGTGATGGAGTAGACCCCTACAGTCCAGAAAAAAACCGTGCTGGCGGCATAGTACAGCAGCACGTAGGGGATGGAGCTTTCGCCGAACAGGGCCAGATTAACGGGGATACCAATAAAAATTGTGTTTGAATTTGCCACGCTGGCGCAGAACAGGCCAAAATGCTGCCTCCTGACGCGGGCCAGCTTGGCAAGCACAATGGCCAGCGCAAAGGTGAGGGTAACAGAGCCCAGAGGCAAGAGCGCCCCTTTTGCCAACATGATCAGATCGTCCCGATGGAACGAGTGCATGATGGTGTACATGAGAAAGGGCGGCAGGGCGATCTGGGTGATCAGACGCGGCAGAACAATGCGCGTTTCCGCGCCAAACCAGTTGCGAGCTGCCAGCATGAAGCCCACAAAACCCAGCAGCATCAACCCGAATACACCACCCAGCGCATGCAAAAACGCCATATGCCTTTATCCTTTCAAAAAGCCCTTTCGCAACGTTGCGCTCAGGGGCCAGAAAACCCCCACAGGCCAAAAACAAATCCGGCTCGTGGGGGTTTTAAATCATTTCGATCAGTTACTTAGATTTCCTTGTAGCGCCCGCCGTTGGCTGCCGAGCTGACCAGATAGGCATAACGCCGCAGCACCGGGTAGGGGCAATCCTTCTTGGGCACCACAAGGGCGGCGCGCCGTTTTGCAAGCTCGGCCTCGTCCACAAGCAGATCCAGCTTGCGGTTGGGAATGTCGATATGGATGGTATCGCCTTCGTGCACCAGAGCGATAACACCGCCATCTGCCGCTTCGGGCGAAATGTGCCCGATGGCCGCGCCATTGGTGCCGCCGGAGAACCGTCCGTCGGTCAGCAGGGCCACATCCTTGCCAAGGCCCATGCCGGTGATGGCCGCCGTGGGCGAAATGCTGCATTTCGCGCATGCCCGGTCCGCCGCGCGGGCCTTCGTAACGGATCACGACACCGTCACCGGCCTTGATCTTGCCGTCAAGAATGGCCTTCATGGCGTCTTCTTCCGACTCGAACACACGGGCCGTGACATCGCGGCACATCATTTCAGGGGCAACGGCAGACTGTTTGACCACAGCGCCTTCGGGCGCCAGGCTGCCGCGCAGAATGGCAATGCCGCCCTGCTTGGAATAGGGATTTTCAACACTGCGGATAACTTCAGGGTCCATAACGCGGGCGTTCATGTCCTTGAGGTTTTCGCCCACGGTCTTGCCCGTGGCGGTCATGCAGTCCTTGTTGATGAGGCCCATCTTGTCCAGCTCGGTCATGACGGCAGGGATGCCGCCCGCGTTGTCCAGATCAACCATGTAATGCTTGCCCGCCGGGGAAAGCTTGCACAGATTGGGGCTCTTTTTGCTGACTTCGTCAAAAATTTCCAGGCCAAGCTTCAACCCGGCCTCGCCGAACACGGCGGGCAGGTGCAGCACAGTGTTGGTAGAACAACCAAGGGCCATATCCACGGCCACTGCATTAGCAACAGACTTGGGCGTTACGATATCCAGCGGGCGGATGTTTTTGCGCAGCAGATCCATAACCCGCATCCCCGCTGTTTTGGCAAGGCGGATGCGCGCGCCGCTCACAGCGGGGATGGTGCCGTTGCCGGGCAGGGCCACGCCGATGGTTTCAGACAGGCAGTTCATGGAGTTGGCAGTGAACATACCCGCGCAGGCGCCGCAGCCGGGACATGCGCGTTCGGCCATGTATTCCAGCTCGTCTTCGGTCATGGCACCGCTGCGCACCTTGCCCACGGCCTCAAACACGGAGATAAGATCGCCGCGCTTGCCGGGGCCAATGTCGCCGGGCAGCATGGGGCCGCCGGAAACCAGCACCGAGGGGATGTTCAGGCGCATCATGGCCATGAGCATTCCGGGAACGCACTTGTCGCAGTTGGGAATGAACACCAGGGCGTCAAAGGCGTGACCGCGCGCCATAATTTCAATGGAATCCGCGATGAATTCACGCGAAGGCAAGGAAAAACGCATGCCTTCATGGTTCATGGCCAGGCCGTCGCACACGGCAATGGCCGGGAACTGCAGGGGCGTACCGCCCGACATACGTACACCAGCCTTGACCGCATCGGCCAGGCTGTTCAGGTGCATATGCCCGGGAACAACCTCGCTGGCGGCGTTCACAATGCCTACCAGGGGACGTTCCATTTCTTCTCTGGTGAGGCCCAAAGCATAGAGCAGAGAGCGGTGAGGAGCCTTTTCAAGCCCGGACTTCATTTTTTTGCTGCGTGCTTCATCATCCATGACGGTATCCTTATGGTATGAACAACAAACATTCCTCTTGCGCCCGCAATCGGAGTGAGAATCGTACGGTAATTTTTTACGCCCGTAAACACGGCATAGCCGCCCCCTGCCGCCCTGCCTGACCAAACGATCTACACATTAAGTCGGTATAATCTCATGCTGGTCAGGTATTTTTTCCACGCAGGCCTCAGCCACTTGAGCGCGCCGCCGAAGTGAGCTAATTTCCCGGCATGCAAAGCTCTACCCCAACCCTGGCCCGCCGCTACATATTCAAGCTCGTGGCCAATATCGCCTCCGTCCCGGTCTACCTTGTCATGGAGGCCATTCTGCCCCGCGCTCTCGGGCCGCAGATGTACGGCAATTACAGCTTTGCCACCAACCTCTTCCAGCAGCTTTCCGGCTTTCTGGATATGGGAACCTCCACCTGCTTTTACAACTCGCTCTCGCGCCGACAGGCAGAGACCGGCCTCATCGGCTTTTACATGCGCGCCACAGCGGCGGTATTCGCCATCATTCTGCTGGCCGCAGGCCTGCTGCAAATACCTGCGGCTGGAGAGCTGCTCATGCCCGATGTGCCCCTGTGGCTTGCGCCGCTGGCAGCCCTGTGGGCTTTTCTGACCTGGTGGGGGCGCGTGCTGCGCTCCATGAACGACGCCGTGGGCGCGACTGTTTCTTCCGAAATGGTGCGCACAGTTGTTTCGCTGTTTACGGTGGGCTTGCTGGGGCTCATGTTCTGGGCCGACTGGCTGAACATTCACACGCTCTTTGCCCAGCAATACCTTATGCTTGGGGCAACTGCCCTTGGGTACTGGCTTGTTACGCGCACCTACTGGCGGCAGGCGGGCATTCCCTTGCACTTTCGGCTCACGCCGGAGCAGACGCGCGCCTATGGACGGGAATTTTTCAATTACAGCCACCCGCTGTTCGTGCAGGCTCTGCTCTCCTTTTTGCTCCTCACTGCCGAGCGCTGGCTGCTGCAATGGTTTGACGGCAGCGTGGAACAGGGCTTTTTTGCCCTTTCCCAAAAAGTCAGCATGGCCTGCTTTCTTTTTGTTTCTGCCATGACGCCCCTGGTCATGCGCGAGCTTTCCATCGCCTGGGGCAACAACGACCGCGAAGCCATGGGGCGTCTGCTCACGCGCTTTGCCCCGCTGCTGTACGTGGTGGCTGCCTATTTTTCGTGTTTTACCCTTGCTGAGGGTTCCGCCCTGGTGAATTTTTTCGGCGGCGCTCAGTTTGCCGCAGCGACCCTGCCTGTGCAGATCATGGCGCTCTACCCCTTGCATCAGGCGTATGGGCAGCTTGCCGGATCAGTCTTTCACGCCACAGGCCGCACCAAGGTGCTACGTAATATGGCGGCGCTGGAATGCGTATACGGCTTCAGCACGGCGTGGTTTCTGCTTGCACCGCCGGAATATTTCGGCCTTGGCCTTGGTGCCGTAGGGCTGGCGATCAAAACCGTGTGCGTGCAGATTATCACGGTCAACGTGTATCTGTGGCTGGCCTCGCGCTTTATTCCGCTCAAGTTCTGGCGCAACGTGGCCCACCAGATATGGAGCCTCGCCGTCCTTTTGCTGCTTGCCTTTGGCTGCCGCCAGCTTACGCTCCATCTCGGCATTGGCGATATGAATTCCCTGCCGCGCTTCCTGGTCTCCGGCGTCATGTACACGGCGGCCATCGGCCTGCTGTGCTTGGGCATGCCTGCGGTCATGGGTTTTTCGCGGCAGGAGCTGCGTGAAATCTTCATCCGCTTCCGCAAATCCCGCGCGCGCGCGTAGCCTGCCCACAAAAAAAGCCGGCAGTACCGGCCGGATTGCGCAGCGCGCGGATAATCAATGACAGAAAAGGGCCGGAACATCCGGCCCTTTGTAGTTACACGGCCGCATCAAGCAACAGATTGTCCCTATGGATCACCTCAGGATAGTGCGCATCGCCCAGAATGGCTGCGACCTCGTGCCTTTTCAGACCCATAATTTTTTTCAGGTCCGAGGTGCTGTAGTTGGAGAGCCCCACGCCGAGGCTCTGCCCTTCGTGCAGCACGCGCACCAGCCCGCCCTGCTGGAAGTTGCCCTCAACGCGGAACACGCCGCCGGGCAGCAGGCTGCCGCCCTTATGCAGCAGGGCCTTGGCAGCGCCAGCGTCCACATGCACGCTGCCCGCAGGGTCTGACTGATAGGCCAGCCAGAATTTGCGGCGGGGTATGGCATGCCGCGCAGGGCAAACCCACGTGCCGCCCGTAAATGGCTCATGCCCTTGCGGAGCGGGGCAAATACCGCACGCAGCAAAAGCCCGCGTGATGATTTCCGGCTCGCGCCCCGGCAAAATCAGTGTGGGCACGCCAATCTGCGCGGCGCGGCGGGCCGCCAGCAATTTGGAATACATGCCGCCCGTGCCTACGGAAGTCTTGCCGCCGCAAAGCTGCCCAGATCCAGCGCGGCCACATCGTCGATATGCTCCATAACGGGCGCGTTGGGGTCTTTTTGCGGATCGGCGGCCAGTACGCCCGAGGCGGAGGTGAGGTTGATGAAAAGATCGGCCCCGGTCAGATTAACCAGAAGGCTTGCAAGACAGTCGTTATCGCCGAACTTCAGCTCGCTGATGGATACGGTATCGTTCTCGTTGACAATGGGCAGCACGCCCCATTCCAGCAGTTCGGCAAACGTGTTGCGGGCATTGAGAAAGCGCTGACGTGCGCGCAGGTCGTCGCGGGTCAGCAGAACCTGGGCAGTGGGCATGCGGTGGGCAAAAAACACCTTGTCCCAGCTCTGCATGAGCTGGCCCTGCCCCACGGCTGCCGCGGCCTGACGCGCCGCAAGGCCCGTGGTTTCAACCACATGCCCGCGCGCGGCAAGCGCGGCCCGCCCTGCGGCCACAGCGCCGGAAGAAACAAGCACCAGACGGCGCGGCTCCAGGCCCCCTGCATTACCGGATGCGGCATCGCCCGCAGGCGGCAGATTACGCAGACACGCCAGCTGCCCGGCCAGATTCTCCAGCACGGGCATGCTCAGGCCCTGGGCATCGGTAAGTACTGCGCTGCCCACCTTGACGACCACCACCCGCGCCTGGGCAAGCACCCGTGCGCGTTCCTGCCGCCAATCTTCCGTCGGCGCTGTCATATATGCTCCACAGACCGCTACTCGCGGGTATAGATCACTTCGATTTCGGGGAAGTCCTCTTCCTCATCGCCGTCTGTATCGGCAAAGTGCAGGATAGGCGCGTGGCTGGCGGTTTCATCACGCATGCGCCACAGCTCTTCCACCAGAGGCTCAACGTCGATGTTATCCCGCGCAGAAATAAAGAAGATATTGCGGCCATCGGCCTTGGCTCTGATCTTCAGTTCTTCCAAGCGCTCGGGGCTGATGAGGTCGATCTTGTTGACCACCTCGATCTGCTGACGCTCGCCAAGCTCTTCGTCAAAGCGGCGCAGCTCCTCGTTGATGAGGTTGAAGCCAGCCCAGGGATCATCCTCGCCCACATCTTCCACGCTGAGAATGTGCACGAGAAAGCGTGTGCGTTCTACATGCTTGAGGAAGCGCAGACCAAGGCCCTGACCTTCATGCGCGCCTTCGATAAGGCCGGGAATGTCGGCAATGACCATGCGCCTGTCGGGGTCCACTTCATCAATCATCACGCCGAGGTTGGGCGTGAGCGTGGTGAAGTGATAGGCCGCGATCTTGGGACGCGCCGCAGAAACCTGGGAAATGAAGGTGGATTTGCCTGCATTGGGCAAGCCCAGCAAGCCGGCATCGGCCAGAATTTTCAGCTCGAGGCGCAGGTTTTTTTCTTCGCCCGGCTCGCCCGGCTGGCAAAAGCGCGGCGCGCGCATGGTGGAAGACTTGAAATGCTCGTTGCCCTTGCCGCCGCGTCCGCCGCGCGCAACCATCACTTCCGCTTCAGGATCGCTGAGGTCGGCCAGCAGCTCTTCACCATCCGGCCCTTCGACAAAAACAAGCGTGCCCACCGGCAGGTGCAGCACCATGTCTTCACCTTTTTTGCCATCGCACTGGCTGCCCTCGCCGGGGCGGCCATTACGGGCCTCGTAAAGGCGTTTGAGGCGAAAATCGTACAAAGACAGCAAACGGCCATCGGCCTTCAGCAATACAGACCCACCGTCACCGCCGTTGCCGCCGTCCGGGCCGCCGCGCGGCACAAACTTTTCGCGCCGAAAAGACAAACAACCGTGCCCGCCCTTACCGGCGCGCACCTGAATTCGAGCTTCATCTACAAATCGCATGGGATATCCTTGCGGTCAGTCCGCGCGGCTGCGCCTGCTGTGCTGGCGCTCGCCGTTATGTATAAGGGGCTGCCGTTCCGAAAAACCGCGCAGTTATTGCAGCAACGCAGGTCAGCACCACATGGCAAACACCTGCTTGCCCCTCGCTGCCTGCTTTTCGGTCTGTGGCGTTGCGCCACACATACCCCAGCACAAACACCGAGAGGGAAGAAGCCTCGCGGCCCCTTCCCTCATCGGCAAATTCCACGCGGCCGCTTAGTCGGCGGCCGCCTCCACATGCACGCGCGTGTGGACGCGACGTTTGCGGATATACTTCTCAAAGCGCACAACGCCGGCCACTTTGGCGAACAGGGTAAAATCCCTGCCCATGCCCACGTTCACACCGGGGTAAACGGTAGTGCCGAGCTGACGCACCAGAATATTGCCAGCCAGAACGCTCTGACCGCCAAAACGCTTTACGCCGCGGCGTTGGCCTTCACTGTCGCGACCGTTGCGCGAAGAGCCGCCTGCTTTCTTATGTGCCATGGTAGCCTCCCTGGGGCGCCGACCCTGTGGACCGGCGGGGCAAAATAAATATCTTTCAACGCGCCCTGCACGAGTGCAGAGCTATTGGCAGACCATGCCCGCGGCCTGCCGAATCTCAGCTAAAGCCGGATTCTAGGCGTTGATGCTCTTAACGCGAATGGTGGTGTAATCCTGGCGGTGACCGCGCAGCTTGCGCGAGTCATTACGACGCCAGCGCTTGAACACCTTGATCTTGGGTCCGCGCCCGTGATCCACCACTTCCGCCATAACGGCGGCCCCGGCAAGATAGGGAGCGCCGACTTTGCATTCCGCGCCGCCGACCATCAGCACCTTGTCCAGGGAAATTTCGCTTCCGGCCTGAACCGCAAGCTTTTCCACAACTACTTTAGAACCTTCTTCGACGCGGTACTGTTTTCCGCCGGTCTCGATAATCGCGTACATATCAACCTCCAAAAAGAGAAAGGCATATTTGCCCCACAGGCCGACAAATGTCAAGCGCGTTTTGCAGAAATTTTTGCAAAACTCGCTACAACAGTCCGCGACTTGCGCGAGTGGCGAGAATACACAACTTCATAGCGGGGAGCAATGTCTTTCTTCGCCCCAGGCAAATTCAGCCTCTCCCTGCTGCACTTGCGCAGCCGCAAGCCTGCTGCTATCTGTGGGGCGCATGAACACAGCCCCCACTCACCTCACGCTTGATATTACCGCTCTTTCGCACGATGGGCGCGGCATCGCACGCCTGACGCCCGAAAACGACCGAACCAGCAAGGGCACCGTCGTATTTGTGGCGAACGCCCTGCCGGGACAGCGGGTGAACGCACGCGTGTTGCGGCGCAAGGCCTCCTTTATAGATGCGGAAACCGAGTCCCTGATCCAACGCGCGCCGGAGGCTGTCGATCCCATCTGCCCCCACCATGCCGAATGCGGCGGCTGCCCCCTGCAAACCATGCCCTACGCGCAACAGCTTTACTGGAAGCGCACTCTGGCCGTGGACGCTCTGACCCGCATTGGCAAATTCGACCGGGAGCTGATTGAAGCAATGCTCCCCCCCGTCACAGGTTCACCCGCGCTTGCGCGGTTCCGCAATAAAATGGAATTTGCCTTCGGGCACGACGCACATGGCGGAACAGGGCTGAAGCTTGGCCTGCGACGCCGCAATGGCCGCGACGTGGTCGAGGTACCGCACTGCGCCCTCATGCCATCCGAGGCGCTACAGATAGTAGACATGGTGGGCAAACTGGCGGCGGATAGCGGCCTTGCCGCCTATGCAGCGCCCGATGTAAGGCAAGGCCAGCCCTTCCGCCCCATGCAAGGCCAGCAAAGACAGGGCCGCCGGGGCGGCTTTGCCCGACGCGCCCCGCGCGACCACGCAATCCCGGCTCACGAAGTCGTGGACTATGGATTCTGGCGTTTTTTTGTGCTGCGGCGCGGCCTTGCGGCGGACATGCGTACCCCGCGCTGGTGGGCCCTGTGCATCACAAGCCCCGGCGATGCCGCGCAACGCGCTGCCGTGAGGATGCTCGGCAGGGAGGTGCTGGCGGCCTTCCCGCAGTTGGCGGCCTTTATCCATGAAGAACGCGCTACCACCGATGCCTTTGCATTTGGCGAAAAGCGCGTGCAGACACTGGATGACACTGGCAGGGAAAATCCCTCAGCAGCGCGGTTGTTTCTGCCCCTTGCCGGCATGAACTTTACCCTGGATGCGGCTTCATTTTTTCAGGTGAATACTGGCGGGGCGCAGGTGCTTGCACATGCGGCACAGCGCATGCTTTTGCCCTGCAGCCCGGCTGCGAGCCAACAGAACGCCCGGCCCCGGGGCCTGTTTGACCTTTATTGCGGAACTGGCGCACCGGGCCTCTTGCTGGCGCGCAACTATTCGGCCCTGCTGGGGCTGGAGCAGGACAGCCGCGCCGTGAAGCTCGCAGCCATAAATGCCCAAACCAACGACATCAATCATTGCCGATACGAGGCCGGGGATGCGGCGCTTCGGATGGCGCGTCTTGCGACCACGCCGCCTGAAAAGCGCTGGCAAGGGCCTGGCCTTGACGCGGCGGCGGATCAGCCTGAAACAACGACCATGACCGACGCCCTGGCAGACCCCCCAAGGGCCGGGCTTTCACCCCGCGCGCTGGATGCGCTTATGCAGATCGCTCCAGAAAGAATCCTTTATATATCGTGCAACCCGGCGACGCTGGCGCGCGATGCCGCCCAGTTGCGCAACAGGTACTCCCTGGAGCAGCTTGAAGCCGTTGATCTTTTTCCCCACACGCCGCACCTTGAGTGCCTGAGCCTCTGGCGCAGACTCGACTGAGCCGTTGGCAGACATTTTTTTTGCAGTTTTGCGAGAGCCAATTTTTGGTATCAACAGCCAGTTTTCCGCGCCTGTGGCCCATAAGGAATGCTGCGTAATCACAAGTTTCCGCCCAAAGTCATTGACGCGTCGGGACGCCTGTGATAATTTGAACAGCGTTAAGGGGACCATGACGCTTACAGGTTCCAGCCACGTGCGCGGAGGCCTTATGTCGTTCAAGGATTTTCTTAAGCAGCAGCAAACCGGAATGGAAGCCATGGCCAACACTGGGGTCATCGGTCTGCACCTGGTGAGCGGCCCCGCAGTGGGTTTTGCCATTGGTTATGGCATTGACCACTGGCTTGGCACCAGCCCATGGGGCAAGCTGGTTTTTCTGTTCATCGGCATTGCGGCGGGTTTTTTGAACGTGTATCGCGACACTCAGGCCCTGCTGCGCAAAATGGCGGCGCAGGACGCCCGCCGAAAAGGCCTTGTGCCGGAACAGCAAAACGAAACGCCCCCAGCGGGGCAAGGCAAAACAAACAGCCGTGCGCAGACTGAAACAG
>JASGGT010000007.1:0-39520 GCA_047602655.1 Desulfovibrio sp. | reverse complement strand
AGAAAAAAACAATCACATTCGCCGTGCAAACCAAATCGCACCGCGTGCCGCACTAAAAACCAACAAAAAGGGAGCAAACCTCTCGGTCTGCCCCCTGCTTTATTCAGAAAGAATCTGCAACCCCAATCTACAACTTCGCTGCTCCAACCCCCGGCAATACCTGCTCCAGAGCATACCCAAGGGAAAGCAACTCTCCCTCAGCAAAGGCCTTGCCAAAAAGCTGCATCCCCACGGGCAGGCCGCTCTCGGCGCCAACACCCACAGGCATGGAAAGCCCGGGCAGCCCGGCAAGGTTCAGCGAAAGCGTATAGGCGTCCATAAGGTACATCTGAAGCGGATCGGCGGTCAGGCTGCCCACATTCCACGCAGGAACAGGCGAAACCGGGGCCCACAGGGCATCGCATTTATCAAGGGCGGCAAGGTATTCATCGCGGATAAGGCGGCGCACCTGCGCGGCCTTGCGGTAATACGCATCGTAATAGCCGGAGGAAAGCACATAGGCTCCCAGCATGATGCGGCGCTTGACTTCCTGCCCGAAGCCCTCGGTGCGCGAGCGCACGTACAGGTCTTCAAGATTCTTGATATCCGCAGCGCGGCGGCCATAGCGAACGCCGTCAAAGCGGGCGAGGTTGGAACTGGCCTCGGCCATGGCGATGATGTAGTAGGTGGCGATGGCCGCATCGGTGTGCGGCAGGCTCACTTCCACCACTTCCGCGCCCTGGGCCTGAGCAATGCTCATGGCGTTCTGGCATACGGCGCGCACTTCAGGGGCCAGACCCTCGCCGAAAAATTCCTTGGGTATGCCCAGCCGCGCGCCCTTGAGGGGCTTGCTGTTCAGTGCGGCCACATAGTCGTCCACCGGGCGCGGGGCGCAGGTGCCGTCACGTTGGTCATGCCCGGCAATAACGCCGAGCACGCGGGCGCAGTCTTCCACGCTGCGGGTCAGCGGGCCAACCTGATCCAGTGACGAGCCATAGGCGATGACGCCGTAGCGCGACACGCGGCCATAGGTGGGCTTGAGGCCCACGCAACCGCACAGGGAGGCGGGCTGGCGGATGGAGCCGCCGGTATCCGTGCCCAGCGAAGCAAAGCATTGCCCGGCAGTGACGGAAGCGGCAGAGCCGCCGCTGGAGCCGCCGGGAACGCGATTGACATCGCGCGGGTTGCGGGTTGTCTGGTAGGAGGAGTTTTCCGTGGTGGAACCCATGGCGAACTCGTCCATATTGTTCTTGCCAAGGATGACGGCCCCGGCCTCGCGCAGTTGCTGCACGGCAAAGGCGTCATAAAAAGGCGTGTAATTTTCGAGAATGCGCGATCCGGCAGTGGTGCGCAGCCCCTTGGTGGAGAGGGCGTCCTTGACCGTTACCGGCACACCCCACAGGGGCTTGGCCGGGTTGGGGCCATCCTTGTCCATGGCGGCGGCAGCGGCAAGCGCTCCGTCCCTGTCCACGGTCAGCATGGCCGCTATGTGCGGCTCTGTGGCGTCCATGCGCGCAAGGCAGGCCGTAACGGCGTCAACTGCGCTCAGTTCCTTTTTTTGCAGGGCCTGAGCCGCTTGTGTGAGCGAGAGGGAACAAATTTCTGTCATGGCGTTCTCAAATATGTTCTGCACTGCGGTTTGCGCAATGCTGTGCGTTTGTGTGCGGTATGCGCTGGCGCGGGTAACTGCGCCGGGCCGCTGCACTGGGCCGGGTCAGAGCAATATTGCCCTGAAACTGCTCTAGACGATGCGGGGCACGATGAAATATTCGCCATCGGCCTCGGGGGCATTGGCGAGCACTTCACCGCGTTCACGCCGCCGGGCCGACACATCGTCCCGCAGGGGGCCGGGATGCTGGGCCGGGCTGTAGAGAGGCTCCACGTCCTTGGTGTCAACGCGCGCGAGCACGTCCATATAGGCCAGAATATCGCCCATCTGGCGGGCAAACAGGGTCTGTTCTTCTTCGCTGACGCTCAACCGGGAAAGTGTAGCCATGTGGGCCACTTCTTCCAGACTGATGGTTTTGTTGTCTGCCATGTGTCGTCCTTTAAAGGCAATGCCTGCGGGCGCGATCAGCGCGCAGCGGGCAGGCTGAGTTTATACGAGGGGCGCGGCGTGTTGCTCATGATGGGCGCTGACGGCGGCGTCTGACCCGTCTGCACCGCCGGGGCGGCTTCTGCTCCTGCGGCAGGGGGCGCAAGGGGTGCGCCGGTGGCATCCACGGGCGGCAGCCCCTGCATGCGCAGAGCCGCCTGCTGCAATACGCGGGCGCGGGTTTGCTGGAAGGTTTCCACGTCCACGGGTGTCATGCCAGTGGGCGAAACGCCGAACAAAAAGAGCTTCTGGTGGGCGACGCCCGCGTTGTCCCACGAAATGGGGGCCATGCCCCAGATCATCTTGGAGGCGCGCTGCGCGCGGGCCGTAACCTGCGGCGTTGTCAGGCGCGAATCAAGCCCCATGGACACGGCAAAGCGCACAAAGTCGTAGCCCAGGGCATTCCAGAAGTCCGTGCCGGGAACCTGAAGGGCGCGGGGGGCCTGCGGCTGGTTCCATGCGCCGGGAAAGACTGCCAGGGCGAACTTGTCGGCATTGGCAATCGTTTTGCCGGAGAGGCTCTGCTCCCAGAGCGTGGTGCCCAGGAGCACCAGCCGATCCTCGCCGTTATAGAGCAGGCTTGTGGTCAGCATTTCCATGCTTTTCCACGAATCAGGCAGGAACAGGGCTTCAAAGGATGTCTGCGGCACAGGGGTTTTGCTGCCCTGCGGCGTCTGGGCATTGATGAGCGGAGCCACGGCATTGCTCCACGAGGTGGAGTCGGCGGGGTTATACGAGGCCTTTTGCAGCAGCATGTTGTGGCTGGCAAGGCTCTGTTCCATGAGGCCGGTCATACGCACACCGTAGGCATCGGTGGGATAGAAGGCTCCGTAGGTGCGGATGTTCAGGCCAGTGCTGGCAAAGTTGATAAGCGTGTCGATCTGGTCTTGCGGGCTGGGGAAAAAGCGCCATGCGCGCGCGCCTTCGTCACCCTGCTCAAGCGAAGGCACAAAGGTGAAGAAGGCTCTTTTTTCGAGCTGACCATGCTCGCGGGCCTGAGCGTAGTTGCGCGCCTGCAGGGGGCCCCCACGACCGCGCAGGCCTGGGGCAGGGCGTCCAGCCGCTGCAACCAGTCGGCAGCTTCTGTGTTGACTGTTTCAAGGCGCATTTTGACGCCGCTGGCGGCAAGCTCGCTCTGGGCCATCTGCGCGCCGTGACGTACCTTGCCCGCAATGGGGGCATACGTGCCGGAAGACGGCAGGGCCAGCACCACGCAGGGGCCGGTAACGGGCGCGGGGGCAACCGGTTGGGGTTTGGGTTCGGGCGCTCTTTGACCAAGGCCAAAGGGCATCTGACACGCGGCAAGACAGCCAAGAAGCGCCAGCAGCGAAACGTTGCGGGCCAGCGCGGCGAAAGAGCGGCAAAAATTCATGACGGTATCCTGGTTGTAGTACCGGCAGGCCCGCCGTACGCGGGCCGCAAAAAAAGGTCTGGTTCAGGGAACCAGACCTTTTTAGTACAGGGTAGGCGTGGTTGCAAGTTCGGGGCGTGCGCCGCCGAGCTGCCCTTGCCCTTATTTCTTCACTTCAGTGTAGTCTGCGTCCACAACATCATCGCCCGCATTGCCATGCTGCTGGCCTGCGCCTGCGGCTCCGGCCTCTGCGCCGGGCTGGCCGCCAGCCTGCTGTGCCTGCTGCTGATAGAGCTGCTCGGCAAGCTTGTGCGAGGTCTTGGCGAGGTCGTCGGTGGCAGCCTTGATGGCTGCGGCGTCTTCGCCTTCCATAAGCTTGCGCAGGGCGACGATTTTGCCGTCAATGTCGCTCTTGAGCGCGGCATCGGCCTTGTCGCCAAGATCGGTCAGGGATTTCTCCGTGCCATAGATCAGGCTGTCGGCGTGGTTACGCGCTTCAATCAGTTCCTGCTTCTTCTTGTCGTCCGTGGCGTGGGTTTCAGCCTCGCGCACCAGACGCTGGATGTCGTCTTCCGACAGGCCGGAAGAAGCCGTGATCTTGATGGACTGTTCCTTGCCGGTACCCATGTCCTTGGCGGACACGTTCACGATGCCGTTGGCGTCGATGTCAAAAGACACCTCGATCTGCGGCACGCCACGGGGCGCCGGGGGAATGCCAGCCAGGTCAAAACGGGCCAGGGTCATGTTGTCGGGCGCCATGGGCCGCTCGCCCTGAAGCACGTGGATGGACACCGAGGGCTGGTTGTCGGACGCCGTGGTGAACACCTGGCTTTTACGCGTCGGGATGGTGGTGTTGCGGTCGATCAGCTTGGTGAACACGCCGCCCATGGTTTCGATACCAAGGGAAAGCGGGGTCACGTCGAGCAGCAGCACGTCCTTGACGTCGCCGGTGAGGATGCCGCCCTGAATGGCAGCGCCCATGGCCACAACTTCGTCCGGGTTCACGGAGCGGTTGGGCTCCTTGCCAAAGAACTTGCCCACCACGCTCTGCACCAGAGGCATACGGGTCATGCCGCCCACAAGAATGACTTCGTCAATCTGCGAGGCGCTCATGCCAGCATCTGCCAAAGCCTTTTTGCAGGGCTCAATGGTGCGGTCAACAAGGTCGCTGACCAGCGATTCAAGTTTGGCGCGGCCAATCTTGATGAGCATGTGCTTGGGGCCGTTCTGGTCGGCGGTGATAAAGGGCAGGTTGACCTCGGCCTCCATGGAGGTGGAAAGGTCTTTCTTGGCCTTTTCAGCGGCTTCTTTCAGACGCTGGAGGGCCATGCTGTCCTTGGCAAGGTCAATGCCGTTTTCGCGCTTGAATTCTTCAACCAGGAAGTTGATGACGCGCTGGTCAAAGTCTTCGCCGCCGAGGAAGGTGTCGCCATTGGTGGCGCGCACTTCCACAACGTTGTCGCCAACTTCAAGGATGGAAATATCAAAGGTGCCGCCGCCAAGGTCGAACACAGCGATCTTTTCGTTGGCCTTTTTGTCAGCGCCGTACGCCAGCGAGGCCGCAGTGGGCTCGTTGATGATACGCTTGACGTCAAGACCGGCGATGCGGCCTGCGTCCTTGGTGGCCTGGCGCTGCGCATCGTTGAAGTAGGCGGGCACGGTGATGACCGCTTCGGTAACGGTTTCACCGAGGTAGGCTTCCGCATCGGCCTTCAGCTTGCCAGAATCATGGCCGAAACTTCAGGCGCGCTGTAGGTGCGGCCATCCACTTCCACGCCGGCGTCGTCATTGGCGGCCTTGACGATGGCGTAGGGCGAATGCTCTTTCCAGCGGCCAACTTCAGGACTTTCAAATTTACGGCCCATGAGGCGCTTGATGGCGAAAACCGTGCGCTTGGGGTTGGTGACGGCCTGGCGCTTGGCGATATCGCCAACCAGACGTTCCTTATCTGTAAAGGCGACCACGGAAGGAGTGGTACGGCCACCTTCGGGATTGGTGATGCATTTGGGGTCCTTGCCCTCCATGACGTAGACGCAGGAGTTTGTGGTACCCAGGTCGATGCCGATGATCTTGGACATATCTGAATCCTCCTCAGGAAAACTTCTCTGTGCGCTTCGCGCTTCCACTCCGAGGGGCCTCAGGGAGTGCGCAAACGGCGGCGAGCGCGTGAAAATCAGCGCCGTTGGTCGGGCGCGAACAATATGTAAGTCCTTCTCCGTTATCGTCCAGAGCGGTTGGGCAAAAAAAATCAAAAAACTTGCGCAAGTGGTGGGTTGCGAACGTAACCCTGGCATTTTTCCCCATAGAGCGGCGCAAAAAAGCCGCCGGAAGCGTATTCCGGCGGCTGCTACTTGTCTGGGGCTGGCCCAGGATATTTTGCGGATTACGCCTTGGCAGCGTGTTTTTTGTCATCCTTGCGGATGTCGTCAAGGATACCCGTTACAATGTTTACTTGAGCGGCAAGGTCGCGCACCTGACTTGCGGCGGCGTTGGTTGCCTCGGCAATGCGGGCGCTCAGCGTGTTGACCTCGGCAATATTGCGGTTGATTTCTTCTGAAGCAGCCGACTGTTGGGTGGCTGCCGTGGCAATGGCTGAAACCCGACTGCTGGAATCGCCCGCAAGATTCGAGATGAGGTCAAGCGAGTGCCCCGATTCCTGCGCCATGTGGCTCACTTCTTCAATGGAATTGACGGTGAGATCCACCGTGGTGGCGCTTTTGCTGGTGCCTTCCTGAATGGCGTCAATGGCTTTTTCCACTTCGCTGGTGGCGCTCATGGTTTTTTCGGCCAGTTTGCGCACTTCATCTGCCACCACGGCAAAGCCGCGACCGGCATCACCCGCACGGGCAGCTTCAATGGCGGCGTTGAGGGCAAGCAGGTTGGTCTGGTCGGCAATGTCGCGGATGAGCGTGAGCACTGCGCCAATGTCCCTTGCCTGCTTATCCAGCGTGCTCATTTCGCCCTTGAGGCCAGAGGCCTTGTCTTGCACTTCCTGCATATTCTTGATGGTGCGCAGTACGATGTCCGCACCTTCCTGGGCGTGCCCCTGCACGGAATTGGCCGCATCGGCAGCGCCATCCGCATTGTGGGCCACTTCGAGCACGGTGGAGTTCATTTCGTCCATGGCAGTGGCGGTTTCGGCCATGCGGTCTGCCACCGTGCCGGACTTGTCGCGCACATCGTTGAGTGATTTGTCAAGAGTATTGGCGGCATGCTGCAATGTGTCCACAACGCCTTCAAGCTGGTTCACAGTTTCCATGCGAGCCCTGTGCGCGGCTTGCTCGGCCTTCTTTTCAAGGGCAATGCGCTCGGTGATGTCTTCGCCAATTTCCACATGACCCACCACGTTGCCGCGTCTGTCCTGCAAAAAGTCGAGCATGATCTTCATGGTTTTGCCATTGGGCATCTCATTGAGAACCTGCTTGTTGCCAAGGCGCAACTGCTCGATGCCGCACTGCGGCGTGTTGCAGATGTTGCCCTGCTTTTCCGAGCAGTGCTTGCCCACCACATCGCCCTGACAGGCTTTATTCATGCTCTCGAGCGCGACCTTGTTGCAGAAGGTCCAGACCATGTCGTTATCCGTAACAGATATGGAGAGGGGCAGAGTATTGAGTATGCTCTCGTACCAGTGGGCCTGGCCTTCGAGTTTGGCTACCATTTCGCGCAAGGCTGTGGCCATGTGCCCCAGGCAGTCGGAACGGTCAATTTCCAGCTGCGCTTTTTCATCGCCAGCGGCAATGGCCTTGGCGTAGAGCACAATTTTACGGATGGGGCAAAGCCTGTTGCAGATAAAAAAAGAGCCGGCAACTGCCAGCAGGAGTGTAAAGCCGCCGCCGATCAGCAGGGCCTTCAGGGCGGCAGCGCCAGATAGGGCATCGCCCAGAACCATGTTGAACCCGATCAGCATGCTTATACACGCCAACGCAAGGCCTGCAACGAAAACAAAAATGATGCGGTAAGCCAAGGTCATGTTCATGAAATGCAACCTCATTCTGCGCCGTTGATTTGCTGGCAAACGCCATTCGGCCCGGGCGCAGTCAGTTGGCCAGTGCGAAGCAAAAACAACGCGCGAACAGAAGCCGTCACCATGCGATTCCTGCGTGGTTTTGCGATGCGTATGCTTTTGGCGGAAACATGCAGTGTATATTGTTTTTTCAATAATATCTGCTAGCCGACGGAAAAACAAGCGATTTGTGCAAATGTGCACAAATCACAGCCGCCTTGCAAGGCAACGCAGGCAAACCCCGTGTTGCCCATCTTACGGCAGAATCATCGAAAAATTTATACCGAAGTGAAAAAAAAGACGAGTCGCTGAGTTGGGTATGCGGGATGTCAGGAGAGATCCTGCCGGAATTGCAGGGATTGTCGCAGGGTTTCCTTGTCCATAAATTTTACTTCGGCCCCAAGAGGGATGCCCTGGGCAAGTCGCGACACGCGCACGGCAGGGAACTGCCTGCGCACCATCTGCCGGATAAAGGAAGCCGTGTTTTCCGCCTCAAGCGTCGCGCCGAGGGCAAGAATAAGCTCGTGCACTTCGCCTTCGCCCAGGCGTTTTACCAGCCTGTCCATGTCCAGGCTGTCGGAATCCATGCGTTCAAGGGGGGCCAGCAGGCCGCCCAGAATCAAATACTGGCCGTGATAGAAGCCGCCCTCGTCCAGCGTGAGCATGCTGTCCCATTCGGTGACAAGGCAAAGCGTATCGCGGGCGCGTTCCGTATCGGAACAGACGGCGCAGGGGTCGGTGGAAGAAAGCCCCCCGCAGCGCGAACAGAGGTGCAGGTTGTCGCGCAGGTCGTGGATGCCGCGCCCAAGACGCCGAGTTTCGGCTTCCGGCCATTTGAGCAGGGCCATGGCGGCTCGCATGGCAGATTTGGGGCCAAGGCCCGGCAGACGCGAAAGCTGCTCTACCAGGGCCTTGAGCGGTTCGGGAATCCGATCGTGCATGGCTCTAGAAAAGGCCGGGCAGCTTGATGCCGCCGGAGATGGAGCTCATTTCGCGCTCCATGGTTTCGCGGGCGATGCGACCGGCTTCGTTAACAGCAGCCAGAATAAGATCCTGGAGCATTTCAACATCGTTGCCTTCAAGGGCCTTGGGGTCAATGACCAGCTTGCGCAGTTCCTGCTTGCCGGAAACTTCGGCCTTGACCATGCCGCCGCCGCTGCTGGCTTCGTAGCTGTGCTCGCCCATTTCCTGCTGGAGTTTGGCGATTTTGTTCTGCATAACCTGCGCCTGGCGCAGAATGTCGTTCATGTTCCGCATGTGTTTCTCCTTGCGTCTGTTGCATGCTTCCGGTTCCGGCGGCATTGGCCGGGCGGACGCGGAAAGTTTTTTCTGTTGTCAGCGGGCTTAGCGGTTATCCTGATCCAGCGGTCGGCAGCCCTTGACCCGTGCGTTCAGCACTTCCAGGCAGGGTTGCAACTCGGGCCTCTGGCTGAACTCTTCAATCAGCTCCGCCTCCGGGCGATAGGGCCGGGGCGCCACAAGTTCCAGTTGCGTCTGCCCTGCGCCGTAGGCTGTCAGAGCCGCTGTCAGCTCCTCGCGCCCGCGCTCAAGCTGGAACAGCTGGGTTTCAGCCTTGGGGGCGAGGCGTAAAATTCCGTCAGCCCATGTGGCGCTGATGCTCCGTAGCAAATGTTGACGCGGCATGTCACGCCCGGCATCTTGCCACGAGGAGCAAAAATCACAAAAAGCCGCCCAGTTGCAGGCTATCTGACCCGCTGGCGTCGCCTGTTCCGGTGCGAGGGAGCTGACCTGGTCGGAGTCGCTTGCGCCGGACTTGCCTATTCCAGCGTTGCCTGGACTGGAGTTGTCTGGCCCGGAGTTGTTTGGGCCAGTGGTATCTGGACCAGAGCCGCGCTGGTCAACGGCATTCCTGTCAAAACCATGCTGCTGCGCCCCGCTACGGGCGCAGAGCTCTGCGCAGGCTGCGCTGTCTCTGTCTGCGGCTCCGGCCGCGCTCCGCTTTGCGCATCGGACCGCCAGGGGCGGTGCGTTGGGGCGGTAAAGTCCTGGGCCGCGTCCGGCTCGTCTGATTCGGCTTCATCCGCATCGTTGGCGGCGTGCTGGCCTGTGGCGGCGTCTCTGGGCCGGGATTGCACGGCTGTGCGCTGTCGGCAGGCATGGACGCGTTTTCCATGCGCTGCTCCGAGTGGGGCATGCCCTGCGCCTGCTGCGAGGCTCCGGCCGCCGCCCCTTGCGCCATGCCTGGGCCGCTCCCTGTGCTGCGCCGCCAGCCTGCCCGCCGGGGCCGGGCGTGGCCTGCCCAACGGGCAGCAGCTGCGGCAGCAGGGCAAGATTGAGCAAAAGCAGTTCGAGCGCTGCTGCTGGTTCCGGGCTTTGCACTATGCCGCGCTGCGCGTCAAGGGCCATCTGCCATGCCGCGTGCAGGTGGGCGGCAGAAAACTGCGGGGCAATGCCTTGCCACAGGGCGGCTTCGTCTGCGGGAAGGCGCAGGCTCGGCACAATGGCCTGACCGCTCTGGCGCAGCAAAAAGAGATTGCGCAGATTGCCCGCAAGCTCGCGCATGAAAAAGCCAATGTCCACGCCTTGCTGCAATATCTGCCCGCACAGGTTTGCCACGGCGGCGCAATCCTGATCGTGCAGGGCGGTAAACAGCTCCGCAAACAGCTCCTGTCCCGCAAGGCCCAGCACCTGCCGCGTGGCCGCAACTGTGAGTTCCTCGCCGCCAAGGGCCAGGGTCTGGTCCAGCAGCGACATGCTGTCGCGCACGCTGCCCGCGGCCCTGCGCGCAATAAGCCGTACGGCCCCTTCTTCAAAGGCCGCGTTTTCTTTGCGCAGCACGGCGGTGAGGTGGGCAAAGAGCGCGTCTTCACTCAGGTGGCGAAACACAAAATGCTGGCAGCGGCTCACAATGGTGATGGGGAACTTGTGCGCCTCGGTGGTGGCAAAAATAAAAACCACGCGCTCCGGCGGTTCTTCCAGCGTTTTCAGCAACGCGTTGAAGGCGTTGCGGGTGAGCATATGGGCTTCGTCAATGATGAAAATCTTGTAGCGGCCTTCCATGGGGGCGTAGCCGATGGTTTCGCGCAGGGAACGGGCGTCTTCCACGCTATTGTTGGAAGCGCCGTCGATTTCGGTCACGTCAACGTGCACGCCCTGGGTGATCTTGCGGCACTGCTCGCACTGGTTGCAGGGTTCCGGCCCGGGAGCGTGCTGGCAGTTGAGCGCCTTGGCAAAAATGCGGGCAATGGTGGTTTTGCCCACGCCGCGAGTGCCGCTCAAAAGGTAGGCGGCTGCGGGCCTGTCTTCTGCCGCAGCGCGGGAAAGGACGGCCTTGACCATGTCCTGTCCTGCTACCTGGGCGAAGTTTTGCGGCCTGTATCGTGCGGCGAGGGAAAGATGTTTCATGGCGCTCGTTGCCTTTGAATGATGACCAACGGGCTGTCGGGCAGTCCCGGATTGCGCCGTGCGCGAACCCGCAGGAAAGGCTGTTACCTGTTGTGCCAGTGTTGCGCCGGATTACAACGCAGGACGGGCTTGTTTACTGTTTGGCTTCCGGCAGCCCCGCGTTGGGCGGAACTGCCGGAAGCATATCTCTCAGCGGCGGCATTGCAGCCAGCCTTTTGTCTGCACTAAATGGTGAAGCGGTGCAGCCAGCCTTCGTACTTTGGATTTTCGCCCCTGACGATGGCAAAGTATTCTTTCTGCAGGTGCTTGGTCACCGGGCCGGCGTGTCCGACACCGATCCGGCGGTGGTCAAGCTCGCGGATGGGCGTGATTTCAGCCGCGGTGCCGGTAAAGAACGCTTCATCAGCGATGTAGAATTCATCGCGGGTGAACTGCTGTTCTTCCACGGTGTAGCCGAGGTCTCTGGCAAGCTTCATGACGGAATCACGCGTGAGGCCGCCCAGAATGGACGTCCAGGGCGTGGTTTTGATCACGCCGTCGCGCACGATAAAGATGTTCTCGCCCGTGGCTTCGGAAACGTAGCCGTTGGTGTCGAGCATCACGGCTTCGTCATAGCCGTCTTCCTTGGCTTCCACCTTGGCAAGGATGGAGTTGATGTAGTTGCCGGCGGCCTTGGCCTTGGACATGCTGGTGTTCACATGGCTGCGGGCAAAGCTGCTGGTCTTGACGCGGATGCCCTTTTCAAGAGCTTCTGCGCCAAGGTACGCGCCCCACGCCCAGGCGGCGACGATGGTCTGCACCGGGTTGTTGCCAGGGTAGACGCCCATTTCGCCGTGGCCCACAAAAGAAAGGGGGCGCACGTAACCTTCGGGCAGTTTGTTGGCCTTGAGGGTCTCAATACAGGCGGCTACGAGCTGTTCAACCGTGAAGGGTACTTCCAGGCGCATAATCTTAGCGGAGTTAATTAGGCGCTTGCAGTGGTCTTCCAGACGGAATACGGCAGAAGTGCCGTCGGCGCAGGCGTATGCGCGAATGCCTTCAAATACGGCGCTGCCGTAATGCAGGGCGTGTGTCAGCACATGGACCTGTGCTTGTTCAGAAGGGAGCATTTTTCCGTCAAACCAGATAAACTTTGCGTTCTGCATGGCTTTCCTCCGCAGTAGCCTGCTGTATAAGACGCGGGCGCGCCGGGGCAGTCCCGGCGGTTGCCGCAAGAGCAAAAATCTACTGAAAATGACCGCATATGGCAAGCAATTGCGCCAGTGGGAGAAAGAATATCCACAATTGCGGGCGCATGGAGCATGCGGCGGGGATGCGTGGCGGGGCAGGGTGGGTAAGACCGCCTGAAAACTGCCCGATAATAAGGGCTGGCCCTGCGGATGGCGATGCCGTATGTTCACGGCCAGCAAACAAGTATTATGAGGCCGGAATTATGAGTGAAACATATGTGCTGGGCATCGATGCCGGGGGCACGCATACAGATGCCGTGCTGCTTGCCTGCGATGCCGCCGCAGAAGAACTGGCTCCGGACGGGACAGACGCAGAAGGATTTGGTGCCGAAGCCTTGCCCTCCGCCCGGTTGGTGGCCAGCGCCAAGGCGCGCACCCGTCACGAGAATCTGCCCGCGTCCGTGCGAGAGGTGCTTGCCGCCCTGGCAAAGGCAGCTCCTGGCTGTGATTTTGGCGCTATTTCACGCGTGACGCTTGGGGCGACCCTTGCCGTCAACGCTCTGGTGCAGGACCGCGCCGACCCTGTTGGGCTGTCCCATTCCGCCGGGCCGGGGCTTGATCCCGCGCCGTTTCGCAATGGGCGCGAATGTCTGCGTTGTTCCCGGTGGGCTGGATCATCGGGGGGTGGAGGTCAGCCCCCTGCGCACAGCCCCCTTGCCCGCCGCCGTCCGGGAATGGGAGGCGGCGGGGGTTGCCGCCGTGGCCTGCGTGGGCAAATTTTCGCCGCGCAATGCCGCGCACGAGCTGGCCATGAGCGAGGCCGTGCGGTCGGCTGCGCCGCAGATGTCCATAACTGCGGGGCACAGGCTTTCAGGGCGGCTCAACTTTCCCCGGCGTATGGCCACAGCCTATTTCAACGCCGCCGTGCAGCGCCTGCACAATGAATTTCTGGATGCCGTGGAGGTCGCCCTTGCCGAGGCTGGCATTACAGCCTCCGTGCGTCTGCTCAAGGCGGACGGCGGGGCGGTGCCGTTGCCGCTTTCGCGCCGGGAACCCGTGCAGTCCATACTTTCCGGCCCTGCGGCCAGCGTCATGGGCGTGCTCGCCCTGTGCGGCGGCAGCAAGGCCATGCGTCAGGGGTGCTCGCTGCTGCTCGACATGGGCGGCACCACAACAGATATGGCGCTCTTTGTGGACGGCTCCCCGGTGGTGGACAGGGACGGCATGCTGCTCAAGGGGCGGCGCACCCTTGTGCGCGCTCTGGCTTCGGTTTCCATCGGCGTGGGCGGCGATTCGCTGCTTACGGTGGATGCTGCGTCCGGCACTGCGCGCCCGGTACAGGTCGGCCCCTTGCGTGAAGGCCCGGCCATGGCCTTTGGCGGTTCCCGGCCCACCCTGTTGGACGCCCTGAACGTGCTGAACGCAGCTGCTGCCGACCGGGGCGGCGTCTGTGAGGTTGCTGGAGGGGATGCCGTGGCGGGTGATGTGCCCGCATCCATAGCGGGCATTGCCGCGCTGGCCGAGGAATATGGTCTGTCCCCGGAATCTCTGGCCCAGATGGCCGCAGACGACGCACTTGCGCAGGTGGCTGCCGCCGCCCGTACCCTGACCGATGGCATCAATGCCCGCCCCATTTACACTCTGGCGGCCCTCAAGGCCGTGCGCGAGGCGCGCCCGCAGCATGTGTGGCTGGTGGGCGGCCCTGCGGCCTGCGTTGCCCGGCGCATGTCCAAAGCTCTGAACATGCCCGTGGAAACACCAGCGCACGCCGATGTTGCCAATGCCGTGGGCGCGGCCCTGACCCTGCCCACAGACGCGCTGGAGCTCTACGCTGATACCGGGCGTTGCGTGCTGACAATCCCGGCTCTGGAGCTGACCGAGCGCGTTGGCAAGGGCTACAGCCTGAGCGAAGCCCGTCAGCGGGCCAGCGCCCTGCTGCGCGAAAGGCTGGAGGCGGCTGGCGTCAGTGGCGCGCGGGTGGAAGTGACCGAGGCCGACATATTCGCCACGCTGGATGATGCGGGCTTTGGGAGCAAGGATATTCGCGTTGTTTGTCAAGTTGTTCCCGGCCTCTCCGCCAAGGTAGGCTAGGTGAGAGGGCGCGCCGTGCGTGTCTTTTTCATTTCGGCTGCGTCAGCTCCGGTTTCCATTTCGGTCGAGTACCACTCCGTACGCTCCCTGCATGAAAACCGAAGCTTCCTTGCCGAAAGAAAAAATCCATCGCACGACGCGCCCTCTCACGAAGAGACATGGGCTTCAGAATAGCGGCTGAGAGCAAACGGTGCTCAGGGGAGGCAGACTCTGAAGAACGTGCGGCCCTGAGGAAGGGAAGTTTGCGTACGGCGCACCCGCTCACGAAGACGCAAGGGCTTCAGAACTTCGGCGGAGAGCAAAAGGCGCTCAGTGCAGGCATGCTCTGTTGGAGTGAGTTTCAAAGAATTGAAGCCCCTATTTACCGAAAGTGACACGAGAAGCGCGGCGGATTGATATGAAAATTCCTCAGGGATACACCATAGAGCAGGCAACGGCAGGTCATGTGCCTCTGCTGGCGGCTATCGAAGTTGCCGCTGCGGGGATTTTTCCTCCAGGCTCCATACCGGATCACATCCGTTCTGATTTCACGCCTGTGGACAAGCTGCATGAAGCTGTTCAGAACAGCCTTCTCTGGGCGGCCCTTGACCATGCGGGCAATCCTGTGGGCTACGCCTATGTGCGGTTGATTGCCCATGCCGCCCTGCTGGCCCAGATTGACGTGCACCCCGACCACATGCACAAAGGCATAGGAGTAGCGCTCATCGGGCAGGTTGCAGAGGGCTTGCGGCAGCGCAAACTACCAGCCCTCTATCTGACAACGTTTACCCACGTGCCCTGGAACGCGCCATTTTACGCACGGTTGGGCTTCACGGCGCTGGATGATGCGGGCATGCCCCGGTTTCTCAAAGATATACTTGAAGAAGAAAAGCGCTACGGCCTGACCAACCGCATCGGCATGTGCCTGCCCCTCGCGGGGGAGGCCAGCTAAATCTGTTTACCCCGGCAACATGGCTGGCACTTGCAGTCTGAGCCGTCACCCTCTTACCACCAGTCAGCTACACCATGCAGATAGTTCTTTTTGAGCCGGAAATTCCCCCCAATACTGGCAATATCGCCCGGCTGTGCGCCGCCACGGATACCACTCTGAATCTCATTGAGCCTCTGGGCTTCAAGCTTGAAGACCGCTACCTCAAGCGCGCGGGGCTGGATTACTGGCCCAACGTGCGGCTGCGCGTATGGCCCGACTGGGCCGCCTTTGCGGCGCAGGGGCAGCAGGGCGCGCGACTTGTGCTGACCTCGGCCAAGAAAGGGCAGGTCAGCGCCCCGGCGCACCAGTTTGCCTTTGAGCCGGAGGACTGCCTCGTGTTCGGGCCGGAAACGCGTGGTCTGCCGCAGGAAATTCTGGCGCTGTCGCCCCACCGTATCCGCATTCCCATGCTGGAGGGGCGCGTGCGCAGCCTCAACCTTTCCACCTCGGCGGGCATTGTGCTGTACATGGCCCTGGCCCGCACCGGCCTCATGGAGGATTGGGCGTGAGCCTGGTGCAGCTGTTCCCCTATTCCGTGTGGGAATGCTGGTGGCTTGCCCCTCTGGCCCTGATTTTTGATCTCTGGCTGGGCGACCCCGACCTGCCGTGGCGGCACCCCGTCTGTGCGGTGGGCAAGCTGCTGGACTGGCTGGAAGCCCCTGCGCGGCGTTTTATGCGCAAGAACGGGCCGGATGCCGAACGCCAGCGCGGGCGTTTTTCCGGGGCTGTCGCACTGGCAGTGCTTGTAGGCCTGACGGGCGCGGTTGCTTTGGGGCTGGTTTCCTTGCCGGTGCTTGGGCCGCTGCTGGCCCTGTATCTGGCTTGGGCCGGGCTTGCCCTGGGCAGCCTGCTGCGCACCGGGCAGGAGGTGCTGCGCCGGGTGGAACACTATGACGAGCCGCAAGCGCGCGAAGCCCTTTCGTGGCTGGTCAGCCGGGATACTTCCAGCATGGATCGCTCCCTCATGCGTAAAACCCTGGCCGATACACTTTCTGAAAATCTTACGGATGCCTTTATGGCTCCTTTTTTCTGGCTGCTCGTGGGCGGGCCTGTGGCCATGTGGTGCTACAAGGCCGTGAGCACCACTGATTCCATGTGGGGCTACGTGACCGAAAAGTGGCGCTGGCTGGGCTGGGCCGGGGCGCGCGGCGATGATGCGCTGGCCTACCTTCCTGCCCGTTTGTCGGCTTGCGCGGCCTGGCTTGCGGACAGATGTGCGGCCATCTGCGAGCAGCATCTGCGTTTTTTGCCAGTCCGGTCGCGGCCCGTGCGCGTATGGCAAGGCCGCTGGCCCGGTTTTCGGGTCGTGGCCCGGCAGGCCGTAGGCATGCCAAGCCCCAATTCCGGCTGGTCCATGGCCGTCTGCGCATGGTTGTGCGGGGCGCGCATGGGGGGGCCGTCCGTGTATTTTGGCACGCTGACGCCAAAACCCTGGCTTGGGCCGGAGCAGGACGAGGCCGCGCCCTGGGATCGCAAGCGCTTGCTGGCGCTTTGCGGACTCTTGCGCTATAGCGCCTTGTGTGGGGGACTGACGCTCTGGCTGTGCGCCCTGGCGGTCAGTCTGCCTGATTTTTAAGGAAGTATATGCTGGTAACATTACTGGGCGCGGTATGCCTGCTGGTGGGTATTCTGGTTGGGCTTACGGGCGTAGGCGGTATCCTTGTTCCTCCGGGGCTGATCCTGCTGAGCGGGCTTGAGCCGCATGAGGCCATGGGGACGGCGCTGGCGTCATTTTTGCCCATTGGGCTGGTGGGAACCGTCATGTACCGCCGGTTGGGCCATGTGGACTGGTCGCGGGCCACGCCTTTTATGATCGGCGGTCTTGCGGCTCTGCCGGGGG
This sequence comes from Desulfovibrio sp., assembly GCA_047602655.1. Lineage (GTDB taxonomy): Bacteria > Desulfobacterota > Desulfovibrionia > Desulfovibrionales > Desulfovibrionaceae > Desulfovibrio. The sequence goes on along the minus strand of JASGGT010000007.1, from coordinate 22,656 downwards.
CCGTGCTCAACGCCAGCATCAACGCAAAGCCGCTGGTGATTTTGCTGGCGGGCATCATCCTGTTTGCAGGCTTTTGCGTATTGCGTCCCCCCAAGGCTGGCGGCAGCGTTTTTTGGCAGAGCAGGGCGGGATTTTTTTTCATCGGGGCGAGTACTGGTTTTCTGGCGGGTATGACTGGTGCTGGCGGTCCGGTGCTCACTATCCCCTGGATGATAGCCGCCGGGGTTGCCCCCATGACGGCCGTGGGCCTTGCCATGCCGTATCAGGTGGTTACGGCCCTGTTTGGCACGGTGGGCAACATAGCAGACGGGCATGTGGATTTTGCCCTGTTGCCGATAGTATGCCTTCTTGAAGTCGCAGGTTTTGCTGGCGGCGTGGTTCTGGCAAAGCGCACGCCCACGGCCATGCTGCGCACCCTCATTGGCGGCGTGTGCTGTTTGCTCGGCCTGTTTCTGCTGCTGCGGGAGATGGAGCAGTCGTTTTGAAGATGTTTTGCCAGGAGTTTCTTTGCCGCAAGGCGAGTGGCTCAGACGTTATAGTTTTTGGTCAGACTTGATTAGCTGCCCTTTTGCCGCAAGGCAAGATGCCTTCCATGCATTCCCCGAGGGGGCCGCATGAATATCGCCGCGCTTTTTATCCGCCGCCCTGTGGCCACTGTGCTGATAATGCTGGGCATGCTGTTTTTTGGCGTGTCCGGATATCGCAATCTGCCTGTAAACCAGTTGCCCACGGTGGATTTTCCCACCATTCAGGTGCAGGCCGAGCTTGCCGGGGCCGACCCGGAAACCATGGCCTCCTCCGTGGCGACGCCGCTGGAAAAAGAATTTTTTACCATTGCGGGCATCGATTCCATTTCATCGGTCAGTTCCACGGGCCGCACGCGCATCACCATCCAGTTTGCCCTTGACCGCAATATCGATGCCGCTGCTCTGGTCGTGCAGTCGGCCATCGGCCTTGCCCAGCGCCGTTTGCCCACCAACATGACCGTACCGCCGAGCTTCCGCAAGGTGAACCCCGCTGACTTGCCCATCCTGCAACTGCGCATATCGTCTGCAACCTTGCCGCTTTACGTGCTCAATGAATACGCGGATACGCTCATCGGCCAGCGGCTTTCCATGGTGGACGGCGTGGCCCAGGTGGTCATTTACGGGCAGAAGCAGTACGCCGTGCGCGTGCAGCTGAACCCGGACGAGCTGGCCACGCGCGGTCTTGGCATTGACGAAGTGGCAGATGCTGTGGCCTCAGCAAACAGCATGCTGCCCACAGGCGCACTGGAAGGGTCGCACCGGGCTGATTCCATCAAGTCTTCGGGCCAGCTCATGAACGCCCGTGCCTTCAGCGACGCGGTGGTTGCCTACCGCAATGGCGCGCCCGTGCGCCTGCGCGATCTGGGCGAAGTGGTGGACAGCTTCAAGCAGGACAAGCAGCTCACCTGGAGCAACGGCGGCGCACCCAGCATCATGCTGGCCGTGGAGCGTCAGCCCGGTACCAATACCGTGCAGGTGGTGGATTCCATCCGCGCCTTGCTGCCAGCGCTGGAAAAGCAGTTGCCGCCCTCGGCGAAGGTTGAGGTTTTTTACGACCGCTCCGAGTCTATCCGCGAATCCGTGGCGGACGTTAAATTTACCCTGGTGCTCACGGTATTTCTGGTGGTGCTGGTCATCTTTATCTTTTTGCGTAATCTGCCCGCCACCATCATTCCCAGCCTTGCCCTGCCCATGTCGGTTATTTCGACCTTTGCCGTCATGTCCGTGCTGGGCTACAGTCTGGACAACCTCTCGCTCATGGCCCTGACTCTTGCCGTGGGCTTTGTGGTGGACGATGCCATCGTCATGCTTGAAAACATCGTGCGCCATCAGGAAATGGGCAAGGATCCGCAAACCGCGGCCTTTGACGGCTCGGCGGAGATAGGCTTCACCATTGTTTCCATGACGCTCTCGCTGGCGGCGGTGTTCATCCCCGTGCTGTTCATGGGCGGCATTGTGGGGCGGCTGTTCCGCGAATTCGCGGTGGTCATCATTGCCGCCATCTTGAGCTCCGGCGTGGTTTCACTCACGCTCACGCCCATGCTCTGCGCCTATTTTCTGAAGGCGCAGGGGCGGAACATGGCCGGGCACAAGCCCGCCGTAAACGGGATGTACGGCGCGCTTGAGCGATGTTTTGACAGGCTCGCCGACCTGTACGCCCGTTCGCTGGATGTGGCGCTGCGTCACCGGCGCATCACCCTGCTGGCTTCGGTGGGCCTGCTGGCCCTGACGGTATGGCTGGGCATGGTCATTCCCAAGGGCTTTTTGCCCACGGAAGACATGGGCCTGTTGCAGGCCAGCACCGAGGCGGAGCAGGGCGTGTCCTTTGAGGGCATGGTGCGGGCGCAGCACAGCCTTGATCCCATGCTGGAATCTTCCGCCCATGTGGCGGCCTACAACTCCATTGTGGGTATTGTGGGCGGCAGCCAGAGCATGAACAACGGCATTCTGCTCATGCGGCTGGCGGAGCACGACAAACGCCCAGGCATTGAGGCCGTGGCCCAGAAGCTGCGCAAGGATCTGAACACCTCGCCTTCCATGCGCGTGTTTGTGCGTGTGCCGCCCACCATCAGCATTGGCGGCCGCGCTTCCAAGGCTCTGTACCAGTACACGCTGTTTGGGCCGGATATGGGCTCGCTTTTTGAAAGCGCGCAACGCATTGAGGATGCCCTGCGCAAGCTGCCGGAATTGCAGGACGTCAACAGCGATTTGCAACTCAAGAATCCTGAACTGCGCGTGACCATTGACCGCAACCGCGCCGCAGCCCTGGGCGTGACGCCGCAGCAGATAGAGCTGGCCCTGCAATCGGCCTACGGTTCGCGTGAGGTTTCGACAATTTACGCGCCAACGGACGACTATTCTGTCTTTGTGGAATTGCAAAAGCCCTTCCAGAAAGACCGCTCGGCCCTTTCACGGCTTTATGTGCGCTCAAAGGGCGGCGATCTTGTGCCGCTGGATACGCTGGCCAAGCTTTCCACCGGGGTTGCCCCATCGCGGTCAACCACAACGGGCAGTTTCCGTCCGTGACCATTTCCTATAATCTGCGCCCCGGCATTTCGCTCAGTCAGGGCGTGGGGGCGGTGGAGGCGGCGGCGCGCCCGCTGCTGCCCGATACGGTGACCGCTGAATCGCAAGGCACTGCACAGGCCTTCCAGAGTTCGCTCAAGGGTATGGGGTGGCTGCTTGTGCTGGCCATTGTGGTTATTTATCTTGTGCTGGGCATTTTGTACGAGAGCTTTATCCACCCGTTCACCATCCTTTCCGGTTTGCCTTCGGCGGGTTTTGGCGCGCTGGCGACTTGTGGCTGTTCGGCATGGAGCTTGATCTGTATGGCTTTGTGGGCATTATCATGCTGCTTGGCATCGTCAAGAAGAACGCCATCATGATGCTCGATTTCGCTCTGGAAGCGCAGAAGAATGATCCGTCCCTTGACCCGCTGGCGGCCATTACACAGGGCTGTCATGTGCGCTTTAGGCCGATCATGATGACCACCGTGGCCGCGCTCATGGGCGCGCTGCCCATTGCCGTGGGCATTGGCGCAGGGGCCGATGCCCGCCGCGCGTTGGGGCTGGCCGTGGTGGGCGGGCTGTGCTTTTCGCAGCTGGTCACGCTCTATATCACGCCAGTGTACTATTATTATATGGAAAAACTCTCCCGCAGGCTGGGACGCCTCTGGGGCGGGCGTTTCAAGCAGAACCGGCCGGAACATGCGGAGAAAGGGCAAACCTTTCCTTCTTCGCACTGATCCGGCCCTGGAGAACCTATGAGTACGCAGAATTCCCCTTTTTCATCCATGCCCGCAGATTCCGGCGGGGCCCCTGTGTGCAGGCGCTGCGGCACCTGCTGTTTGCTGGGCGGGCCGACCCTGATGCTGAGCGACGCCGCCTTGCTGGTTTCCGGCACCTTGACCCTAGAAGCTCTGGTGTGTCTGCGCGCCGGGGAGTGGGCGCGGGATGACTCGCGCAAGGCCTTGCGGCCCCTGGAAGGGGAACGCCTCAAGATTGCCGGGCCCGGCGGAAGGGTGCACCCCTGGCGCTGCCGTTATTATCGCGAAGGCGCGGGCTGCGGCATCTATGAACAGCGCCCGGCCCAGTGCACGGCCCTGTTCTGCATGGACACCGGGCCGCTGGAAGTACTGCTTGCCAAGGCCTCGCATCTTGGGCGTTATGCGGCTCTGGACGCGCTGGCCGGGGGAATCCCAGGATTTTCCACGCTGAGCGCTGCCAGCAGGGCCTTGCTGCCTGACCTGGTGAGCGCGCATGAAGAGCAGGTTTCTGTGCGGGCGGTGCTTGAGCTGGCCGACAGGCTGGGATTTTTCCCGCAGCAGGGGCAAGGCCTGACTGTGGAGCGTTATGCGGAGCACGACCCGCTGGAGGGCAGCGATCGGGAAGCCGCCGTAGCGGAACTGGGCGAAGCCGCCCGCATGGACGCGGCCTTTCGTGAGCTTTGCGTTGAGCGCGCAGGCGTGCCCCGCGCCATGCTGGCCTTCTTGTTCGGCAGGTCGGTCAAGGACCTGCTGGCAGAGGTGGGCCTCAAGCCTGTTTCGGGCAGTTAGCCCAAAGCGGCGGCGATTTGCCCCAGCGGGGCGGCCCTGCACATTTTGCGGTCGCAGAGACGCTGGGCGTTTGCCCCGCCTGCGGTTGACAGAACAGGGCTCCGTACCTAACCTTTGATGAAAGTAAAAAAAATCACGCCCCCCGGCGGGCAATGAAGGAAGCAACATGCCATTGTGCAGCATTGAAGAGGCCATTGCCGACATCCGGCAGGGCAAAATGATTATTCTGGTAGATGACGAAGGCCGTGAAAACGAAGGCGACCTCACCATGGCAGCCGAGCATGTGACTCCGGAAGCCATCAATTTTATGGCCAAGTTCGGCAGGGGGCTCATCTGCCTGCCGATGGCTCCCGAAATCATTGACCGCTTGCAATTGCCCCTGATGACCCAGCGCAACGGCTCGCGCTTTGGCACCAACTTCACCATTTCCATTGAAGCCCGCGAGGGCGTGACCACGGGCATTTCCGCAGCCGACCGCGCCACGACCATTCTGGCTGCCGTGGCAGACAATGTGCGGCCTGACGACATCGTCACCCCCGGTCATATCTTCCCCCTGCGGGCCAAGGCCGGCGGTGTGCTTTCGCGCGCCGGGCAGACCGAAGGCGGCGTTGATCTTTCCCGCCTGGCCGGGCTCAAGCCTGCTTCTGTCATCTGCGAAATCATGCGCGATGACGGTACAATGGCGCGCATGCCCGACCTTGAAATTTTTGCCGAAGAACACGGCCTCAAGATTGCCGCGGTCAAGGATCTCATCCGTTATCGCCTTGACCGGGGTCAGGTTTCGGTGCGCCGTGTGGCGCAGGCTCACCTGCCCACGCGGTTTGGCGAATTCTCGGTCATTGCCTATGAAAGCGAAAACGAGCCCGGCACGCATCTGGCCCTTGTGAAGGGCGACCTTTCCACGCCGGAACCGGTGCTCACGCGCATTCACAGCGAATGCCTCACGGGCGATGCCCTTGGGTCGCTGCGTTGCGACTGCGGCGGCCAGCTGGGCGCTGCACTGCGCCAGATTGAAAAAGAAGGCCGCGGCGCGCTGCTCTACATGCGTCAGGAAGGGCGCGGCATCGGCCTTGCCAACAAGATCAAGGCCTATGCATTGCAGGATGAAGGCTACGACACTGTCGAAGCCAACCGCAAGCTGGGCTTCCCCCCGGATTTGCGCGACTACGGCACTGGCGCGCAGATGCTGGTTGATCTGGGCATCCACAAGATCCGCCTGCTGACCAATAACCCCAAAAAGATCGTGGGGCTTTCCGGCTACGGTATAGAAATTGTGGAGCGGGTGCCCATTGAGATGGAAGCCTGCCCGGAGAATGAAAACTATCTGCGTACCAAGAAAGAAAAGATGGCGCACATGCTTTCATGCTCGTGCCACCATTAGAACTGTTGCGCCGCCCCTCCTCAGGGGCGGCGCTCGTTTTTTGCAGGGGCTGAAGCCGAGGGCGCGCCGCTGCGCCGCCGTTCTTGAAAAGTTGAAAAACAGGGAGCGACGCTATGGGCTTGAGTGAAATGCTGAAAACCCAGTTGGGTTTGTTGTGGAAGTTTCTCGGATTTTTTCAGCCTCCGGTGCTGCGTTTTTTGCATGCGCTGGTGGTCTGCCTGATAATGACGCAGGTGCTGACGCAGCTGTTTGGCCTTGGCACAGTCCACATGATTCTGGGCCTTGTGTTGTGCGTGCTGGGATTTGGCCTTGTGGCCTGCGGGATTGGCATGCGGGGCCCGCGTCACTACTTTCCCTATCTGTGGGGCGACATGGATCAGCTTGCCGGGGACATTGCGGCCATACGCAGCGGCAAGCTGATTATCGCGCCGCGCCCCAAGGGGCTTGCCTGTGTTGTGCAGGGCCTCGGCATGGGAGCCTTGAGCATGGTCTTGCTCACGGGTTTGTGGTGGTTCCGTTCCTGGCAGATGAACGATGTTTCGCACACGGCGGCCAGCCTGCACAGCCTCTTTGCATGGCTGCTCGTGGCCTATGCCGTGGGGCACGGCGGCATGGCCCTGGGGCATTTTTTCTTCTGGAAAAAGACGGCGTCAAAGAAGCCACAGGCAGGCTAGGGGCCGCCTCTCAATTATTGAGAGACAGCTCCTAGGGTCAGGCGGGCCTTGCCCCGCTGGCCGCCCGGCTGCCGATAATTTACCGATAATCTGGCGTTGACGGCAGGCATGGGCGGCATTAATTCCACAATGTGGCGGCGTGCACGCCGCCACACCACCTCACGCGCTTTCCCGGTCGTTCATGTCCGGCAAAGGGCCACTCCCTTCCCTCATCCTGCCACATGGCGTTTCTGAGGCCGTTTGGCGCGCATTGAATTTTTTGTGGCACGTGCCTGCGGAAAAAAATTTTACGTTCTCTCTTCTGCAACAAAGACCGGGGCGCTGCGGAAACTCCTTCTTCACAATATGGTTCCCAGTGCTTAACTGATTAAAACGATTTAAATTGCAATGATGCAGATCGCATTGCCCCGATATGGGTGCAGCGACAGTAGGTAAACTTTTGGCGAGAATGTCAGACTGTGATACCAAAGTTTTTTGGCTCGTGCCCTTTGCAAACTTGTCAAACAACGCTATAGGTCTTCATTCTCGTAAAAAAGTTGACCGACTGTTCAAACAACCGTATGGGAATCCAAATCTGTCAGGCCCGCGCAAGGGGCGCGAGGTCTGTGCCTTACCATAAAGACGTTGCTGACGGACTTTCAAGGAGGCCTTATGGCAAGCCAGGCGTTGATTAAGGATTTTGAAGAAATGATCGGCAAGGAAAACGTGTTCAGTTCCGAAGCCGACCGCATGAGCTATTCGTATGATTCTGCGGTACTGCCGCCGGTCAAGCCTTCTTTGGTTGTGCGTCCCACTACCAAGGAACAGCTCGGCCAGTGTGTGAAAAAACTGTATGACAATGGTATCCCCATGACCGTGCGCGGCGCGGGAACCAACCTTTCCGGCGGCACCATCCCGGACAAGTCCGAAACCGTGGTCATTCTGACCACCGGCCTTAACCGCATCATTGAAATCAATTCTGACGACCTCTACGCTGTGGTGGAACCGGGCGTCATTACTGCTGAATTTGCGGCTACGGTTGCCAAGAAAAATCTTTTCTACCCCCCCGATCCGGGTTCCCAGGCAGTGTCCACCCTCGCGGGCAATATTGCTGAAAACGCTGGCGGCCTGCGTGGCCTCAAGTACGGCGTTACCAAGGATTACCTCATGGGCATCGAATTTTTCGACGCCACGGGCGAAGTGGTCAAATCCGGTTCGCGCACGGTCAAGTGCGTTACCGGCTACAACCTCGCCGGCATGATGGTGCAGTCCGAGGGCACGCTGGGCGTTATTTCTGAAGCCATTCTCAAGCTCGTGCCGCCGCCCAAGGCCTCCAAGGCCCTGATGGCCGTGTTCTCTGACGTGCAGGACGCCGCCGACGCAGTGGCTGGCATTATTGCCGCCCACGTTGTGCCCTGTACTCTTGAATTCCTCGACAACAACACCATCGTGCGCGTTGACGACTTCACCAAGGCTGGCCTGCCGCGCGAAGCTGGCGCCATCCTGCTCATCGAAGTGGACGGCCATCCCGCCCAGGTTGCTGACGATGCCGAAGCCGTTGAAAAGGTGCTGAAGGCCAACCACGCCACTGCCGTGCATGTGCCCAAGGACGCCGCCGAAAAGTTCAAGCTGTGGGAAGCCCGCCGCATGGCCCTGCCCGTGCTGGCCCGCGCCCGGCCCACCACCGTGCTTGAAGACGCCACCGTGCCGCGTTCGCAGATCCCCGCCATGGTCAAGGCCGTCAACGACATCGCGACCAAATACCGCCTTGAAGTGGGCACCTTTGGCCACGCTGGCGACGGCAACCTGCATCCCACCTTCTTGTGCGATAAGCGCGACGCCGACGAATTCAAGCGCGTGGAAGAAGCCATCGACGAAATGTTCGATACGGCTATCAAGCTGAAGGGTACGCTCTCCGGCGAACACGGCATCGGCACCGCCAAGTCCAAGTGGATGGAAAAGGAAACCTCACGCGGCACCATTCTGTTCTCGCAGCGGCTGCGCCGGGCTCTTGACCCCAAGGGACTGCTTAACTCCACCAAGCTGGTGGGCATCTAGGCAGTTCGCTCCGGCATTGCAGAGGCGGGGTCTTTTGGCCCCCGTCTTTTCCGGGGGCTGCCCGCCCTGTGCGGGCGCTACCGGGCAAGAGCAAAAATTCAACCGCTCCAGGAGCGTTTCATGAGTACTATGCACGAACTGGCCCAGCGCCTTATGGCCCTGGACGACAGGATCACTGCCTGCATGAAATGCGGCATGTGCCAGGCCGTGTGCCCCATGTTCGGCGCCACCGGTATGGAAGCTGACGTGGCTCGCGGCAAGCTGGCCCTTATTGACAACCTGGCCCATGAGATGATTCAGGACCCTACGGCTGTGGCCGAAAAACTGGGCCGCTGCCTTTTGTGCGGTTCCTGCCAGGCGTCCTGCCCGCCCGGCGTCCAGATTATGGACGTCTTCATGGAAGCCCGTGAAATCGTAAACGAGTTCATCGGCCTGCACCCGGTCAAGAAGATGATCTTCCGTTCACTTCTGACCAAGCCTGGCCTCTTCAACTTCGCCATGCGCGTTGGCGCGCCCATGCAGGGCCTTATCTTTGGCTCGAGCAACGACGCGCAGGGCACCGTGTGCGCGCCTCTGCTCAACTTCATGCTGGGCGACCGCCACATTCACCCCCTGGCAAAAACGCCTCTGCACGCCCGCTACGGCGCGCTTGACGAACCCCGCCGCGCTGGCGGGCTCAAGGTGGCGTTCTTCCCCGGCTGCGTGGGCGATAAAATGTACACCGATATGGCAGAAGCCTGCCTGAAGGTGCTGCGTTATCACAACGTGGCCGTGTTCATGCCCAAAAACCTCACCTGCTGTGGTATTCCGGCGCTTTCGTCCGGCGATGCCAAGGGCATGGTGGAGCAGATGCGCGTGAACGTGGAAGCCCTCAAAAACGGCGACTTCGACTATATTCTCAGCCCCTGCGGTTCCTGCACCTCCACGGTCAAGGAACTGTGGCCCCGCTACGCGCACCGACTTGGGTCCGCCGAAAAGCACAAGATTGAAGAACTGGCCGCCAAGGCCATGGACATCAATGCCTTCCTGGTGGATGTGCTCAAGGTGCAGCCTGCCGGGCAGGCTCAGGAAAACGCCGTCAGCGTGACCTACCACGATTCTTGCCACCTCAAGAAGTCGCTTGGCGTTGTCAGCCAGCCCCGTTCCGTTGTTGAGGCCAACCCCGCCTACAAGATTACGGAAATGGCCGAAGCTGACCGCTGCTGCGGCTGCGGCGGATCGTTCAACCTCTTCCACTATGACTATTCGCGCAAGATCGGCCAGCGCAAGCGCAACAACGTGGTAGCTTCCGGAGCCAAGATTGTGGCCGCCGGTTGCCCTGCCTGCATGATGCAGCTTGAGGACGTGCTTTCGCACAATCACGACTCCGTGCGCGTCAAGCACACTGTGGAGTTGTACGCTGAAAGCCTGAAGTAACATGTGAGCGCGGCGGGGGACTGTGGTTCCTCCGCCGCGTTTATCAACCCGGCGGTTGTTCTGCCAGAATGCCCATCTGAAGAACCGCGGGGGTTTGTTTCTGAAGCTATGGGCGTGTTACGCCGTTCGCAGGGATATGAGCGCAAACGATGGCAGCGGGTGAATCCGGCCCTCTGCACACTATTTTTTCGCGGCGAAGCTGCATGGTTCAAGAACCCGGCGTGTTTTGAAAAAGGAGTTGTTTATGACACATCAGGAATTGGTAGAAGCCTTTTCCGCCAAGGCTGCGGCTGTTACCGCCGTAGTGCAGGAAGTGCCCAACATGGCAGCCGCCTTGCAGTATGTTGTGGACGTTTGCGCCAACAAGGCTCCCGCAGAGCTTCTGGCTGACGAACCCGGCACGGAACAAGGCCCCCTTGGCCCCAATAAGGTTCCCACGCGCGTGCAGCGTGTGGTGGCAGCGCCGCAGCTTGGCGATGCCGACTTTGCCGCGCTGGCAGCCGCCTGTGAAGAAAAAGGTTTTCTGTGCATCCGTGAAGGGCTGCGCAACTATCTTGCCGGTATCGACGTGGGCGTTTCCACCGCAGAACTTGGCGTTGCCGCCAGCGGCACCTGCCTGCTCAATACCGATAGCGAAGATGTGCGCCTTACGGGCATGATCTCGGAAGTTTCCGTGCTGATGCTGCGCAAGTCCACCATCTACCCCGATCTGCCCTCCATAGCCCAGTTGCTGCGCGAGCGCATGAACGAAGGTACCGCCACGTACACCACTCTGGTGACTGGCCCCAGCCGTACCGCCGACATTGAGCGCGTGGCTGCCGTGGGCGTGCATGGGCCGCTGGAACTGCATATCATTCTGCTGGAGGACTAACCCATGCATGACGCCCTCAAGAGCTCATCGGGATATCATAAGGAACTGGACGAAGCCCTGAACGACGAATTTCTGCGTCGCACCCTTGATACTTTTGCCGTGGCCTACCGCGCCAACCGCGAAGCCGTGTTCAAGGAAGTGGACGAGAAGGCGCTGATCAAGCAGATCGCCGATGCCAAGGACTACGCCTGTCAGCACATGGACGAACTGTACGCGCAGTTCAAGGCCGAGGCTGAAAAGCGCGGCGTGCACGTGCACCGTGCGGCCACCGCTGCCGAAGCCAACGACATGATCGTGCGCATCGCCAAAGAAAACAAAGTGAAGAAGGTGGTCAAGTCCAAGTCCATGACCGCCGAAGAAATCGGCCTGAACACCGCGCTGGAAGGCAACGGCCTGATCGTGGACGAAACCGACCTTGGCGAATGGATCATCCAGCTGCGCCACGAAGGTCCTTCGCACATGGTTATGCCCGCCATCCACCTTTCGCGCTATCAGGTGGCCGACGACTTCACCAAGGCCACCGGCGTCAAGCAGGATTCCGACGTGCAGCGTCTGGTCAAGGTGGCCCGCGTGCAGTTGCGCCGCAAGTTCATCGCCGCCGACATGGGCGTGAGCGGCTGTAACTTTGCCGTGGCCGAAAACGGCGCGATCTCTACCGTGACCAACGAAGGCAACGCCCGCATGGTAACGACCCTGCCGCGCGTGCACGTTGCCATTGCCGGTCTGGACAAGCTCGTTGCCAAGCTGGACGACGCCCTGGTGGCCCTTCAGGTGCTGCCCCGCAACGCCACCGCCCAGCGCCTTACCTCCTACGTTACCTGGATGTGCGGCGCAGGCCCCTGTGCGGCCAATGACGACAACAAAAAGATTCTGCACGTTATCTTCCTTGATAACGGGCGTACCGAAATCGCCAAAGATCCCCTGTTCTCGCAGGTGTTCCGCTGCGTGCGCTGCGGCGCGTGCGCCAACGTCTGCCCCGTGTACCGCCTCGTTGGCGGCCACAAGATGGGCTACATCTACATTGGCGCCATCGGCCTGATCCTTACCTACTTCTTCCACGGCAAGGATCGTGCGCGTATTCTCAGCCAGAACTGCATGGGCTGCGAATCGTGCGCCAATGTGTGCGCTGGCGGCATCGATCTGCCGCGTCTTATCCGCGAAGTGCGCTCGCGTCTCAACGTGGAACAGGGCGCTCCCATCGAAGCCAACCTGCTTTCCGCTGTGATGAAGAACCGCAAGCTGTTCCACAAGCTGCTCAAGTTCGCCAGCTTCGCCCAGAAGCCCTTCACGCGTGGGGCCCAGTTCCAGCGTCACCTGCCTGCCGTGTTCCTTGGCAAGCACAACTTCAAGGCTCTGCCCGCCATTGCCAACAAGTCCTTCCGTGACCGTTGGCCCGAACTGGCCCCCAAGGTGCAGAACCCCACCTTCCGCGTGGCTATCTTCAGCGGTTGCGCCCAGGACTTCATCTACCCTGAAGAACTGGAAGCCTGCGTGAAGATTCTGGCCGCCAAGAACGTGGCCGTGGACTTCCCCATGGAGCAGTCCTGCTGCGGCTTGCCCCTCGAAATGATGGGCCAGCGCAAAACCTCCATGGATGTGGCCAAGCAGAACATTGCGGCCTTCCGTGGCGGCAACTACGACTACATCATCACGCTGTGCGCCAGCTGCGCCGGTCATCTCAAGCACCACTATCCTGAAATCCTGGATCAGGATTTCTCCACGGTGGAAGCTCAGGCCTTTGCGGCCAAGATCATCGACTTCAGCTCCTTTGTGCATGACGTGCTGGGCCTCAAGGCCGAGGACTTCAACAAGTCCGCGCAGAAGGTCACCTACCATGCCTCGTGCCACCTGTGCCGCGGCCTGGGCGTCAAAAAGGCCCCACGCGACCTTATCGGCGATGCGGCTGAATACGTGCCTTGCGAGGAAGAAGAAGTGTGCTGCGGCTTTGGCGGCAGCTACTCCGTGAAGTTCCCCGAAATCTCGGCACAGTTGCTGGACAAGAAGATCGCCAACATGAAGGCCACCGGCGCTGACCGCCTGGTGGTGGACTGCCCCGGCTGCGTCATGCAGATCCGTGGCGGTGCTGAAAAGCAGGGCCTCAAGATCAAGGTCGATCATATCGCCGAGCTCTTGGCTGAAAATCTGAAAAAGTAATCCAACGAAACATCTTCCTGCGGATTGAAAGCCAAGGCTCTTTATCCGCAGGAAAGTTGAGGGAAGGTGCGGTTCTCCACTGTGGGGAGGGCCGCACCTATATTTTTTTCAAATTTCCGTGGTGCGCTGGTTTGGAAGATGCTGTTCTGCGCGTACCGCACATTCTGGCCTTTTATGCTCTGTGGGGTCATGGTGGGCATCATCTGCACCTGGCTGATGATGCTTGACCCTGGCCTCTACGAGTTACTTGCGGCGCATAGCCGAGCCTGTGTGCTTAAAAGGCCGCCCAGCATTGCTGGGCGGCCTTTGCGCATGGAACGGGCAGGTAGTTCGGGGGTTATGTATGGATTTCTTTTGAGGAATACTGTTTCGCTAATGGGTGCGCTGCCTGGCTGGAAGTTGCTTCCAGTACCAGTTGCTCACGAGCGTATTGTCACGCGATGCCCATTCGCCGCAGGATTCAAAATAGTCCAGCACGTTCTGTTCCCTCACGCTGAGCTCAATCCCTGAGTGCGCCATCTGGCGCATGCGGATAAAGATCACCAGACATTCAAAGAGCGAAAACAGATCGTCAGCCTCCAAGGCGTCCTGGCTCAGGTAGTTAGTAAATTCCTGATAAAAGGGGTTGTGCTCGTCAACTATGGAATCATAATCCGTGCTGAATTCCTTGAGTGACATAATGCCTGAACGAAAATGTTTTTCGAGGGGGCATTCATGATCCTGCCCAGCTTTGGCACAGAGGCGCTGCATAAGTTCTAAATGATCGGAAAGCGGCATAGCTTGGCTCCTGGGACAAAATGTTCTGCATGGAGATAGTTTATCTTCTATAAGCATTCAAATCAAGCAGGCGAAAAAAAAGCCCGCTCTTGTTCAGGCAGGCTGGTGCAAAAAACAATCTTGAATGGCAGCGATTGAAGCTAAAAATATTTAACAGGCCTATTCAATGCGCTGTTTAAATAGTAAAAAAGTTTTTTGTGATTTTTTTCTACAAGTAAACGCTGGCTTTTGCAGCGGGTCTAGCGCTGATTGCGCCGTGGTTGCAGATACTGCGGCTGAAAAAGCAGCCGATACTGCTTAACAGTAGACAGTCGCTGGGGGGCTGTTACTTCGCCTTCGATAGACAGTGCCTTGTCAGAAAGCCCAAAGGGCTGAAGCTGTCCTGGAGGGACATCCATGTGCGAGAGTCGTTCGCCGCTGACATTGAACACCGGAAGGCTGCTGGAAGAAGAACCCGCCATGAGCACAGCTGTTGCATTGGCTGAGGGCGATACGTTTTTTCCGGCTGCCGAGCGCTGCGAGGTGGCGTTGAGCAGGCTTGGCATGGAGACTTCGGCTCTGCGCAGCACATCGATGAAGTCGTTGCCAGTGCGCCCGACAAAGGTCACGAGCGAAGAGCCGTCGCCATACACGAGCAGGCTGACGGGCATGGTGCCGCCGTGTATGCCAAAGTAGGCAGGGCGCGCACCAGCTGGCATGACCACCCAGCCTTGCTGTTCTGGCAATCCCTGGCTGTCTGTGCTCCAGGCGGTTGCGGGGACTAGGGCAGTCAGCAAAAAACAGAACAAATAAATTGTGTTCCGCATATTATCCTGTTCCGGATAGGGAAATTTGCATGTTACGGTATGGTTCTACCGCCATGCCACACCCTTTAGTGAGCCGCGCGGCAATTGTCAAGGTGGCTGAAAAGGCGCACGGCCAGTGCCTTTACAAGCCTAGCCGGGGCGGCGCTTTTTGGATTTTGGCGCAGGCTGCGTGGCTGGCTCTGGCGCTGGTTTTTGCTGTTGCGGCGTCAGGTCTGGAGGCGGCGGAATCTGGGGCAGATTCTGGACATTGCCAAGGTAGTGCAGAAAAAAATCGCCGAGGGATTCTGTCATGCGCCTGTGGATTGTCCCACGCGTTTCTTCCGTGACCGAACGGCACAGTTCTGGCAGCTCCATGGCCAGCGATTCGGGGCAGGGCGCCATGAGCGCACCTGTGTCGGCCTGCGGCAAGCTCAGCCAGCGGGGCTTTTTATCCATAAGCTCAAATATGCGCCGCGCGTGCAGGGCCGGGTTGTTCAGGCTGTCGTTGGGCGCGGCCATAATCAGCAGAGGCGGATAGAACCAGTGGAACGACTGGCGCGAAAACAGCATGCCAAAACCGGGCGCCACTGCGGCTATGGCGCGGATGCGCGTGTCGGCGAGGCTGCGTGTGAGCGGGAGGTTCTTGCACAGCGATTCCATGCGCTCACGAGCCCATGTATTGCAGTACATGTCGTTTGGCGCAGTGCGCGAGCAGTAGCTGGCCCAGCCCTCGCAGTCGGGCAGCGCACCGCCCAGCAGCAGTGCCGCAGCGCCGCCAACGCCAAAGCCGACTACACCGATGCGCGAGGCGTCAATGCTGGGTTCTACTTCCGGATCATGGAGGAGCAGGTCAATACTGCCAGAAAGTTCGCGCGCACGATTTTCAAGCTGCTGCCAGGTCAGCAGGTTGTCCATGTTGTCCATGTTGTCGCCGGGATGATTGGGGGCAGCCACCACAAAACCCAGCGATGCCAGCCATGCGGCGGTATCGTGATAGGAAAAACGCGTCCCTGCGGTATCGTGCGAGAGCAGAAGCAGGGGAAAGCGTCCGTCCACCGCCTTGCCGGCGCGGGAGGCGGAAATCTCCCAAGGTGCATAGTTGAGGTCACGTGGCGGGCGGGATGATGGATACCACACATTCACATCCAGGCGCAGGCCCGTTTCCGGCGACCACTGGCCTAGCGTTCTGAAACCGACCATATATGTGTCGGCGGCATTGGCAGCGGGAGCAAACAGGATCAGGGCAAGGATAGCTATGGTGGTGAGTACGCGCATGGCTGTGTTGTGCCACAAGCGGCCTTGGGGTACAAGAGCAGACCGAAGGCGCGCAATGCGCCCGATGAGGGAGATCGGCCTTTATGGAACTACTGAGCAACTTTGTCAGTTTTATTCTGCACATAGACGTGCATTTGTTTGAGCTTGCCAATCAGTACGGGCTATGGCTTTACGCCATACTGTTCGTCATTGTTTTTTGCGAAACAGGCCTTGTGGTCACACCCTTCCTGCCGGGTGATTCCCTGCTGTTTGCCTCCGGCGTGGTGGCCGGGGCTGGCCATTTGGGCTATGGCGAAGTGATGGGCGTGCTGCTGGCGGCAGGCATACTGGGTGATGCGGTGAACTATTTTATCGGGCGGCATGTGGGCCCGGCGATTTTTTCGCGCGAAAACCGCCTTATCAAAAAGTCCCACCTGCTCAAGGCGCACGACTTCTATGAGAGGCACGGCGGCAAGGCCATTGTGCTGGCCCGCTTTGTGCCCATTGTGCGCACCTTTGCGCCCTTTGTGGCGGGCATTGCCCTGATGCATCCGCCCACGTTCTTTCTGTTCAACATCACGGGCTGCGTGCTCTGGGTGGGCGGGCTGGTCTCCGCCGGGTACTTCCTCGGCAACCTGGAATGGGCCCGGCAGAACTTCAGCCTGATTGTTTACGGCATCATCATTATTTCCGTGCTGCCCGTGGTCATTGAACTCCTGCGTTCCAGGCTGGGGAAGGGCAAGGATTAGGCCCTACAGCACCACGCGCAAACGTCCGCCTTCCATATGCGCCTCCCTGTTGATGCACAGGGGGGCGTCTTCATCATGGTGGGACACAAAAACCATCTGGACGCCATGCAAGGCAAGCTGATCCAGCAGATGCAGATACTGGGCGCGGCTTGGCGCATCCAGGCCGGAGCAGGGTTCGTCCAGCAGCAGAATATCCGGCCCGCCCACAAGGGCGCGCGCCAGGAACAGACGTCGCAGCTGACCCGTGGACAGATGGCGGATGGATTGCCGCCCGATCTGCTTCAGGCCCTCGGGGCTTTCATCGGGGAACATCTGGGCAATGCGGCTTGCGGCCTCGGCCCGTTCGGCATCAGAAAAACGGCGGTATACACCGATGCTGTTGTCAAAGCCCGTACAGACCATATCAAGCGCATTGAGGGAATAGCCGTACAAGGCCTGCGAAAGATCTGATACAAGGCGCACGCCTTTGCGCAGGGCTTCAAGGGTATCCACCTGCCCGCCCTGACCGGGCAGCCAGCGGTCAAATCTGCCCCCGGCGGCAACAAATTCATCACCAGCCAGCAAGCGCAGCAAGGTGGATTTGCCCGATCCGTTGGCCCCGGTGATGCGCCAGTTTTCGCCCTGGTGCATGCACCAGCTGATGTCGTGCAGCACATCCTGCCTGTCGATGAATACGGTGACGTTGTCCAGATCAAGCATGGCGTGCCCGCCGTCGAGCGCATGCTCCGCAAGGCCTTGCGTGCTGGCGGTCTGTTGCGCTGGAGTGGCCTGTGCGGCGGCGTCAGCCGTGGGCGGTGCCGTGAACAGGCGGCCGTCACGCACATATCGGCGGCCAGCGCACCAGTCGGGAATGTTGGCGGCGCGGTGCGCCGTCATTACCACGGTGCAGCGGCTGGAGTACTCGCCCAGCGTTTCAAAGAAAATCTGGCGGTGGCGTTCGTCAAGGCCTTCGTCGCACTCGTCAAGCAGCAACAGGCTGGGGGCGCGCAGAAGGGCGCGGCCAAGCAGCAGCAAGCGCAGCTGCCCCTGCGAAAATGTGGGCACAGTGCGTTCAAGCAAGCCCTCTGCGTCAAGGCGGGCGGCCATGTCTTCCACGGCCTGCCGCCTGTAGGCCGTGCTGTCGGCGTAGACCAGGGGGGTATCTTCAAAGCCCGTGAGCAGCAGGTCGCGGCCTGTGAGATCCCAGGCCTGCCGCTGATAGTTTTCCTGCTGCGCAGGCGAGACAAGGCTGGTCATGCCCCTGCCTGTCAGCGGGGAGTCTTCCGGGCCGTCAGGCCCGTGCCACTGGATGCGCCCGTGGGCGGGCCACAACTCGCCGCGCATGAGCCGCAGCAGGGTGGACTTGCCCGAGCCGTTGGGGCCAATAAGCGCGCAATGCGCGCCGCGCCGCACCTGCCAGTTGATGTTGTGCAGCACATGCTTCTGGCTGGCGTCGCCGGGCAGGAAAAGACTTACATCATCGATAGATACAATTATTTCGGACATATATGATCCGTGGTGTCAAAGGCGCAGGCCGTTTTACAGGGGCAGCACAATCCGCTGGCCCCGGTCAAAGATGGTGTATTCGGCAAAGCCAAAGGAGCGCGCGTAGGAGGCCAGCCGGGCAAAGCCGTAGCCCACATCGTCAGTGCCATGCGCGTCAGAGGCAAAACTCACGGGCAGGCCCATTTGCGCGGCCAGAAGCATGATGGGCGGCGCGGGGTAAATCTCGCGGCAGGCCTTGCGCAGGCCAGCGGAAGATATCTCCATGCTCATGCCCGTGCGTTGCAGGGCCGCAAGACCGCGCTGCACCAGCGCCATGCTTTCCGGCTTCGCCAGCCAGATGTGGAACTGCTCCACAGAGAAAATCTTGATGAGGTCAGGGTGCGCGGCAATGTTGAAAAGGCCGGAAAGGATCATGCGCTCCCATGCTTCAAAATAGGCCTGATACTGCTTGTCGCATTCTTCCTGCGAAAAGGCCTTCCACGGCTCAGCGCCGTCGTCAAAGCCCCAGTGCCCGATAAAGTGAACGCTCCCCAGCAGATAATCAAAATCAAAGGCGGCGCAGGAGGCGCGGGTGTAGTCCTCCTGCCCTTCAAGCCAGTCCATCTCCATGCCGAACAAAACGCGGCAGGGGCCATTGGGGTTGGCGGTCTTGAGGGCGCAGACTTCGCGCACGTAGTCCGGCAGGTGGCGGGTTAGTTGCTCGCGATATTCGTGGGTGTAGTCAAAACCCACGGGCCGGGGCGAATGCTCGGTAAAGCCCATGTATTCAAGCCCTCGGGCCTCGGCGGCAGCGTACATTTCTGCGGGAGTGTTGCCGCCGTGCGAATACTTGGTGTGCGTGTGCAGGTCTGCGAGAATCATGCTGATCTTCCTGAATATGCCGGGGCCGCGCCCTTGGCCCTCCGGAGAATGACATTCCGGCCCCTGAAAGGGGATATTGCCGATATAAAAGGGCCTGCCGTGGCGGCGCAGGGGGCGGCAGGTCTGATGCGGGTGTGGACTCTGACTTGAGTATGACCGCGAACTGCAGGTCTGGCAAGCCGAGGCCAACGGACAGGCTGATTTGTTGCTTTTTTTATGGATGGCTATGAAAAAAGGGAGCCTTCAGCAGAGGCCCCCCTTTATCAGATGCCGGGCTGCAATCAGCCTGCGATTCTTTTGACTATTTCCTGTCCGGCCTTGCGCCCTGCGCCCATGGCCAGAATGACCGTGGCCGCGCCGGTGACGATGTCGCCGCCCGCAAAGACGTTGGGAATGGAGGTTTCGCCAGTGGCCTCATCGGCCTCGATGTAACCCCATTTATTCAGCTTGAGCTCTGGAGTAGCCTCAAGAAGGATGGGGTTGGAACGGGTGCCCAGAGCCACAATGGCAAGGTCGGTGGGCAGATCGTATTCCGAGCCTTCCACAGGCACAGGCCTGCGGCGGCCAGAAGCATCGGGCTCGCCCAGTTCCATGCGCTGCAGGGTTACAGACTGGAGGCGCATTTCCGCATCGCCGTTGAAGCGCAACGGGGCGGAAAGCATGGCAAACTGCACGCCTTCTTCTTCCGCATGTTCAAGCTCCTCCAGGCGGGCGGGCATTTCAGCCCTTGTGCGGCGATAGACCACATGCACGCTTTCCGCGCCCATGCGCAGGGCCGTGCGCGCCGCGTCCATGGCCACGTTGCCCGCGCCGAACACGGTAACATGCTTGCCGGGGTAGGCCGGAGTGTCCTGCGAAGGGAAGTTGTAGGCGCGGCCAAGGTTGACTCGGGTGAGGTATTCGTTAGCGGAGAACACACCCACAAGATTTTCGCCCGGAACGCCCAGAAAGACGGGCAGGCCAGCGCCGACGCCGATGAAAACGGCGTCGTATTCCTTGCGCAGATCTTCAATATCAATGGTGCGGCCGCCCACGGAGTTGAGGTGGAAGTCCACACCGGCCTGGCGCAGACCGTTGATTTCCGTGGCCACCACGGTTTTGGGCAGGCGGAAGGCGGGGATGCCGTAAATGAGCACGCCGCCGGGCTCGTGCAGGGCTTCAAACACATCAACCTTGATGCCCGCGGTGGCGCATACGCCAGCACAGGTCAGGGATGAAGGGCCAGAGCCGATGCAGGCCACCTTTTTGGCTCCCAGGGGCAGGGCGCAGGCATTGGTGCCGGTCACCTGCTCACAGGCTGTGGTGGCGATGTACGTGTCTGCCACAAAGCGTTCAAGACGGCCAATAGCCACGGGCTGACCCTTGGCCTTGAGCACGCACTTGCCTTCACACTGGTGTTCCTGAGGGCACACGCGGCCGCACACGGCGGGGAGGCTGTTGGTGGTCTTGATGATGCGGTAGGCGGCATCCATGTTGCCTTCGGCAACCTGATGGATAAAGTCGCGGATGGGCACTTCAACAGGGCAGCCCGAGACGCACAGGGGCTTTTTGCACTGAAGGCAGCGGCTGGCTTCGGCCTGAGCCATTTCTTTGGTGTAGCCAAGGGCGACTTCTTCAAAGTTGGCCCGGCGCACTTTTGCGGGCTGGCAGGGCATGTCCACGCGGGGAGCCACGGTCTTTTTGGGCTTGCTATTCTCCATGGCTGACTCTCCGGTATTCTTCAATAGAAATGGTTTCCTGCTCCCGGTAGGCGGCCAGGCGGCGGCGCAGTTCGGGAAAGTCCACTTCGTGACCGTCAAATTCGGGGCCGTCCACACAGGCGAACTTGGTTTTGCCGCCAACGGTGACGCGGCAGGCGCCGCACATGCCGATGCCGTCAACCATGATGGGGTTGAGGCTGACCGTGGTCTTGACGCCAAAGGGGCGCGTGGTTTCAGCCACGGCGGCCATCATGGGCACGGGGCCGACCGCCACGACTTCAAACACGTCCTTGTCTTTTTCAAGCCGGTCGCGCAGAAGCTCGGTAACAAGGCCCTTGTGGCCGTAGCTGCCATCGTCCGTGGAGACAAGCAGCTCGTCCACAAAGGATTTGAGCTCGTTTTCAAAAAGCAGCAGGTCTTTGCTGCGAGCGCCGATAACGCCCACAACCTTGTTGCCGATGCGGGCATGGCCCTTGGCGATGTGGTGCATGGCGGCAATACCGGTGCCGCCGCCCACGCATATGACCGTGCCGCGTTTTTCAATATGGGTGGGGTGACCAAGGGGGCCGCAGACGTCAAGAATGGCATCTCCAACGCCGAGCGCTTCAAGCATGGCGGTACTCTTGCCCATAACCAGATACACTATGGTAATGGTGCCGTTTTCCCGGTCAGTATCTGCAATGGTCAGCGGAATGCGCTCGCCCTGTTCGCTCATGCGCAGCATGACGAAGTGGCCGGGGCGCGCTTTTGCGCGATTTGCGGCGCGTGGAGCACCAGTTTGCTGGTTTTGCCGGAATGGCTTTCCTTTTGCAATATAGGTGTTGGCATAGGTTCTCCTCGTCAGGCATCTGAGTTGCTGCATGGTAGCTGCGATCGAAATTACTTGCAAGTAACAGTTTTATCGTATCTCTTTTACATGACTGATATAATTTGTTCCTCACTTTTACTTTGAGTTTGTGGGCATGCAATGGGCCTTTTTTTTAGACCTAGCCTAAAGATTTGGCCTAATGTTCCGATAAAAATCTTGACGAGTGGGGAAGGGGAGACGGTACAAAACCAAACAAGGAGGCGGACAGGGCCAACCCCTTTGCAAGGAAGCAAGTGATCCATTCATGGAGGAATGGTCATGTCGCAACACATCGGTGACGTTTTCCAGTTGGGAGCCTCGCCGCCTGAATTGGCCGATGACCCATCACACAATCGTGATCTGAGGCTGGTTGAGCGGTATCTTGCAGTTCTGGAAGAAAACAAAAAGGCATGCCGCTCGGCTTTGACTGACGCGGATATTGCTTTGGACATGGCAGGTTTTGTGCGGCGGCAGCTGCGCAGACCTGCCCCGATGCCCAGGATGTCTCCGGCCTTGCTGGCCCTGGCTCTTGTGAGGCGCGTCCCTGACGCGCCCGAACAATAAACCGGACGGACTTCTACGTTGAATTCCGGCCCGGATGCAGAACGACCATGCGTTCTCAATGCAACTTTAACAGTGCATTGAAGAGCACAAACCACTAGCATCACTTTTCCGTGACATGATAGGGGGCATGGCAGTCCGCAATCCATGACGAATTCTCCACTCATAGAGAGGCGGGGGCGTGGGGCCTCTGCCTCTCGCGTTTTATGCGCTACAACTATCCTTGTTCAGCGATTGCCCGCCTCTCGTGCTGCCGGGCAGCGGCAGCACCGAAAAGGTTGAGCCGGTCGCGGTTTAACCGCGCCGCAAGCGAAAACTTTTCGTGCCTTTAGCCGGGCGCAGGCTCGGCGCATTGTGCTTGTAGCGGGGGCGTGGGGCCTCTGCCTCTCGCGTTTTATGCGCTGCAAATATCTTTAGTCAGCGATGTCCCGCCTCTCGTGCTGCCGGGCAGCGGCAGCACCGAAAAGTTTGAGCCGGTCGCGGTTTAACCGCGCCGCAAGCGAAAACTTTTCGTGCCTTTAGC